>JASFIV010000094.1:0-14825 GCA_050122475.1 Desulfobacterales bacterium | reverse complement strand
CACTCCCTGAACTCACCTAGATGTGTAACAGTAAAATCGCAGGCGGTCAATTCGTATCTGTAAAATGCTTTGTATTTTATTTCATAGAGGATGACAGATGATGCTGAAAAACAGGTTTCTTCGGAATCTATTTTTATATGTGCTTGGTGGTACCATCCTGCTCATACCGGCGGTTTCAGTTGCTGATGACCCACCCAAAGTTCTTTCTCTGGCGGATACAATTAAAATGGCAATCGATGCCAATTTAAACCTAAAGCAATCCCAGGAAGAAGTCAGAGCCGCTCAAGAAAACCGCAAGTCAAGCATCACTCAGTTTTTCCCGACCCTCAGCGCTAACTATGATTATGTGCATCGCAACAGGGAACAAACCCAGGAGCTGACCGGACTAGGGACCGACCCAGATTTTATCGTACGCCCCGATGATGAATATACATTTGTGACCTCATTTAACCAGCCGATATTCAGAGGGTTTTCATTGATTAATCAGTATCGAATCGCCGACATGGGCTTAGACGCGGCTGAATTTAGCGAACGGATCACACGGCAGGATGTGATTCTGGATGCCAAAAACGCATTTTACACGGTATTAAAAGCGTTGAAACTGCTGGATGTTGCCAAGCAGCGGGTCAACCAGATCGCGGCCCAGAAGGACGTTGCTGAAAATTTTTATGAGGTCGGGATGTCCCCACTCAACGATTTACTGGAGTCCCAGGCCTCCCTGGCCAATGCCCGGCAGGCGCATATTGTGGCACTCAATGATCTGGCGATCGCCAGATCTCAGTTCAATACACTCATGCGGAGACGGGTTAATGCACCGGTGGAACTGCAAGACATCCTTGATTATACGCCCTTTGTGCATGATTTCGAATATTGCCTGAATACGGCCACCGATAATCGGCTAGAAATCACAGTAGCCGATCTCGATGTTGAAATTGCTGAAAAAGAGGTTGGCCTGGCCAAAAAGGATTACATGCCTTCCGTCAATCTAAGAGGAGAGTACATCCGCTCCGGTGACGATTGGGAAGTCAGCGGTGGAGATGGCATCTCAGACGCGAAAAGCTGGAATATCCGGGCCACAGCCGAATGGGACTTCTGGGAATGGGGTCGAACCCACTTTGGCGTAAGAGAAAAATTACACCGTCTTTCCCAGGCGCAATATCGCCGGGAGCAAATCCTGGATAACATAGAACTGGAGGTTAAAACAGCCTATCTGCGGACCCGCGAAAGCGAAAAAAATATCATCACCGTTGAAAAAGCCATCGAGCAAGCTAAGGAAAATTTTCGTATAAACCAGGAACGGTTTAAAGAACAAGTGGCCACCACGACCGATGTACTGGACGCCCAGACATTGCTATCCGATACCCTCACCAATTATTTTAACGCCCTTTATAATTTTAAGATTGCCAAAGCCACCCTTTACCGTGCGATGGGGCAGGAAGTGATGGAATGATTGAATCAGATGAGAAACGCTCAATAATCCGGATGTTCCATGTTCATCGCAATTACGGTACCAAAAAAGCCCTGATTGATATCACGCTTGATATTTTTAAAAATGATTTCGTTTTTTTGACCGGCGCCAGCGGAGCAGGAAAAACCACTTTGCTCAAGCTGCTGTATTTGGCTGAACCGGTTTCAGAAGGTCAAGTCTTGATCGATGGAATGAATCTTTCCCGCATTCCTCGCAAACGCTTGCCATTTCTACGCAGAAAATTCGGTATTATCTTTCAGGATTACAAACTGATCGCCAACCGAACCGTTTATGATAACGTTTCGCTGGTGCTTGAAGCTGCGGGTAAAAAAAGGCGCTTGATTCACAAAAGAGTCAATGGTGTGCTTCGATTGGTCGGCATGGAGGACCGTCAAACCGCCTTTCCGCTGAGTTTGTCCGGGGGTGAACAGCAGCGGGTTGCTGTTGCGCGCGCAATTATCGGAGATCCTAAAATTATATTGGCCGATGAACCCACTGGAAGCCTCGATGACGATTCTGCCGATACCATTATGAAATTGCTCCATGGCGTTCATATCCGGGGCGCTACTGTCATTATCGCAACGCATGATAAAACGCTTATCAGCAAGACCGGGGGACGCGTGCTGTATTTAAAAAAGGGGAGATTGGAAGGATCATCCATCATCGAAAAACACTATGCTAATTCTATTTTTTAAAAGAGCCCTTGAAGACTTTCGCAACAACCGGTTGTTAAACCTCATTACCCTATTGACCATTTCGCTCTCCATCCTGATTGTCAGCACCTTTATTCTGTTTTTTATCAATACCAGTGATATGATGAATTTCTGGAAAAAGGGGCTGCGGATCATGGTCTATATGAAGCCGGATGTGGTGCCATCAGAGATGCCGGATGTGGGTCGTCAAATCAAATCCCTGGAGGGTGTTAAAGCCATACGGTTCATCTCAAAAGAAGCCGCGCTGCGACAATTAAAATCTCAGATGAAACGACAGGCATCTCTTTTTGAAAATCTGGATAAAAACCCGCTGCCCGATGCATTTGAAACCCAATTAGACACCCAATTTCAGAGCTGGGAAAAACTGGAGGCTCTGGCCACTCAAATTGAAGCCCTGGATGCGGTTCAAGAAGTAGAATACGGGCAGCAGTGGCTCGGACGTTTTAGCCAGGTTTTCAATTTGTTTACACTGGCCGGCTATACCATGTGCGGGATTTTTTTTATGGCAGCCGTGTTTATCGTGGCCAACACCATCCGCCTGGTCATCTATTCCAGACGGGACGAAATTGAAATCATGCGGCTGGTGGGCGCAGCAGAGCACTTTATTAAGATTCCATTTTACTTTCAGGGACTGATGCAGGGAGCTGCCGGTGCGGTTATCGGTTTGGCGATCTTATTTGCGGCCTACTGGTATATGGGATCCAATATCGAGCCCGGGTCTTTTTCCGGCCTGTTGACCATAAGATTTTTGTCCCCGCTAATAATGGGGATTATCATTTTGCTCAGCATGCTGGTCGGATGGTTTGGCTCTTACATTTCTCTCAAGCAATATTTAAAAGTATAGCTAAACCCAGGGTATTCAGAAAACGCTTTGAAGACCAGTGCACGAAAAATATTTTCGTGCCTTTTCTATTTTGTGTTTTCGTGATAATTTTTTATATGGATATTCAGAAAGCTAAAGTTTGGCTAAATGATTTCTATGAACGACCGCTTCGCTAAAAAATACAAGGAGATTCGAAATCTTTGCCTGGTGGCGGGCTGCCTTATGATATTTGCAGCTAACCCCCTGATAATGGCTCAGGAATCGGAAGCGCCGATTGATGAATACAAAAAAAAGGCTCAGGATATCAGTCGCGAAATCGAAAAAGGCAGAGCCAAAATTCAAAAGTTTACCCATAAGGAAAGCGACATTATTCAAGAGTTAAACCGGACGGATCGAAATTTAGATCGCTCCCGCAAACGGACTGCCGGCCTTAGTCGCGAAATCGAACGCCTCAATAAAAAGATAGCGGATTCAACGGCGTCTGCTGAGAATCTGGCGCAACAGATAAAAGCCAATGAGCAATATGTGGCCAAGCGCTTGGTTGCACTATATAAACTGAACAGGCTGGGAAAATTCCAGGCACTGGCTTCGGCTGAAAATCTGCAAGAGCTGCTCCAGCGTAAAAGAGCCATTGAGCAAATTCTGGCCCAGGACGAAAAAGTTGTCAAAGATTTGATGAACAACCGACGGGAATTTGAAATTGTGCGATCACAATTGGAGGCGAATCGAACTAAAAAACGCCGGCAGGCCGATGCCCACCGGGAACACATCAATCGCATGGCAAGTGCGCGTAAGAAACGCTCCCAATTGCTGGCCTATGTCCGCAAAGAAAAGTCCGCCCAGCTGGCCGCTATCGAATCTTTGAAACAGGCGGCCCGGGATTTAGATGAAAAGATTAAAAACTTAGGAATCGGGGATCGTCCGGGGGTAGCGGATGAATATCAAACCGGTGAATCATTTGGCTCATATAAAGGCTTGCTTAAACTGCCGGTAAAGGGTAAAATAGTAAGTCTTTTCGGTAAGTTTAAAAATACCCGCTATCAGGTGTTAAATTTTCGCAGCGGTATTGAGATCCAAACCGATAGAGGCGAGCCGATTCAGGCCGTTTATGCTGGAAAAGTCCTTTATGCCGATTGGTTTAAAGGATACGGAAACATGATTATTATAGACCATGGAGACAGCTATTATACGGTCTATGCCCATATCGAGGAAGCCTTTAAATCCAGCGGAGATCTTGTTGAAACCGGGGAAGTGATCGCCACCGTTGGAGACACCGGCTCTATCAGCGGTCCAAAACTGTATTTTGAAGTTCGGCACCATGGCAAACCGTTGGATCCGATGCAATGGATTGAAATGGGTTAGCTATTTTTGTGATGAATGCTATCGCTTATAAAGCGATTGCGGGGTTGCTCGAATAGGCCAAATGATGATAACGATTGATTATCTCACCTAAAGCTGCCGAGCCTGTTGCCCATGATCGGCAAAAAAAAATTTGGTGATCACGGTGCGTTTGTGAGAGAACATTTTTCAAGGAGTACATAAATGAGATTAAAAAAGATGCATAACGTTAAGCTTTGGATGATCATGGTCAGCGCCGTGGTTTTATGGACGATCGGAGCCGGTTTTTTCGGTGACCTTGCTGCTAAAAATGATGAATCCTATGAGGGGCTGAAAATATTTGCCGATGTCATTGAATTGATTGAAAAAGAATATGTGGATAATGTCGAATCCAAAGAGCTGATTGAAAAAGCGATCCAAGGTATGCTTCATAGCCTGGATCCACATTCAACCCTGATGCCACCGGAAGCATTTGAAGATTTGCAAATTGATACCAAAGGAAAATTCACTGGTATCGGGATTCATATCACCATGCGAGATGGATTTGTCACCGTCATTTCGCCCATCGAAGACACACCGGCTGATAAAGCCGGAATCATCGCCCAGGACCGAATTGTAAAAGTTGACGGCAAACAGGTGAAAGATCTGCGTGAGGCAGTCAATATGATGCGAGGTCCCAAAGGCACCAAGGTTCAAGTGACGATCGTTCGCCAGGGAGAAAAAGAACCGCTTAATTTTGAGCTGATACGAGATGTTATTCCGATTGTTAGTGTTAAAGCCATCGAGCTCAAACCGGGCTATGGCTACATCCGCCTATCACAATTTTCAGGCAGCACCACTAAAGAGCTTGAAGAGGCCTTAACTGAAATGGAATCCGCTGATGTCCCTGTCAAAGGGCTTGTGTTGGATTTAAGAAACAACGGCGGTGGCCTGTTGAATCAAGCCATTCAAGTGACCGATCTTTTCCTGGATGAAGGCAAAATATTATCGATCAAAGGGCGAAACAAAAAAAATACAAAAGTATATATGGCCACGCCGGATGCGGATCCTCGCAGTTACCCGCTGGTTGTGTTGATTAACGGTGGCAGCGCCAGCGCTTCTGAAATCGTGGCGGGTGCGCTACAAGACCAAAAAAGGGCGCTGATACTGGGAACGACTTCCTTTGGCAAAGGCTCTGTGCAGACCGTAGAGACATTGCGAGACGGTTCCGGGGTAAAATTAACCATTGCCAGATATTTCACTCCCAATGGACGATCCATTCAGGCCAAGGGAATTGAACCGGATATTGTTTTAAAGCATAAACGCATTGATCCTGCCGAGTCCCAAGAAGAAGGTTTATTAAAGGAAAAAGATTTGGCAAATCATCTTGAAGCCGAACCTGAAAAAGATAAGAAACAAAGTGACGAAAATCAAAATCAAGAAATGCAGTTTAGAGTCGGCCCGTTGGATCGCGATCGGCTCATGACCGATAATCAGGTTGTCCGTGCGCTCGAAATCCTGAACAGCTATGACATCTTTAAAAGCTTAAATGGTTGAAGGGTCGGAGAGTTTTTCCGATTGAGCTGCGCCCTGAATAATCACTCGCGAAATCCGCGCAAACTCGTGCGTAAGGGCTCTTAGCATTAAAAACAGCAAAAAGGCATTATCATAAGCTAAATAAAAATTTGCGCGTTTCAGCAATCTGCAGCACCCTGCTGATCCCTGTTTTTTTTCAACGATCCCAAATGCACTCAAACAATGCGCGGTATTCGCGAGCGATCATTTAGGGCGCTCCTTATAAGCGTTTGCATGAAAAATTTCCCAATCCCTCAAATAGTTAATGGATTTCAGCGCTGCTGACAATAACGTTTAAATGGCTAAACGAAAACCAACCCGCAAAAAACGACGATCAAAAAAGCCACGGAAAAAATCTTCAGTTAAAAGTCCGCTGTTAAGGGCGCTGACCGGCCTGACCATTCTGGCACTGGGGGTCGTCGCAATTGGTGTATTGCTGTATGTCCTGGCCCCACCTAAAACCACCGCCCCGCCGTCAACGGCAACCAAATCACCGCCAGCCAAGGCGCCGGTGGTAAAACAAAAACCGACCTATGAAATTTATCCCAAAAAGACACTCCCGCCCGCCAGAACAGCGGTTAAAAAGAAAATTCCACAACCCATTCCAAAACCGGGGACAGGTAAATCCTTACCATCGGTGGCGCTGATCATCGATGATTTAGGTTATGATAAACAAATTGCCAAAAAATTTGCCCAGTTAAATGTGCCTCTGACATTTTCGATTCTGCCCCATAGCCCTTTTCAACAAAAAATCGTCCGGCTCGCAGAATCAAAGGGGCTGGAAGTTATGCTGCACCTGCCCATGGAGCCGAATGAGTATCCCGACGTCGATCCCGGCCCTGGAACGCTGTTGGTATCGATGTCGGCTGATGAATTGATCGCCCAGCTTGATGAAAACCTCAGCGCTCTGCCGAATGTTAAAGGCGTCAATAACCATATGGGTTCCAGGCTGACTGCGGAATCGACCCAGCTATATCAAATATTTTCGGTTTTAAAGCAACGGGGCCTTTATTTTATTGATAGCCGCACATCGGCGGAATCTTTGTGTGAGCCATCGGCACGCCTATTTCAGATCCCTTTCGCCCAGCGTGATGTTTTCATCGACCATTATCCGACCCCGGATTTTATCCGCAAGCAAATAAAAGAACTAATCCGGATTGCCAGGCACAACGGCCAGGCTGTGGGCATTCTGCATCCGCATGCAACAACTTTAAAGATATTCCAGGAAATGCTGCCTGATCTACAAAAACAGGTTCACCTGGTGCCGGCTTCTAAGATTGTGCGCCCGCCTGGATGAACCTCCACGTTAACAATATCTCCATGCAATCATTGCAAATAATTCTTTAGTATTGTATTGCCGGGCTAAAATCGGGTAAAATATTACCTGAATCTTGCGTGAAAATTAACGAGTTGACGGCATGAACGAACAAACACCATTATACAGCAGTCGTTTGATAAAAAATTATTTGGAGTACATCAGCAAAAATTATCCTGACGTCGGCATTGATGCGGTATTAGACTACGCCAAAATGACCCGTTATGAGGTAGAGGATCCGGCCCATTGGTTCAATCAGCAACAAATCGATTCTTTTCATCAAATCGTATCGCAGAAAACAGGTGATTCAAACATTTCCAGGGCGGTGGGGCGTTACGCAGCATCATCTGGTGGTTTAGGTGCAGCTAAACAATTAATGATTGGCTTAATGAGTCCTACAGCCGGCTACCTGCTTATTGAAAAATATTATCCGCTATTTAGCCGCGGCGCTGCCATCAAAGTCAAAAAGATAGGACCCACTTCGGTTGAAATTATTTCTAAACCCAAACCGGGTGTTGACGAGAAACCGCATCAGTGTGAGAACCGGGCCGGCACCTTTGAGTCGATGGCAAAGCTGTTTACTGAAAAATTTGCCCGGGTGGATCATCCTGAATGCCTCCACAATGGGAATGCGCACTGTCGTTATGTGGTCACATGGGAAAAAACGCCTTCACTTGTTTGGAAGCGCATCCGCAACTATTTTCTATTCCTGGCTGCCCCTTTGGCCTTGCTCCTTTTCTGGTTTATGGCCCCTTTGGCCTGGGGCATTACGCTGTTGGTTTTTGCTTTGGTGACTATAGCTATTTCATTTTACGCGGAATATCATGAAAAACAAGAGCTGATTCATACTGTTGAAACCCAGAAATTGGCCGCCGAAGATCATATTCTGGAAAGTAACATCCGCTACAACAACACCTTGCTGATTCAGGAAATCGGTCAGGTCGCCTCCAAAATACTGGCGGTTGACGAGCTGCTCAAAAGTGTCGTCAGAGTTATGGAAAAGCGTCTTCATTTTGACCGCGGCATGATTATGCTGGCAAACGAGGACAAGTCCCGTTTATGTTTCAGCGCCGGATACGGCCATACGATTGAACAGGAAAAATTTTTAAGTCGCCTCAAATTTAATTTGAATAACCCCGAATCAAAAGGATTGTTTGTGCAAGCCATGCGGGAGGGCAAACCGCGTTTGATCAACGATATCGGCGAAATCGAAGACACGCTATCTCCGCGAAGTCTCGAATTTGCCAAACGCATGGGCGGTCAGTCAGTGATATGCGTCCCCATCGTTTATGAGCAAGAAACGCTGGGAATATTGGCGGTCGACAATATCAAATCCAAAACACCATTGCGACAAAGCGATGTAAATCTTTTAATGGGTGTAACATCCCAGCTGGCCACCAGCATCATGAATGCTATGTCCTTTAAAAGACTGGAGCAGAGCGAAAATAAATATCGGGAGCTGGTTGAAACCGCCAATAGTATCATCCTGCGAATAAACACCCAGGGCCGCATTAACTTTTCCAATAAATTTGCGCAACGCTTTTTTGGCTATACCGAAACCGAGTTCTTTGAAAGGGATGCCGCCGAAATTATGTGGCCGAAAAGCAGGACAACACGTCAGGATTTTGCAAATTGGATCCATGTTCTGCAAAAGGATCCGGATCGGCCACTGGTCAGTGAAAACGAGACCGAACTGAGAAACAAAGAACGCGTCTGGATTGCCTGGACCTACAAACCGATTTTTAATGCTGAAGGGCAATTTAGGGAAATTTTGTGTATCGGCAACGATATCACAGAGCTCAAACTGGCCGATATCGAAAAAAAGGATTTGCAGGCCCAGCTGCAACGCGCCCAGAAAATGGAAGCCATCGGTACACTGGCCGGTGGTGTTGCCCATGATCTGAACAATATATTATCCGGCATCGTCAGCTATCCGGAACTGATATTAATGGATTTGGACGAGGACAGCCCGCTGATCAAACCGATATTGACCATTCAAAAATCCGGTGAAAAGGCAGCGGCCATCGTACAGGATCTTTTGACATTGGCCCGCCGAGGTGTGGCGGCCACAGAAGTCGTTAATTTAAACAGCACTATTTCAGAATATTTGCTTAGCCCCGAATATGAAAGACTGCTGCTCGACCATCCTGATGTAAAGGTGTCGCACCAACTGGACGCCAATCTGTTGAATATTCTGGGCTCGCCGGTTCATTTGTCTAAAACCATAATGAATCTGGTGTCCAATGCAGCAGAAGCGATGCCCGATGGCGGAAAAATATCGATTCGCAGTGAAAACCGCCATGAGGACAAACAGCTGAACGCCTTCGATGATATTGGAAAAGGCGATTACGTTACGTTGACTGTAAAAGATACCGGAATTGGTATTTCTCCTGAAGATATAGAGCGCATATTTGAACCGTTTTATACCAAAAAAAGTATGGGCCGCAGTGGTACCGGGTTGGGTATGGCAGTTGTCTGGGGGACGGTCAAAGACCACAGAGGCTATATTGATATTAAAAGTCAGGAGGGCGAAGGCACGGCCATCACCCTCTATTTTCCGGTCACACGGCAGGAATTGGATCGCGACCCCGATTTATTCGATCTCAAAGCGATTGAGGGCAAAGGGGAATCGATCCTGGTCATTGATGATATTGCCGAGCAGCGACAAATTGCCTCTGAGATGCTGGAAAAATTGGGATATCGAGTAACGACCGTGGACAGCGGTGAGGCGGCGGTCGAATACCTGGTCAATCATACAGTGGATTTAATCGTGCTGGATATGATCATGGACCCGGGTATCGATGGCCTTGAAACGTATCAAAAAATATTACAAATTCGTCCCGGCCAAAGAACCATTATTGCCAGTGGATACTCGGAATCGGAAAGGGTCAAAGAAGCCCAGCGGATCGGGGCCGGAAAATACATAAAAAAGCCGTATTTGATTGAAAAATTCGGGCGGGCCGTTAAAGAGGAACTGAAGGTCTAGCCGCACGCAATAAGACCGCCAGGTAGCCTGTCCGCAAACTGTATCATCGGTCTCAATGCGGCTTGTTCAACTTGGCGTTTAGGCCTTGATCTCGCGCAACATCTTGTAGAGGGATTTGGGATAGAGAAATGTAAATTCGTATCGGGCGAAGCCGATAACATCTTTATCTTTGAGCTTGACGCGCTTTTTACCCAGTCTTGTGCCGTTTATTTTGGTGCCGTTAGTGGACCCGGCATCGCGCAGGTAATAGGTGCCATCTTCAATATCGATAATGGCGTGGCGCTTGGATATCGCATAATCGGGCATTATCATGTCGTTGCCATTGATGCGCCCGATATAAAAGCTGCCACGGGGTGTTGCCGGATACTCACCTTTGACCAGCGGGTAAACCGCATGTTTTAGGCTCTCAGAGGCGGATATGGAACTGCCCATACTTTTGGAAGGCTCAAATATTTGGGTACTGTTCAATTCATCACTGGCCATTCCAGATTGACTGGATATTATACCGGCTTTGACCGCAGAGCCGACGAGCACCGGACGCCGCACAAAATTCACAAACGAATTGGCGTTATCTTCGCTAGCCATCTTCCGCAAAGAAGCCAGGCTAACCCTTCCCGACGCACTCAAAATTTTTGCGAGCTGGCCAACGGGCCTGCTGGCGCCTTTTAGATTCGCTGAGGCCGCTGCAGGTGTATCATTCTTCTTTTGTTTTTTAAAACGGGCAAATGTCCTACCCAGCATTGTAGCCCTCCTGTTGATCCGCTCTCAGCCGTTTCACATCTATCCCGACGATGTCAATAACGCGTTCGGTGATCGCTGCAGGGGTATGCGGTCTGATCGTCAGTGAAAATGTAACCCTAAGCCGGTCAATTTAGCCGTTGCCGGATGACAAAATCATCAAGTTATTACAGTATATTATCTCAGAAAGACCTTCAAAAGTCAAGAATCGTTCAAAGTATATACAATTACAGGGCCTTATGGAAATGCCCCAAAGTTGATTTCACGTCATCCCAGATTCCATATAAATTATATCGGCAATTATGCTGAAAAATTAAGGGCCAAAGACGGATTTGATTGACTCCGATTGTTCGGCTTTATATGATAGGGGCCCAATTAGTGCTAAGCTGTTAGCGTTTACCGAAATCAGAAATTCAATGGTAGAAGGTATGGATCGCCCGTTGATATCCAATTTTGTTATGAAATTTCTGTTAACAATCACCTTGATCGTCTTAACGATTTTTGCCTGCTTTGTGGAAAACATTTATCTGGCGATTAAGCCGCCTCAATCCGGAAAAACAGCCTCGCTGACCATTCGGGCCCGTCAGCCCTTTACGTTTGATCAAAAAAAAGCGCTGAGCTCAAAACGTATCCAGGCGCTTTCCCAATTTGTCCCCGTTTTTAATTACGTTCCGGAACGCGTCAATGCATCCAAGAAAAAAATGCAGTTCTTGAGCAAAGAATTATTAGCCTATCAGGCCCGCAAAAAGAATCGCGTCGATGAATTGGTGTTAATGATCAATTCTGAATTCGGTGTTGATGTATCTGCTAAAACAATGTCCAGAGTGCTCAAATACCGGGATCTGAGAAAATTACTGAAAGGCATTTTAACCGTTGAAGAATCCATTCTTCAAAATAAAATCCTGGATGATCCCAATAATTTAAAAGGTAAAAATGCCATCGAAATTCATGATCCCGCACTTGCCTCTCCGGCGGTTACCGCCGTTGACGAACTGACATCCCTTCAAACAGCCCGACTGACGCTGCTGCAAAAAGTTCAGGAGGTTTTCTGGCAGGTGGATGAATCCATCCTGAACCCAGTTTTAAAAATATCACAGACCACCCTGCTGCCCAATCTGATTTACGACCAAAAAGAAAATGATCGCCGGTTGGATAAGATTCATCGTCAGTATCCGACTGAAACCCTTACCTTTCAGGCCGGAGAAATTCTGGTTCCATTTCGCAAGGTATTCAGCGAGGAAGATGTACTGCTGCTAGAGGCCTATCAGCAGCAGCAGGTTCAAAAAATTTACCGAAACGCCCCCTGGGTGGTGTTTACGGTTTTATTTATGATCATATTTTATATTTTGTTTCTTTCAAAAGTGCTGACCAGTGGATCGCGCAAAGAGCCGCCGCAGCGCCCCCTGGTTTCATTGTTGATTCTATGCGTTTGCGTTCTAAAAGGATGCCTGCTGTTTACCCCGTTGCCGATCTACTTTATTCCCTTTGCGTTTTTACCCTTGATGGTCATCTCATTAAATCATGGAAAGCTGACCGCCACCGGCACTACCATGGTGGGCGCCATTTTGGTCAGCTTGTTTGCCGGCCCTCAATATACGATCGTGCTTTACCTTATTTTCGGCGGATTGGCTGCCACGCTAGTGTCTGCCAATATTCAGAAGCGTTGGCAGATCGTATTGCCGTCTGTGATCGTGGGCCTGGTTAATGCACTGAGTGTAATGGCACTCAGTCTGGATTGGCAGGCGGTCTTTCCGGCAACATCCAATCAGCTCAATATCAGCGCCCTGCTTCAGGCTGAGTCGTTCAATACTGGTTTGATGCAACGTATCGGCTGGGCTTTTGCCGGGGGACTGGTCGCCGGACCTCTTTCCCTGTTATTGTTGCCACTGCTTGAAATCAGCTGGGATACGGCTTCCACTTTTAAACTCAATCGTTACACGGATCTGCAGCATCCGTTGTTGAAAAAATTGCAGCAAAACGCGCCTGGCACCTACCAGCATTCCATGACCGCAGCCCATTTGGCGCAGGTTGTCGGTGAAGCCATCGGCGCCAATTCACTGCTTTTGCGTATTGGCGCTTACTACCACGATATTGGCAAAATGGAAGCACCCAAAAATTTTATTGAGAACCAATTCAACAGTCCGAATCCACATGACTTGTTGGATCCCTGGGAAAGCACCGAATTGATCATCAATCATGTAAAAAGCGGCATCAAAATTGCGATGGCCGCCGGCCTGCCCAGACCCGTCGTGGATTTGCTCGTTCAGCACCACGGAACGCAGTTGATGGAATACTTTTTTAATCTGGCGACCAAAGAACAACCCCGGGAAACCTTGGATGAGCTCGATTTCAGGTATCCGGGCCCCAAGCCCCAGACTGCTGAAGCGGCCATTCTGATGATCGTCGATTCGGTTGAAGCCGCATCCCGCACAATGCAGGATCCCACTCGCCTCAAACTGGCTAAAATGGTCCAGCTCATCGTCGGCAAACGTATCGCAGACGGACAGTTCAGCCAGTGTGATTTAACGACTCGGGATATATCCAAGATTGTGCGTGCGCTGGTCGATGCCCTGGAAGTTTCCTTTCATACCCGCATTCGGTACCCGTGGCAGGAGAAGGTAAGCGCTCAAACAAGACCCAGCTGGAGCTTTAAAATCGGTGGAAAAAATAAGCCGCCGCCCTCCCGCAGATCCTTTAAAATGTGATTTGTATGAAAATTAATGAGAAATGGTCGTTAATTTAAATGTGAACAGGTTAAGAAGACCAGCGAAGTAAGTAAAAAAACCGCTCAGATATATGGATGAAAATCATTTTATCTCATTAATTTTCACCCTTTGGGCAAGCCGGAGGCTTGTACAAAACTCAGGTCATTTAATGCGGTTTGCCGGTTGTCCAAGGGCCATGGTCGATTGGTTTTTCTGTGAAATACCATTTCTCAATTCCGCTCGGATCGTAATCCCGCCCTTAGGTAGTGAGATTCTAAAATAAGCCCTTGCCCATCAATTTTACCGGTGTTAAATTCATATAAACTCGAAGTCGTTTCAAAAATAGTAAATTACGTCCCCCGCATGAATGCGGGATTTCACATCTGATCTTAAAAACATTAAGGTGTTCAACAAAGCAAGGCGAAAACCGATTCAAAAGTGGAGTATACACGTTAGTATTCGAGCATTTTGAATCGGTTTTACGCACACCTTAATCCTCATAAAATTAGATGTGTGATCCCGATTTATCGGGGAAACACAGCCCTTGGGCGTTAGATGCATTTTTGAGACGACTTCCAGAGGAGTGCTGATGGCTTACAGCTTACTAGAAGGCAATGAAGCAATCGCCCGCGGGGCCGTTGCAGCTGGCTGCCGATTTTTCGCCGGTTATCCGATTACACCGGCGACCACTATTTATCACAGCATGCTCAACTTGCTGCCGCCCCTTGGCGGCATATGCCTGCAGGGAGAGGATGAAATTGCCTCCATTGGATTTTGCCTGGGCGCATCTATGGCCGGGATGAAAGTCATGACCGCTACTTCAGGCCCGGGTATCAGTCTGTACAGCGAAAACCTGTCATTTGCGATCGGCAGTGAAATACCGATTGTAATCGTGGACGTCCAGCGGCTGGGCCCCTCTACGGGTTCGGCCACCCGGGGAGCTGATGGCGATATCAATTTTTTACGCTGGGGCAACAGCGGGGGGCTGCCGGTTGTTGTCCTGGCACCGGTAGATGTGAAAGATTGCTATACATTAACCCTGCACGCCTTCAATCTAGCTGAAGAATTTCGCTGTCCGGTTTTTTTGGCTTCCAACAAAGAAATCGGAATGACGCGCGAAAGCATCGATCTTCAACAGCTGGACATCCCTGATATCGTCGAGCGATCCGCAGCGCCAACCGATCA
>JASFIV010000093.1:0-14841 GCA_050122475.1 Desulfobacterales bacterium | reverse complement strand
TCAAGGATATCACTCGGAATGGAATCTCGGTAGCCCCGGGGGATGGGACTATCAGAAAACCACCCAAATCATCGGCAAGGCCGTGTGGCAAAAGCTGTCCCGGATTCTAAATTTTGAACTAGACCTGGATTTTGACCACCCCTTCTTTTTTCCGGTGGATGGTTTCGCAGACATGCTGATTTCGGCTCACGCGGCCCGCGCCAGCAGCAACCCGGGTCTGATTGCCGTCGTCGCAGAAGAAGAAACTTTGGAGGACGTTACCGAAAACCGCAATCTGGCCGAACGTTTGAGTACAGCAGAAGGAATTACCGGTGCGTTGATGGCACCGCAGGAACTGGAGCTTAAAAACGGTAGGGTTTGCTGGCAAGGTCAGCCGGTATCCATCATATTTATGGATTTTAATACAGATGTTTTGCTGTCACTGCATCGCAAACACGATTTAACCCCTGTCCTGCAGGCTGTCAAAGAGCAGCGCGTGATCAATCCGCGTGGCACCGAACCGTTTAACGTGAAAAGCATGTTTGAACTGATTAGCGGCAAACAGACGGAGCGCTTTCACAGAGAGATCGTCGCACGCACGCCGTGGACCCGGCAATTCTATCCCCGCAAGACCGAAGGTCCCAACGGCAGCCCGATCGACGATCTGATCACCTGGACCCGGGACAACTGGAATTCGCTGGTACTCAAACCCGAAAGGGGCTACTCCGGTCATGGTGTTCGCGTCGGCACGGTGAATACCGATATCGATGAAGCCATTGATCTGGCATTGCGCGAGGAGAATTATATCGTACAGGAAAAAATTCCGCTACCACTGTGGGCCGAGGAAATCCCTTATCTGGAAAATGATACCATTGCGCTTGAACGCGTTCAGACCGATTTTCGCTGTCTGGTGGGCCCCGAGGGATTGCTGGGTTTTGTGGGTCGTTTCGGGGGTGTGCCGACGAATGTCGGCAGTGGTGGCGGGTTTCAGCCTTTGGCCTTGTTGCGCTCTCCAATAAGTGTGCACGACGCGGTCGCACAGATGAATGAAGCCATTTTGGCCATGGATAGCGGCGATTTGAAGCAAATTATTGCGGATCGGAATCAAATGGCGACGGAAATGGCCTTTACCTATCTGCTGGGGCCGATACGGGTCGCACTCCGTCCGCGGGTGATCACCGGGGAGCAACTGAAGGCTGTGGCGGATTACGGCCATAAATTATGGAAGGATTGCTTGTTGTTGGAAAAGATGTGGCTGGCGGGGGAATTGGACGAGCTGGTCAAAATTGAACCTGAGGAGCTTGATATCGCTCGATTGCAACCCTGGAGAGGCTCTGCAGCCATAATCGCATCGGATGGCTTGTTTAACTTTGGTGCTGCACCGGATGCCTGAAAACAGATGGCAGATGTCAGAAGTCAGAGTGCGGAAAACGAAAAATAGATTGTAAATCTCAAGTCAAAACTGCAATTTTTCTGTCCTCTGTCGTCTGATCTCCGTCCTGTGACATGTGGGACCTGACACTCGAAATCTGACACCTGACACCAAATTTTTTATGAACACCTCATACCAAGAATCTAAGTGCAGCCTGCAGATTGGCGGATAAACACACCAACAGCAGGGGAGGGAGACCATGAGCATAAAGGTTGACCCGGCCTGGTGGAAGACGTTGTTTGACGAAGTTTATCTGTTAACCGACGCGCGCTCGGTTTGTGATCCTCAAATTACGGCCCGGGAAGTCGATCTGATTTGCCGGTTGCTCCCGATTCAGGACGGCCATACCATCCTGGATCTCTGCGGCGGTCACGGCCGTCACAGCTTAGAGCTCAGCCGACGAGGGTTTACGGCTTGCACCCTCCTGGACTATTCTGAGACGTTAATCAATATTGCCAAAACCAATGCCGGTAAAAACAATCTTGAGATCAAATTCATCTGCAGGGATGCGCGGCAGACAGACATTGCGCCCGGAAGCTATGATCATGTGATTATCATGGGCAATTCATTGGGATATGTTCAAGAAAAGGACGCCGACGCCAAGATTGTTTCTGAAGCGTATCGGGTTTTGCGGGACGGAGGTTGGATTCTGCTGGATGTGGCTGATGGCAAGGCTATTCGGTCTTCATTTCGTCCCAATGCATGGCATGAAATCGGCGACGGCGTTATTGTCTGCCGGCAGCGAGAAATCCAGGAACCCTATATCTGTGCACGTGAAATTGTTATGAGCAAAACCGATGGTCTCATTCGCGATCAAAGCTATGCTATTCGCATTTATGATACCGCTGATATATCAAATTTGCTGGCGGAAAGCGGATTTAGCAATATCAATATCCACACCCAATTTGCTCCCCATGCGACAGATGGTGATTACGGATTTATGAACAATCGCATGATTGTCATCGGTCAAAAATGACTGTTTGGTCTGGTGCAACTGATGAGCACATCTTTAAGTACTTGAAAATCGACTTAACCAACTGCCGCGTTTGCAAAAAATTCTGCGACATCCTTCCAGAATTGCTGCCAGTCGGGCGGACAGTCATTGTGTCCGGCATCATAGGCAATAAAGGTGCTGTTATGAGCGGCCCGGTGTAATTTGACGCTGTTCGCAAACGGAACTATGCGGTCATGGCGCCCATGCATTATGAGCAGCGGCCCTCGGTATTGTTGCACAGCCTTTAAATTGTCAAACGGGTCCCGGATCAGAAAGGGCGGGACCAGAAACTTTGATGCCATGGATCGCACGCTGGTAAAGGTCGACATGAGGATCAATGCCGCCGCAGGTCTTTTTAACGTCAGTGCGCAAACCGCCCCGCCTCCGACAGACCGTCCGAACAGAATAATTCGCTTTGGATCCACTTCTTTGTAAGATACCAATGTGTCATAAGCGCTCACAAATGTTTGCGTGATGGTAGCTTGTGTCGGTATGCCGCCGGAACGGCCATATCCGGGATATTCGACCAGCAACAGCCCGATTCCCAAGCGGCTGAAGTTATGGAGCATCTCCGGCCAGTAATCAATAAGCTCACCATTGCCATGCGCAAAAATTACAGCCGGCGCCGGCAGGGGCTCTGGGCCTGTCGGAGGGGCAAGAAACCAGGCTTCGACCTGACCGCCGGAGATCTTGAGCCATCTTCTCTGAAGGCCCGGGATGGTGTCAGCGGCTTCGGTAGGGGAGGGGGTCGGAATTTGGTTGCGCGGAAACAAAATGGATCGCTGCACAAGAAAAACAAAAATACAATACAAGCAATAGCAAGCCGTGAGACCGGCCATTGTTTTCACTATTAAGAGCATAGGGCTTTTATGGGTGAACCACAGTAGATTGTCAAGCCATAAGGCCCGCTTACCGGATAATGATTTGCTCATGCCGGGTTTTCGGTATGGACATCCTGTTGACGGTCTGTTATGCTGCCGATCTACAACAATCGAGACATTCATCCGGCAAACCTACCTGGATTATTCAAGATTCATTACGACATTGCTTTTGAACGATTGAGATCCTTTTCTTCTGTGATATTTTTTGAAAGGATTAAATCATGATCATCCAGAGTATCGCAGGATTATTGTTCTTCGCAGGCATTGCCTGGTGCCTGAGCGAAAATCGCAGACAAGTCAGCCTCCTGATTCCGCTTATTGGCATCGTCATTCAACTGGCCGTTGGGCTTATTTTACTAAAGCTTTCGGTTTTCAGGGAATTTTTCCTGTTGTTGAATCGGTTCGTATTGTCATTGCAGGCCGCAACCAACGAGGGCACATCTTTTGTGTTTGGTTATTTAGGGGGTGGACCGTTGCCTTTTAAGGAATCATTTCCGGGTGCCAGCTTCATTTTAGCATTCAGAGCGCTACCGCTGGTGTTGCTGATGAGCGCATTGTCGGCCCTGTTGTTTTACTGGAAGGTCTTGCCGCTCGTGGTCCGCGCTTTTTCATGGGCCTTGCAAAAAACAATGCGGGTGGGGGGGGCTGAAGGTCTGGGCGTTTCAGCCAATATATTCGTTGGTATGGTCGAATCGCCGCTTTTCATCCGGCCTTATCTCCAAAATATGACCCGTAGCGAGATCTTCACCCTGATGACCTGCGGCATGGCGACCATTGCGGGAACCGTTATGGTGCTGTACGCTAGTATTTTAAGCGACAAAATCCCGGATGTCATGGGTCATATTCTAACGGCCTCCATTATCAGCGTGCCGGCGGCTGTTACCATTGCTAAGATTATGGTTCCGGAAACCGGAACACCGACCGGCGGAAAATTAAGCGCTGCAGATCCGGCATCCAGTTCGATGGATGCCATCACCAAAGGTACCTTGCAGGGCCTTGAATTACTGCTGAATATCATTGCCATGCTGGTTGTACTGGTTGCGCTGGTGTATCTGGTCAATCTAATGTTCGGCCTTTTGCCCGACATCGGCGGCGCACCGCTGACCCTGCAACGCACACTGGGTATTGTGATGGCGCCCATTGTCTGGTTGATGGGGGTTCCCTGGAGTGAAGCGTTCACCGCAGGTGCGTTGATGGGAACCAAAACGATTTTGAACGAACTGTTGGCCTATCTAGAATTAAGCCGCCTTTCTCCGGATGCATTGAGCCCCAAAAGCCTTTTGATCATGACGTATGCCATGTGCGGGTTTGCCAATCCGGGCAGTCTCGGGATTATGATCGGTGGGCTGGGGACGATGGCCCCCACTCGTCGCCCTGAAATCGTTGCGCTGGGTCTGCGATCCATTGTTGCCGGTACGCTGGCAACTTGCATGACCGGAGCGGTCGTCGGAATTATCGGCTGACAGGTTTACAGGTCAACCACGATCATCGCCCGGGTTGACACCCATGGTTTAATTTATTATTTTACGCAAAACAGTTTAATCGATACCTGATGATTATTTCGGAACATTAAGGAGGAATATATGTCAGACGTGCAGGTATATGAATGTGGCAATTGCGGAAGCACAGTTGAAATCAGCAGCAAGGAATCCAAGGTACCTGAGTGCTGTGGTAAGGACATGCAATCGGCTGAAGAATTAAAGGCCTGTGGTTTAAGTTCGACAGCCGAGCATTCCCGGTTTGATGATTTTGAAGAACCCTGTGATGATGGCAGGTCCGGCAAGATTTAAGTCGCCCGAACGCAGTCTCTCATAAACGGATTTGCCATCGGAAAGCCGCTTCATCGAACGCGCCATAGCAAACGCAAGCATCTATGATCACCTCAAGCTCCTCTGAAGCTTGGGGTGATCTTTTTTCTCAGATTCCACCCCAGGCGACGCCCTGCCAAACCGCTCTGTGTAATCAGCTTGACGTCACCCGAATACTCGAATATGAACAACAGAAAACCTTTATCCGCAATTGCAAAGGAGCAAAAGCATGGCATTTGAAGAAGTATTGTACACGACCCAAGAATCGCTTGCTATTTTGACGTTAAACAATCCGGAAAAAATCAATGCCCTATCCGAACGGATGATCGGCGAAATCATGACGGTGCTACAGATGGTTTCCGAAGATGAATCCATTAAAGTCGTCATCATTCAAGCGGCAGGCAAACATTTCTGCGCTGGGCACTATCTGAAAGAAATGGTCGGTAGGGGCGTCAAAGACTACAAGCGTATATTTGATCGATGCACACAAATGATGCAGATGATTCATGATATGCCGCAACCGGTGATTGCCCAGGTTCAGGGGATTGCTACTGCTGCCGGATGTCAGCTGGTCGCCTGGTGTGATTTGGCGATCGCATCTGAAGATGCCCAGTTTGCCACTCCCGGCGTTAAAATCGGGCTGTTTTGCACCACGCCCATGGTGGCCATAACCCGGGCTATTGGACGCAAAGCCGCCATGGAAATGCTGCTGACCGGACGGTTTTTTTCAGCCGCAGAGGCCAAAGATCTGGGTTTGGTCAACCGGGTGGTTGCGCCGGAGCGTTTAGCGACAGAGACGGAAGATCTGGCCAATCAAATCGCCGAGGCCAGCCGTTTCGTGCTGGCCATCGGTAAACAGGGCTTTTATGCCCAGGTAGACCAGACCGACAACAACGCTATGCACTATGCCAAACACACCATTACCATGAATCTGGAAGCCGTTGATGCCCAAAATGGAATCAAGGCCTTTTTGAATAAAGAAAAACCGGCATGGCAAAACTGCTGAATTGCCGCTGCCGTGCTGAGGGCTTTTTTTTATCCCAATAGGGCGGTTTGACTACCGGTTTTTAGCAAAAAGCAACCCCAGAATACTGGAAAAATGGATTATTGGGATAGATGGAAAAAACTTCATGATTTACAATCATGTTTATACCATTATTCCATCACTCCACCATTCCATTATTCCAGGTTAAGAAACGATCTACCATTTCCGATACGCAGTGCTTGGTTTTGAATTTCGAAGTAGCGGCTCATGGGTTGGATTGGCGGTGGACGGCAATCATGGTGATGTCATCAAATTGGGGTGCATTGTCGATGTGATCAAATAAATCGGTTTTGATTCGATCGATCAATTCTGTTGCCGAAGAAGGGCAGGGCTCCAGCACTGCGCGGAATTTTTCTTTGGAATACTGTGTCTGACGGGGTGAGAGAGCTTCGGTCACCCCATCGGTATACCCGATCAAAATATCGCCGGGTTCAATTCTAGAGTGTTGAATCTCAAATTTTGCACCGGGAATAAGGCCGATAGCGGGTCCTGCGGAACTTAAGGTCTCTTTGATACCCGGGCGTCCAATAATATAGAGGGGTTCATGACCACCATTAATATAGCTAAGATCACCAGTGCTTGGATTCAGTACGCCAAAAAAAAGTGTCGCGAACATGGACTCATGACCGTGTTCCAATGAAATGTAGTCATTGGTCAGAGATACAGCCTGCAGCATTTGATTGAGATCGGCCTTTTCGTCGCTGGTTTCCGTCTTTAGGCTGTGGGCCGATGACCAGCCACCGAGACGGATCTGACCGGAAAAAACCCGCACCAAACTGCGAAACAACGCCATGTAAAGGGCTGACCCTACGCCTTTATCGCAGACATCTGCGATAACCAACCCGATAAAATTTCCCGGCAGTAAAAAGGCGTCATAGAAATCTCCGGACACCTGGTACGCCGGGTGAAAACAGGTACTGATTTCCCAGCCAGGGACCTGGGGCACTTGATTCGGTAAAAAATCGCGCTGAATCTTCTTGCCCTTTTCAAGCTCGGCATTTAAGGCATTTGAATAGTTTTCAATTTTCTCTTTGGCACGTGTGAGGGAGTGGTAAGATTTTTCTAATTTAGCGTAAAGGCGTGCATTTTCAAGTGCAATGGCAATTTGACCGGCCGTCAATTCCATCAATTCGGCTGTTTCCCGGTTGAAATGGCCAGTTTGGGCATGCAACAGGGTCAGCAGTCCCAAAAGTTTTTCATCCCTGAGGATCGGAACCGCCAGAGCAGATCGAGCGGTATAGGGCTGATCCGGCAGGTCCAGCCAGCGATCGTCTGCTTGCGTATCTTCAATTAAGCCTACGCGGCGATGCTCTCGGACCCAACCGGCCAGGCCTTTATCCAAGACCCGGCCGATGAGCTGCGAGCGCTGCTCCGGTGTCGCATCTGCGCGGGTCAGAATGCTCTCGATGACCGCACCATTGCGATCGAGTAAAAAAAGACTTCCCTTTTCGGCGCCGGTCAGACCCACGAAAACTTCCAGTGTTTGCTGCAAAATGGAAATCAGTTTTTCTACTTTACCGGTAGATCGCGCCAGAGAAACAAAATTTTCCAAAAGCTTGCTTTGTGCCTGGAGGGCGGCCTTTTCGCTTTTTAAGCGCGCCAATTCAATTTGCAGTCGTTTGCGTTCCTCCAATTGAATCTCCTTCACATTGAACGGATGGGAAAGCACTTAGATACCAATTAGCGTTCCAGTCAAGGAAATCGAAAAACAGTTTGACTGCCGCGGGTACGACTCGCTATAAATACATAGTGACAATCGAAGCATACATCAGTTGAACGGACAATACAACTTTACTTTAGGATTCGGCCAATGAAAAGACATTACCTGAAGTTGCTGTGCCAACGCCTCCAGGGTGTTGCCACTCTGTGAGGCACTTCGACAAACACTGCCCAAGCGCATCCTGAACGTTGATTTGACCGCCTTCAGATTTTCCTGACCTATTCTTGCTCTACGGTTGACCGCTTATTTCTCTTAAACATACCAAATGCATTTCCAGCCGAGATCTTTGTGTTACAGCCTTTACTTCGATAGTTTATTTATGCGTTTAGTCCGTTTAAAGGCTCAGCCGTATAGGAGGCCGCAATGTTTAACCAAATTTTGATGGCTCTAAAATTCGGGGCGGCATCCGAATTTGCGCTGATAAAGGGAGTTGAACTTGCCCAGGCGCATGATGCCGAACTGCTGATCTTTCATGCCCTTGATTTTACCCTGGGAGAGTTGGCCGAAGATGATCCGCAGCGACTTACAAGCATGGCGAATGCCCATGAGCAGTACACGGCTAAAATAAAACCGCTGCTGGGCGATTTTGAAAAGGTATCATTTAAATGTATGCCGGCGGATCCGGCTTTGATGACCTGTAAAATGGCGAGAGATACGGGCACGGATCTGATTATATTAGGCTGTCACCAGCTCCCGGAAAAAATGTGCCTCGGCCGCATCGATTATATTGGAATGACCATTCTTGAAAAAGCGCCATGTCCGGTAATGCTGGTGCCTTTGTGTGAGTAACCGCGTTTCAATAGGCTTTTTAGATTTTTCAGTGAGTGTAAGGTCGTGGCGTGGGTGCCGGAATCGGAGATATAATCGCCCCAGAAACCGGCTGCATGGGTGCGGTTGATAAAGGTAATGCGGGTCTGCCCGGAAGATTGTTGTTGTAAAGTCCATTGAAGTTGCGAATCGGTAATGCGTACGGCGTTTGTCTTGTGCGCAATCCAGGGCGCATGTATAGCTGTGCTATGGACAACCACTTTTTGGGCCGCATGATCGATCGTCGTTTCTACCCGATAGACCACATCTCGATCGGCAAATGGCCACGGGGTGTCAATGACAACATAAAGCAAAAAATGAGAATCGGCTGAATCTTCGGAAGGAATTTTATGGGATTGTATGCATCTGAAAAACCATTTCGGATATGATGCGATATCAGACAAAAGCGAGGCCACCGCCTCAATGGGGCGATCGACAACACAGGTGCCTTTAACTTCAGATGTGGACCGGCCTTTTAGCGCGCGGGCATATAAAGTCACACCATCGTCATCAGAAACCCAATTCCATTCACCATCCGCCAGAACCGTCATCGAATAGATCACGAATAATAAAAAAAAGAAGAATCGTTTTGACATACGTCTGGTTTCAAATCGTCCCTAACGCCTGTGTGGCCAGATTTTAAAAAGGCCAGAAGTTTTGATCATACCAGATGTCTTCAGTCAGATCCCGGTCGATTTCCGCCAGAAAACTAAGGTGCTGGGTTTCCCAATTTGCCAACCAATCATAGAGCGTTTTTTCATTGGGATCCGTCGCTGCCACAGCGCGTTCGGAATACAATTTGATCGCATTTTCTTCCATGGACATTGCCGCCGAAATCGCGGCAGCTTCATAATCAGCCGCGGATATTTCAGATCGGATATGTTTTGAAAGGATCTGGTTGGTGATATCCGATTGGCAGTCATCGGCCATATCGTTTATATTGAACCGCTGCCCATTCTGATAGGCTTTAAACTGCTCGGATAATATTTTGATGTGATTGCTTTCTTCCTCGGCCATCATTTCAAAAAAGCGCTTCACGACTTCACCGGACGCCTGCTGGGCGACTTTTTTGTAAAAAGCCTGACCGCGTTTTTCCATCAAAATGGCACATTTTAGAATCTCAGTTGTCTTGTCATCCATAAGGATCCTCCGTTTGCTTCATTTCCACAGATAACTTAAAGCGCACATCAACTAAAAGCAAGCGTCAATTTCTACGTTTGTTGTGATCGCCGTACAATCTCGTCAAAAAGCCTCACGATGTATATTTCATACCAGCTTTGCAGATTAAATCCAGCGATGAATCCATTGTGTCCCCCATGTGGATGGATCACCAGCGCAAGATGCTCATTCGGCACCAAATCATAAAAATCGCTCACCGGGATAATGGGGTCATCGGCGGCCGTTATGACAGTTGTGGGAATGTTGATGTTTGCAACGGCCGACCCCATGACTGCATATGCATTAAAGTAATCCTGGGCCGATTCAAAATCACTGTATTTTGCCAGCAGAAAATCGGTTACCGCCTGGATGGTCTTTAAGCGTTCAACCTCACTAAAATCGTAAAGATCCGGAAACAAAGACTGCTTTTTCTTTAACGAACGCCGCCATTTGGCCAAAAAATATCTGCGGATGAATGCGATGCCATCGATCGTTTGGGTCGATCTTTTCGGATTGAGGACCGGACTGATGCTGACCGCATGGCACAGGTTGGCAATTGGGTTTTGGACACATTTTTGCAGGGTTCTTAAAACAAAATTTCCACCCAGTGAAAATCCAATCAGAAACACGGGACGGTTGCTATCACCATCGGCCACCTGGGCAATGGCCTGATATACCTCATCAAGCAAAACAGCATAGAAAATTCCGCTATTCAAATGGTGGCTGGGACCATGATCACGATAGTTCAATCGGAACACATCATAGCCATGATGATAAAGCATTTTGCCGCAACGCAATATGTAAGTTGAATCCGCGCTCCCTTCCCAGCCGGATAATAAAACGGCCAAGCCCTTTGTCGGCTGCACAGGTTGTTCGGAATGGTAGCCCAGCAATCTGGTGCCAGCATCGGTTTCAATGATCTGTTCACGGGCGATGGCACGCATGGGATTGGTGCCAATGACCCTGATTTTGCTGCTGGCGAGAATCGTCTGCACGTGGGGATTTTTTAACAAAAACGGCGGCTGATAACCATCAATCGTCTGCATCGTCAGTTCCTAAAATATCTTATCTGACTTCTGTTTGCTGAAACCCGCCTGTGCGGCCGAGGCCGCTTCGGCGAGGCGTCGTACCGAAACCTGATTCGCTTTATCCTTCCGCTGCTTGATAAAATGTTAACTCCCATTCCCCTGTGTGGGGGTCATGGCGAACAATATACACATCGCCGTCCTCACCCTCTAATTTAAAATAGCGGTGAGTGGGGTCCAGCCAGCGATCAAGCACCCTTTTAACATGTATTTTGCGGGATTTAAACCCGATGGCGCGCGGGGTCTCCTCTGCGCGATACCCGGCATAACAATGCACCTGAATGGGAATCTTTTTCAAGGGGTGGTGTTAGCTCCTTTCCGGCTCAAGCCTTATTCATTTGCTGCCAGCTCAACATGACGATTCCGTATGCTGCAATCGCGCTCAGTAGAATGAAAACAATACCGAAAGCCAGTGCTATCTGGGCGGCCACAATTGACGAGAGAACCGATGCGCAGCCATTGGCCGACCAGGCATAGGCCCGTTGGGCAGCGGAAGACAACATGTCGCGCATACCGATCGTAAATGGCAACCCCATTAAAAATCCGGTCGGGCCCAGTACCAGCAAGGCCACTGCATATTGCCAGATCAGGGCGCGGCCCATCAACCACTGTATCAGCGGATCCAGCGCTACGGAAGCTGCTAGTAGCAATCCGAGTAAAATATACAGAGCTGTTTTTAAAACGGATTTGTTCTGCTTCTGAGCCCAGGCACCTCCCAGGCTTGAAAATATGAGCACGCCGGCAACCACCACACTAAAACTGATCACCGGATCGGCCCATAACAGAATAAATTTTTTAATAAAAAAAAGCTCAACGAACATAAATCCGGCGCCAATACCCAAAAAATAAATCACCTGGGCGCGGGATGGCTTCTGGGTGCGTCGGTGAATAAAAACGAGCGGCAGCAACAATAACAGCCCGCTGATCACCATCGCTTCGATCAACACTACCATCACCACAAGTTCGCCGGACATGAGCAGCGCGTATAATCGGCTGCCCAAGGTCTGGTATAAGGCTTTGACTTTTGGCCATTTCAGATAGCGGCCCGGGAAGGGGCGATCGTCTGATTGGGGCCGGACATCCAACAAATAGGATTTGAAATACGCATTTTCTGTTCCCTGCCGGTAGGCGGCTGCCAGACGATGAATTTCGTTAAAGTGATAGGGCGCTTCGAACCGGTTGAAGCGATTGGCCTGATCTGATGTCAGGCCGGCCAGGTAAACAAAATCAAAATTGTGCCCATTTGCAAATGCTTTCAGCCGGGCTACGTTGCGAAACGGCATTTTGGATATTAGCAGCACAAAAGTGTCCCAGTTACGCAATACCGCCAGATGGCTGGCCGGATCTGTGACGGGTATTTTTTTCAAACCCTCATAGGCAGCTGACCATAAGCGCAAACTGTCGGCCGGCGGCAGGAGCAAACGGCGCGGTACAATGATCAGCCCATCTGGCGTTAAATGGTTCAAATATTGAAAAAAAGCGTCGCTGGTGAACAGGTGATCTTGGCTGAGGGCAGCCGATCCTGGAATTGATGTTCCCCAATATTCAACATGAATGATATCAAATCGTTTGCTTGTATTGGATAAATAAGAGCGCGGAGGTTGGGCGACCACTTTACGGCCGTAGTGATTTCGGATGATGTCGGCCAGAGATGGATTTTCAACCACTAGCGTAACATCTTGGATTCCGGCAGCCAGAGCGCAGGCCATGGCAGATCCACCGTTTTGTAAAATGATCAACGCTTTTTGAGCACGGGTGTGCAGCTGATAGCCGCTATAGCCGAGCGTATGGGGTGCAAATGGAACTTTTTGCGAAGTCTGCGGCGCATACAGAACCAATTGATGATCACCGTCCCTAAAAGTTGCTATTTGGGGCGCCAGACTTTCAGTGTAGCGCAGACTCAAACCTGGTGCAAAGCGAATATGAGGGCTACTGACCCGATCGATGCGACCTCTGATGGTATTGACGGTCTGTTCAACACGGGTATCAGGAAATTGTAAAACCTGGTAAAGGGTTTTATAGGATGACGGTTGCACCGCAACCAGGTGTTGACCATCGGTGAATACCCAAAACAGGCCTGCGCCGGTAATCACGCAACCCAAAATCGCGAAGCAAATCAGCTTAAATGGAAGCTTGATTTCAGACGCACGGCCTTGTGGCCGTCGGAGCAGACTGAACGGAATCAGCAACAGGGGCATGAGGGAAAAGAAGACAATCAGCTGGCCTTCACTGAACAGAGGGAGCAGCAGGGCCGGCGATACAGCCCCACAGGCTGAACCGCTCATGGTGGCAAAATATATTAAACCGGTCTGTTGCGGCTTACGGGTGTATGCTAGGGCGACCAGCCCGCCTGAGAAGAAGAACGGCAAGGCCAGCACGATAAAAGCAGCAAGGACATACAGGCTCTGAACGGGTTCAACAGGCAGTCGAAAATAATCCAGCGGAAGATTGTTGACGGCGATGAACGCCATTAAGGTGGTTGCGGAATAAAGCGCTACCCAGAGGATGACAGATTGCCGGCTGGACGTTTGTCGGCGGCGTTGATCGTCCTGGCGGGCACTGAAAATACTCAGAAAGGTGCCGCTGGCGGCAAAGCCAAACAGGGCAATACTGATCACCATAAACGAAAGGTGGTTCCACTGGGTGATCGAAAAGACCCGGGTTAACAAGACCTCAAAGGCCAGGGTTGAAAAACCAATCAGGAAAACGGCACTGAGAATCATGGGCATTCAAGGTGCGGGTTTTTTAAGCGCATGTCCGGTCATGGGCACAAATAGAACGCCGGTAATTTGTTTGACGATCAGATCATCGCCTTCTTTGGTTACCAGAACAAGGTTCTGATAGGTAAAAGGATTACCCAGGGGCAGTGTCAACCTGCCGCCATCTTTCAGCTGTTTTATCAACGGTGGCGGGATATGGTCGATGGCTGCCGTAATCATGATGGCATCAAAGGGGGCGGCTTCCGGCCATCCAAAATACCCATCTGCATGGCGTGAATGGATGTTATCATAGTCAAGTATTTCCAATACTTTACTAGCCCGTTCATAAAGTTTTTTCTTAATTTCTATCGTGTAAACTTGATCCGCCAGTTCCCCTAAAACAGCTGCCTGGTATCCAGAGCCGGTTCCGATCTCCAGGACGCGATGGTCGCTCTTGAGGCCCAGGATGTCGGTCATCAAAGCGACCACATAGGGTTGCGAAATGGTCTGGCCTTCGCCGATGGGCAAGGGTCGATCGGCATATGCGACCGAAAGGAGTCTGTCCGGCACAAAACGGTGTCGGGGTATGGTTTGCATGGCTGCCAGAACCCGGGTGTCTGAGATACCCCGGTCTTTGATGGTCGTCTCTACCATTTGATGCCGGGCTTTGGAGGTATCAGGCCCCTCAGAGACCTTGCCGGCATGTCCGGCAGAAACGATGAGAATGAACCCCACAAGCGTCAGTATCAATTTTTGCATAGGTTTCTCCAAATATTTATACAGCTGCTATATCATATAAACGTGTTGTTGTCAGGAAGCAACCATAGATCATCAACCAACTGGCCGATGTGGGTTTGCCGCAACGAAACGATACCGTGCAAAAAAGAAGATATCTACCAGCGATAAGCTACCCTGTTGTTTAATCGCCTTCAGACGCAGATATACATGTGTGAGAGCCGCCGATAAAAAAGCGACGCACGATCAAAGACTAGCTGTTATTTTTTTCATTTTGATATATAATGGAATACATCCATAAATCAAAAGGCAGTAAAACCCATTTCAAAGAGGAGCAAGCAGATGCCATTGTTTGGCAAGAAGAAAAAGGATGACAAATCGCAGCGCGAACCGGCAGCCTTATCGCAAAATGAAACCTCGTATTTTGGTAAAAATCTGATGATCAAGGGACGTGTATCCGGCAATGGCAATGTCATTATCCTAGGAGGGCTCGACGGA
>JASFIV010000092.1:0-15087 GCA_050122475.1 Desulfobacterales bacterium | reverse complement strand
ACCGGCACGTTATCGGATCGGTGGGGACGGCAGTGCCCGGTGTGGAGATCCAAATCAGGGACGAAAAGGGAAACGTACTTGAGTCGAATAGCGCGGGCGAAGTCTGCGTTCGCGGCCCTAACATCATGAAGGGGTATTACAACAATGTCGAAGGCACGCGCGAAGCCTTCTGGCCCGGCAACTGGTTTAGATCCGGCGACGTGGGCATATTGGACGATAACGGCTACCTGTTCATCGTCGACCGGCTGAAAGACATGATCATCAGCGGTGGTGAAAACGTCTATTCCACGGAAGTGGAGGAAGTGCTTTATGCCTTCCCAGGCGTACAGGAATGCGCCGTCATCGGTACACCGGACAAGGAGTGGGGCGAAAGGGTTATCGCGTTCATCCTCCCGAAACCAGACCAGACCATCGACCAAAAGGAGTTGAAAGAGTTCTTGAAAGCCAGGTTGTCTGCGTACAAGGTTCCCAAACACTTTTTCATGGTGGATGATTTTCCCAGAAGCCCGGCCGGCAAGTTGTTGAAACGGAAACTGCGCGAATCCTTTCTCGAAGGCGAAGACACGCCCTGATTGGAAATCATTCTATAACTCGAATTACTAGTGCCCATAGACAATAGAATTTATTTTAGAAGCGTTGCATATATCATAGGCTAATATAACAAATTTCGGCCTGGCTAAAAGTGTATAAATCGTGCCTGCTCCTACAATTCGGGTCGTCTTCAAATTTTTTAGATTACGATTTCTAATTTTGAAACATTCAGTGCTGGAATTAATCGGATAGGGAGAGCAGATGTGCCCTCAGATTCTTACGGGTATGACCCAGGCCGAGCTTTTTCCTGAGATTTTTGCGGTGGAAACTGACCGTGGTTTCCGAAACGGTTAAGATATCGGCAATTTCCTTGCTGGATTTGCCTTCCTTAACGAGCGCCGCTACCTGGATTTCCTGGGGCGTCAGAATGATTTTCGTATTGGCAAGTCGCTGCAGCAGGGGGGAAACAATGTCCTGCAGGTTGGTATCGATAATATCAATCAGAGCTCTTTCTGCGGATTTAAGGTTTCTATTTTTGAGTTTAGCCACATAAGGCGAAATCAAGACATTGATATTTTTAAGAACCTTGCTCTCCAGCTCAGCCTTGTCTTTCTCGCGCTGTTGCAGCAATACCTTTAGCGCTGTGTTGACTTCTTCCAAATGCTGGGTTTTCAGCTCAAGCTCCTGCTCGTGTACCTTGAGCGCTTCCTCCGCCAGCTTGAGGGCCGTGATATTTTCATGGCTGACGACGGCGCGCATGGGGCCGGATCCGGGAATATGGGTGACACGCATATAGAACCAGCGTTTCTCGGTGGGCGAGTGACAAGGGTAATCCAGCAAAAATTCATCGACCTCCCCTTTGATGACATCCCGAATGCCCTTGGCAACGGTTCTGGCTTCCTGTGAGTCGTCACCTCTGGCCAGGTCGCAGACAGACAGATAGTTTATCGGTGTGCCCCCGGCTGGATTCTGGAGCCGATTGTCATCGGCAAACTTCTGCCAGGCCCGATTGGTTTTTAAGATGACCCCATTTCCATCCAATATGGCAATATGCGCGGATAAGGCGTCCAGAATGATATTTGCAAGGGATTCGTTAATTTCCATGGTAACCCGCAGGATATCAATTAAGATAAGCGGATTTTAACCATCTATGGTGGGAAAGTAAAGCCATCGGCAGAAAATGTATGTTACTAAAATTATTCCGTGGCGGTTATCCAGATAAAATCCCCGATCGTCAGATCAACTTCAGCTCCTGCCGGTGCGAGGTAAACCGTTCGAAATGAAGCGCCGGTGCGTCGAAAGGTGCGGTTCGGCACGCCGTATTTGTATTGAATATGACCGTTGCCCATCAAAGCAATTATTTTTTTGCTGCCGAGATCCTTGGCAATTGATTCGGCCATGATTTCATCCCATACGCACTGGGCCATATAAAAATCTTCAAAATTTACGTGACTGGAAAATTGATGTTGTTCAAAAATTTTCTGGGCGTAAGTTCGATGTGCGCTGTTGGCAGTATCGATCTCTTTGGGTAAATAGCGTTTATCGCTGATGGATAGGTTATCAATTCCACCGACGCGAATGCGGCCGGGGATGTGAAATGGAAGGTTGAGGGCCACCAGTTTGATTTTGTTTTGTTTGATGAACAAAAGGATATCCCGATACAGCGAAAAATCATACCGCCAGTTTGCATACCAGTGTGTCTTACGCAAAAATGCCTCTTCATCCAGCACACCGGCTGTCCATAGATCCAGTACCTCCTGGTAGGAACGATCAAACATTTCCATTCCAACGACAAGGTTGTGATTGTTTCGAAAAGCGGCCTGGATGATTTTCAACTGGATGGAATGATGAGAGACATTGGTGTGCTGTTCGCCCACAAAAATGATCTGGTGATGGTTCAGATCTGCCATCATTTCATCGAAGGTCGCTTCCTTTCCGGATTGCGCTGATATGATCGTGTCCGGCCGAAGTGATTTGACGGTATCCGGCGTCACGACCTTTTCCGGTGTCCCTGCACAGCTTACCATCAAACCAAAGATTGCAAGACTGAAAATCCAGCGTCCCCGTACAACCCGTGCGTTTGTTTTTGTGTTTGTTTTACGGTACATGGCCACACCTTGATTTTTCACTTTGAGATCGATAAAATAGAAATGTTAAACTTAAATAATAAACGGACTCTATCAATTCGCTAGAACCTATCCCAAAAATGCATTTTACCCGCCAATGGCGGGCACGCGCCCAAGGGCTTTGTTGAACACCTCTATCTGGTAAGATCAGACGTGAAATCCCGCTTTTAAGCGGGGAGCGTGAATACCTATTTTTGAAATAGGTTCTCTTAACAAAACTATGCCTGCAGATAAAAATCCGGTATTCAGAAAAGCGGTTATCCCCTGGTATAATTCAACCACGGCCTATATAATTGTGATTTTATTTATGCTTCTGGCGATTCTATTTGCAGCCGCAGGGCTTGCTGTTGCCAGGGAAAATCCCGACTACCAGGGATACATCTGGGTTCCGGCCCTATTGCTTGCCATGAGTGTCGCAATTATTGCCACAACAGCCATCCGCCTGATCAAGCGCTACACCCAAAAATCCATCCGCTAACACCTTCAATTTGCTAAAACCAATAGACCTTTGAAATTAGGCATCAATTATTGTGAATTCAACATCTGGCGATGGGCTCAGGGCCACTGTCATCACGACCTACGATGAGCGGATAGATAAGCTCAATGAAATGATAGAGTATTCGCGCCGTCGCTCCCCAAATGATGATGTCTTTGAAAGGATATTCCAACTCACGAATATCCGGCGTGGTCAGATGATAGTTTTTAACCTGATGGGTTTTAATCAGGGTGCTCAATGGAATTTCAAGAACCCTGGCGATTTCGTTCGGATCAAATCGAACCGGCCCCTTGCCGCCCCAGTACCCGACAAAAGCCTCGATGTCTTTGGGCCGGGTAAGGGTCTGGAAGTGCCCGAGGGAACCGATAAAATCGACCTGATCTTTGCTAATGTTCAGCTCTTCTTCCAGCTCTCGGAAAGCAGTCGCAACCGGGCTGGTATCCGCATTTTCCATGTGTCCGCCCGGTAAGGCAACCTGGTTGCGCCACGGATAACCTTCCGTATCCGATTTTTGAATAGCCAGAATGTGCGGATCCGGTCGGTTAAAAAGCAACAGAAAAACGCACGCAGGCGTATGCGTATCATCGGCCGGAAATCCAATCGGATCGGAATTATGGATAACTTCTTTGATTCGCTTATAATCGATGGATTCAATAATCATTTCTTAAATTAGTTGATTATGGGCGAGAAGGTTACCGGGCGAGATGCCGAAGCTTTCCCCCCGCGGCATCATCGTGGTGTCATGGTGGGAAAAATCAACAAAAATGATTAATCCTGAGCACGCTGTTCCAAAATTGTTTTTAAGATGAGTTTCATTATATCCGGTGGTATATAACCGGGGCGGCGGCCAATGATACTACCATTTTCAGCTATAAATATCGTATCTGGCAGGCCCATGACACCATAATGGCTGGATGTGGTCGTTTCCTTGTCAAAATCGACTCTAATGGGAATAAAATTTTCATTTAAAGATGAAATAATCACTGGGTCTTTGAAAGTCTCTTTCTCCATTACCCCGCAATAATAGCACCAGTCCGCCGTAAAATGGATGAACACCTTCTTTTTTTCAAATTTACTGCGTGCCATTCCGTCATCATAGGAATGCCATTGAATGCCGGTTGTAGACGCAGAACCGTTAATCAAAAATAACATTGAAAAAAATAAAAAAAGTATGACGAATCCTGTGGTTTTAAACTTCATTAATTTCCTGCTGGTCAGGTTGAATTTTTAGGCCCAAGGCTTGAATCGTTATAAATAATTCTAACATCAATTCTTGCGTGTCGCAAATCGGAAGTTCGGATATCGCCTTAATTACTTGTCTGCCTTTGGTTCTGAGGGGCCATTGTTGGAGAAATTTTTTATCATCATCTGACCCAGTTCCTTGGAACGATTGGTTGCAACCTCGACGGCATTGATCAGGGTGGTGCGCAATCCGCCACTTTCCAGCGTGGCCAAACCGGCAATGGCCGTCCCGCCCGGAGATGTCACTCGATCTCTGAGCTGGCCCGGGTGTTCCTGGGTCTCAATCAACATTTTGGCTGCCCCCAAAACCGTCTGAGCGGACAAAAAGAGGGCCTCCTGGCGCGACAATCCAACTTTTACACCGGCATCAGCCATGGCTTCAACAATCAAAAAGATATAGGCCGGACCGCTGCCGCTCAATCCGGTAATGGCATCCATCAGGTAATTTTCAGGGATAAAAACCGTTTTACCGATGGAATTGAAAATGGTCATCGCCAGCTTGATATCCTCTTCGGATGCATGTTTTCCGGCTGCAATGGCTGTAGCCGCTTCCTTAACAGCTGCCGCAATATTGGGCATAACCCGGATCAGGCGCAGCTTTTTGTTCAGAAAGGACTCGATGGCTTCCATGGGAACACCGGCCGCAATCGAGATAATGAGTTTGGACATATCGAGTTTACTTGCGGTTTCATTGAGAACGGCCGCCATAATCTGGGGCTTGACGGCATAGACAACAATGTCTGAATCGGCAACCGCCTCCAGATTTTGGGCTGTCGTTTGAACCCCGTAAGTGTCCCGCATGGATTTAAGTGTGGCTTCACGTACATCGGTGCAAATGATATTTTCGGGTTTGGATGAAGCCGAGCCAATCAGGCCGCTAATGAGAGCTTCACCCATATTGCCTGTTCCGATGATGCAAATTTTTTTGTCTCTTAACATGATAAACAACTCCGATCGATTAATTGAATCTTCAAAAACGCCCATATTCCGCCGACGCTAACCTGAGCTTGGCCGGCAACGGCATGGTTCGTGTTAATTTCCCTTAAAATTTCTGCAATTTATAGGGTGCCTGGGGGTTAGTCAAGCAAATAATAGCGTAAATAACGCCGGTGGGTCACCCAATTCCTTCATATCACACCGTAAAGTGATATGATTTAGGAAAGCCATGGAATAATGGAATGGTGGGAAATTGGAATATTGCGAAAAAACGATGATATCCTGATAGTTATACCCGTAAAAGCTACTGACTTGAAAATAGATCTCATTCCACAATACCCAGTATTCCAACATTCCATCATTCCAATGCCCCTAATAGCAGTCAATTACGGCAAATCGAATGATCTCTGAGATGTTTCAGATGGCTCGGTTTAAAATTAGACAAATTGGTACCATTTCGAATGGTGAGCTGATTGCGCTCCTGATTTTGTGATTGACACGAGAGAATTTAAATTTTATAATGGTCTAACCATTATAAAATTACTATTTAGGATTTTTACCACGAAAGCACGAAAATATGAAAACGCGAAAAATTTGGAAAATTTCAAGCTTTTACCCCTTCGTGTTTTCATGATTTTTTTATTTTTGAGGCAAGCATTTTTCTTGAGATCATATTCATAACCGGTTTAAGATCTTAGAAATAATGCATTTTAGCAAAACGAAAGGAAAAGCGCCGATGTTCCAGGCGGCCAAGCAGACCAAGGTTTTTCAGGATGTTGTCGCCCAAATCCAGGAGGCCATTCTCGACGGGCGGCTCAAAACCGGCGAAACCCTGCCGTCTGAGCGGCAGCTCAAAGACATGTTTAATATCAGTCGCGGCACATTGCGCGAAGCATTGCGGGTCCTGGAACAAAAGGGCTTAATTGAAATCAAACTCGGCGTCGGCGGGGGGTCTGTGGTCAAAGATCTGAATGCCGACCAAGTGAGCGAAGGTCTGGCACTTTTGATCCGGTCGCAAAAGGTTTCATTGAATCATCTAGCCGAATTTCGTGAAGATGTTGAGGGTTTTGTGGCCGCCCGCGCTGCTGCCAATCGCTCGGCCACGGACATCGATAAACTGACCCAACTTTTAAACGAAGCCCGCAAATGCATCGAGGCGGGCTCATCGCAACGAAATGCCTTTCTCGATGCTGACAAACGCATCCATATGACTTTGGCACAGGCGGCGGCAAACCCGATATACATTTCGGTGCTGCATTCCGTCCATGACAATATTCATCGTTATTATGATGAATTTCTGTCCATGGATCTTCGTGAATTGCAGGAAAACTACCGGGATCTGTGTGATATTGTAAATGCGGTTGAAAAAGGTCAGGCCGAACGAGCCCGCCGTCTGGCCCGCAACCATGTCCGCCGCTTTAATCAATACATGAAAAGTAGAAAAAAGGAAGCAGAATCAAAAAGAAAAACGGCACAATACTTTTGATTTAAAATTTCTTACCACGAAAGCACGAAAATATGAAAACACGAAAAATTAAAAAAGATTTCGTGCTTTAACCCTTTCGTGTTTTCATGATTGATTTTATTTTTTTGATTTTAGTCAACTCAATCAAGTGTGAGTAGGAAAAAAATGGCCTTTAAGCGTATCATCAAACATCCCGTTCTGGAAATACCTGAAAGTAAAGAGATCACCTTTACCTGGAATGGCCAAAAGCTGAGCGGATACGAAAGCGAAATGATATCATCCGCCCTTTTCGCCAATGGCATTCAGATATTCGGTCACCATCCCAAGGATAACAGTCCCCAGGGTATGTTCTGCGCCAATGGGCAATGCTCTCAATGCCTGGTCATTGCCGATGGCCTGCCGGTCAAGTCGTGCATGACGCCGTTGGCGCAAGGTATGGTCATCGAGAGCGTCGAGGGGTTGCCCAAACTGCCGCAAGACGATGTTGAGCCGCAAATTCAGGCTGCAGATGTAAAAGAAGTCGACGTTTTGATCATCGGTGCCGGCCCGGCCGGTCTGGCGGCGGCGGTGGAACTGGGGAAACTGGGTGTTGCGACCCTGGTCCTGGATGATAAGGACCGCCCAGGGGGCAAACTGGTTTTGCAAACCCATAAATTTTTCGGCTCGGTCGAAGATTCCTACGCCGGGACCCGTGGCTTTGAGATCGCGGCCATTCTGGCAGATGAAATTGGTAAACTGGACTCGGTAGACATCTGGCTGAATACAACGGCGGTGGGGGTATTTTCAGATAAGATTGTCGGTGCCGTCAAAGGTGTCAAAAACAAACAATATCGGCAAATCAGGCCCAAAAAGCTGTTAATCGCCACCGGTGCCAGAGAAAAAATGCTGTCTTTTCTGGGAAATACCCTGCCGGGGGTTTACGGTGCCGGCGCATTCCAAACGCTTGTCAATCGCGATCTGATCAAATCCTCGGAGAAAGTGCTGATTGTCGGCGGTGGTAACGTTGGGCTGATTGCCGGCTACCATGCCATTCAGGCCGGCATCGAAGTGGTTGCCCTGATTGAAGCCCTGCCGCAGGTCGGTGGTTACAAGGTTCATGCTGATAAGCTCAAGCGGCTGGGGGTGCCGATTTTAACCAGCCATACTGTTGTGGCAGCGACGGGTCAGGACAAAGTCGAAGCAGTCACCGTCGCCCGCCTGGATCAGGACTGGAAGGTGGTTCCGGATACCCATAAGACGTACGCGGTGGATACGGTTCTGATCGCCGTTGGTCTGGCTGAGGTCAATGAATTTTTCTTAAAAGCACGACAATGGGGCATGGATGTGTTTAGTGCCGGTGATGCCCAGGAAATTGGCGAAGCATCGGCGGCCATGTTTACGGGCAAGATCGAGGGGTTGAAAATTGCGCAGTCCCTGGGCCTGCCGGTCGGTGAGATTCCCACAGAATGGGATGAAAAAGCCACTATTTTAAAATCCAAACCCGGCCCGACCAAGCCGCGCAAACAGCCCGAACGCGAAGAAGGGGTATTTCCAATCTTCCACTGTTACCAGGAGGTGCCCTGTAATCCCTGCACATCGGTATGCCCGGTCGGTGTGATTCGAACCGAACGGGACGACATCACCGGCTTGCCTTACATCATTGATTTAGATGCCTGCACTGGTTGCGGCAGATGCGTAGCAGTCTGTCCGGGCCTGTCGATGATTCTAGTCGACTATCGAGACGATCCCGAGCATCCCCTGGTCACCCTGCCCTATGAAATCTGGCGCGAGCGGGTTGAGGTTGGCCAGAAAGTCCCGATTACCGACGTGGACGGTGCCATCCTGGGGTATTATCCCGTAGAAAAGCTATCAACCCGGCGTAAGTTCCCGGGCACACTGCTGGTGCAGGTTAAAGTTGATAAAAAAGTGGCCAAAGCGGCCATGGGCATCTGGGTGCAGGATCAACAAATCGAGCCTTCCTTGATCTACGAAAAAGAATTGCCGCCGGATGACGCCATCATCTGTCGATGTGAACGCATAACAGCCGGAGAAATTAAAACAGCTATCCGCAAGGGCATCAGAGATATCAATCAGTTAAAAGCCGTAACGCGCGTCGGCATGGGCGCCTGTGGATCAAAAACCTGCCGGCCGATGATTTGGCGAATCTTTCAGGAAGAAGGTATCGATCTGGGCACGGTAACCGATCGCGTCGATCGACCGTTGTTTGTCGAGGTGCCGATTGGCATCCTGGCCGGAGCAAACCAAGGAGAGCGAATTGAAAACTAGTGACGTGGTCATTGTCGGAGCCGGCTCAGTTGGCGTGCCGACCGCCCTGGCGCTCGCAGAGCGGGGACTTAAAACCCGCGTGATCGACATGCATCCGTCACCGGGCCAGGGCGAAAACAAACATGCCATCGGCGGTGTCCGCGCCACCCATTCGGATCCTGCCAAAATTCTGACCTGTCGGCGGTCGCTTGAAATTTTTGCAACCTGGCAGGATCTGCATGGCGATAATATTGAATGGCTCAAGGGCGGCTATGTTTTTCCGGTTTATCGCAAAAAGGACGAAACCATGCTTAAAAAGCTGCTGCCGGTTCAGAAGAAATACGGGCTGCGCATCGATTTTGTGAAGCCCAAAGAGATCCAGCAGCTAATTCCCGGTATCAATCCACAGAGGTTGCGCGGGGGCACCTTTTCGCCGGATGATGGGTCGATTTCGCCTCTTTTGACCGTCAATGCCTTTTATCAGCGGGCCGTTGAGCTGGGGGTCGATTTTCACTTCAAGGAGCGCGTTGGTCAAATACAGATTGAAAACAACCGCGTCATCGGCGTGGAAACCGAACAGGCTGAATACCGTGCGCCGATTGTCGTTGATACGGCCGGGCCCTTTTCACCGGAACTGAGTCGAACCGCCGGCATCGACCTGAAGGTCGTACCGGATTCCCATGAAGGCGCCATCACAGAACAGGTCAAGCCGTTTTTTAAATGCATGGTGGTGGATATTCGCCCTGGACCGGGATCTAAGAATTTTTATTTTTACCAGAATCTGCACGGGCAAGTCATTTTTTGCATTACGCCTGATCCACCCATTGTCGGCACCGACAAAGGCGAAACAGCTGAATTTCTTCCCCAGGTATGTGCCCGCCTGGTGCATCTGCTGCCGCGGCTGAAGAACTTGAGGGTGCGCCGGACCTGGCGCGGTCTTTACCCGATGACGCCGGACGGCTCGCCACTGGTGGGCTGGAACCAACAGCTCAAGGGCTTGCTGCATATCACCGGTATGTGCGGCCAGGGCTTGATGCTGGGACCGGGGGCCGCAGAAGTGGTTGCCCGCCTGATAGCCGGTGAAATCACCGCTGATGATCAAATCATTTTAGAAGCCTTTTCGCCCCATCGGTCGTTTAAGGGTCAGGAAGCGCTCAAATAGGCGAAGCTGCAATCCGCCTGCAGCGGAATTGCAGCTTCGCCTCATTCGTTAATAGTTAATTAAAACCTATCTCAAAAATAGTAGATCACGCTCCCCGCTTAAAAGCGGGATTTCACATCTGATCTTAAAACATTAAGGTGTTCAACAAAGCGCGACGCAAAACCGATTCGAAAACGGAGTATACACGATAGTATTCGAGTATTTCGAATCGGTTTTACGCACACCTTAATGTTCATAAAAATAGAACGTGTGATCCCGATTTATCGGGGAAACAAAGCCCTTGGGCGTTAGATGCATTTTTGAGATAGGTTCTAGTTGATTCGTTAAATCGTTTGCATTTTTGCTCAATACGTTAATTCGACGCATCACCTATTCAATTGATGAATTCCTTGCTAACCAATTAACCATTCGACTATTTGACGATTTAACTTAAAAGGAACCTTGATTGCAAAGCGGCTTAATTGTATAAGTATAACTTTGACAATCGAACAGAAGACAGATTGAACGGTGTATTGAACAATTGATAAAAGGAGCAAACACATGCCGGATTATCATTTCAAAGAAACGAAAACCCTGGATTACAAAAGACCTGAAATTACCAACGGCTACGCCGATCAGACGTTAAACATCAATCTGTCTGAGGCCCAAATTCATATCAAACCGGTAGATGCGAAAACCAAAAAAACGTTTATCGGCGGCAAGGGCTATGATCTGTGGCTGCTGTGGAATGCGGTTCAGCCCACCACCCGCTGGAATGATCCTGAAAATGCCCTTTGCATTGCAGCCGGCCCGCTGGGGGGAACCCCCATCTATCCAGGTTCCGGCAAAAGCATTGTGGCCACACTGTCGCCGACAACTGCATCGGTAATCGATTCCAACGTCGGCGGCTATTTCGGGCCATATCTCAAATTTTCCGGTTTCGATGCCCTGCAAATTCAGGGCAAGACGACTTCTGAAACGGTGGTCTTCATCGATGGCATCAACCAGAAGGTGCAACTTTTCGAAACTGACGGCCTGCCGGACAACGCCTATGAGCTGTCGGCCATTTTAACCGAGCACTTTGCCCAGGGAAAGCCGCGCAACATTTCAGTGGTATCCTCCGGCCCGGGGGCTAAAAATACCCTGATCGGATGCCTCAATTTTACCTGGTATGACCCTAAACGCAAGCGCGCCCGCTACAAACAAGCCGGCCGTGGTGGTGTCGGGACTGTTTTTGCCGACAAAGGGCTGAAGGCCCTTGTCGCCTGCTGGAAAAATGTCACCGCCGACACCAATAACCCGGCAGACAAAACCCGCTTGAAAAATGTGGCCAAGCTGCACTCTCGTGAAATTGTAGAATTGGATCCCAAGCAGAACGAAATGGCCAAAATCGGCACCACGCATCTGGTCACCATCATGAATGACCATGATCTGTTGCCGACTCATAATTTTCGTTACGGCCAGCACACCCAGGCCCCCAATCTGGGCCAGGAAGTTTACCGGCGCCTGTTTGATCCAGGCTTTGACGGCTGCTGGATGGGGTGCACCGTGGCCTGCTCACACGGTATCAAAGATTTTGTTCCTTTGACCGGACCTTACAAGGGGAAAAAAGTTTTTGTCGATGGACCGGAGTATGAAACCGTCGCCGGCTGCGGCTCGAATCTGGGTATATTTGATCCGCATACAGTTGCAGAGATGAATTTTTATTGTGATGCCTACGGTCTGGATACGATAGCGGTGGGCACCGGCATTGCCTTTGTGATGGAGTGTTTTGAAATGGGGTTGATCGACCAAACCCATACCGGTGGGTTAGAACTTCATTTCGGCAACCGCGATGCGGCGCTGGAGATCGTGCATCAAATGGCGGCCGGAGAGGGTTTCGGTCAAATCGTTGGCCAGGGGGTCCGTAAAATGAAAGCTATTTTCGCAAAGGATTTCGGCGCCGATGCCACGATTATGCAGGACATCGGCATGGAGGCCAAAGGATTGGAGTTTTCGGAATACATGACCAAAGAATCATTGGCCCAGCAGGGAGGCTACGGACTGGCGCTCAAGGGCCCCCAGCATGATGAGGCCTGGCTGATATTCCTGGATATGGTTCATAACTTTATGCCGACATTCGAGCAGAAAGCTGAAGCTCTACACTGGTTCCCCATGTTCCGAACCTGGTTCGGACTCTGTGGTCTGTGCAAACTGCCCTGGAATGACATCATCCCGGAAGACAACAAAGACACCCCTGAGCCCGCTAAGGTCATGAAACACGTTGAGTGGTATGCGGATTATTTCAGTTCCATTACCGGCATTGAGTCCGGCCCCGATGACCTGATTAAAATGAGTGAGGGCGTTTATAACTTTCAACGCATCTTTAACCTGCGCATGGGCTTTGGCCGCCGGCAGCACGATGACATCCCCTATCGGGCGGTGGGGCCTGTCACCGAAACGGAATATGAATCCCGCGCCGAACGCTATGATAAGCAGCTGACCGAAACATTCAAGTCCGACATTGAAGGCATGAGCACGGCTGAAAAAGTGGCCACGCTGCGCAAGCATCGTGAAGAACAATATGATAAGCTCAAAGATGCTGTTTATAAACGCCGCGGATGGACAACCGATGGAATTCCGACGCTGAAAACCGTCAAGCGCCTTGGTATCGATTTTGATGACGTTGTGGAATTGTTAAAGGCCAATGGTGTTAATTCATGATTCAGGTTGCCGGAAAGCAAATCGCCTGGCGGGAAGGTATGACGGTTTCAGACCTGCTCGAAGAGCTCAAGGATCCCCATCCTTACGCCGTTGTACGCATCAATCAGCAGTATGTCACGCGACCCAATTTCGAGCATACATACGTCCCCGATGATGCGGAGGTCTATTTGATTCCTATGGTTGCCGGCGGGTGAGCTGACGCTCGCAAAGGGCAGAGTGCAAAGGGCATAGCGAATTTTATTCCCCCTCTGCCGCTTTATCTTTGCATTCTGCTCTGTGATCTATAAATGCTGCATTCCTCTATAATTCCCTTACGCTATGCGCTATTCACCATGCACTATGCCCGATGCCAGCTGCACTTTCTATTAAGTCCAACTTGACCATCTGATTTGCAATCCAGCTAAGGATATGATATTCTTAATAATCATCGACTATTTCCTATCAATACTCTGAAAAATTACCGCTCGTTATTTACACAAACGAACTCAAGTTTTGCGGGCTGCAGCCCGATACTAATAGAACAGTTAAACGGCTTAAAAGCCGCGTTCTTTGTCAATAGAAAAAAGTTTCAGGCGGAAAACGTCACAAAACCTCAAATGCTGCGGTTTCTTTTCATGAGGGTGTTTAAGGCGGTGGAAGACGTTCGCCACCCAGGTAGCGCCTAGCGTCTTACCCTTTGATTTTGCGTGAAAAATCTTGACTTATCTTAGATTATGGTTTTAATTTTAAACACCTGAATCGTTTTTAGCGGATTATTCAATGCGAAAATTGAAAAGGTCAAGATCATCATGTTCGTTTTTCGAAATCTGTTAGTGGCGACGGCAACGGTGGTGGATTATGTGCTGGTGTTTTTCATGATCATAACAATCGCCCGCGCCGTGCTGTCATGGGTAAGCCCGGATCCTTACAACCCGATCGTGCGTTTCATTCATAATGTAACGGAGCCGGTCCTGATTCAAATTCGCAAAAGATTGCCGATGATGTATGGCGGAATCGACTTTTCTCCAATCATTGTGATTCTGATCATTATCTTCCTGCGAATATTTGTGGTCAACAGCCTCGAAGGTTTGGCCCAATCACTAGGATAAGATGAAAGGCAGGTGAACGCCAATGAAAATTACGCCCCTTGATATCCAACAGCAGCAATTTAAAACCCGATTTCGCGGATTTGACATTCGAGAGGTTGATGCCTTCCTTGAGCAGATGGCTGAGACCTTTGAAACGTTGCAGAAGACAAATCAGAATCTGACTGACGAAGTCCGACGATTGGAACTGGAAATCCAGGGATATCGAAAACGGGAGGAGACCTTCAAACGGGCGCTGCTTAATTCTCAAAAAGTATTGGACCAGATGAAGGACAATGCCCGGAAGTCCGCCGAATTGATCATCGCCGAAGCTGAAGTAAAAGCTGAAAAAATTCTCAACAAGGCTCACAATCGCCTGGCACAGTTGCATGAGGACATTTCGGAATTGAAACGGCAGCGGACGCAAATCGAAGTTCAGATCAGTTCGATCATTGAAGCCCACTCCAGACTGCTCGAAATCGGAAAAGAAGGAATCAAAGAATCAGACGAAGAAGACGACAAAATTAAGTTCCTCAAAAAGTCAAATTAAACGTCTGATTCCAAAAACCGGTAAATTCTTTAAAACCGCCTGAAATGAATGCACGGGTGCTGACCGCAGAATGCGCGGCCGGCGCTCATATCTTAGTTTTCATCTAAGGATCAGCTTTCGTTTCAGGCGGTTTTATCCGAATGGAACCAATGGTTCTGCGGTAGAATTTTCTCTTTGGAAGATATTGCTCGATCAATTAAACGGGAATGGCAATAGCAAATGATCTGATACCAGGAGCGGTTAATGGCAAAAATTGATGCATTTTTTAAACTGATGAATGAACAGGGAGCCTCAGACCTTCATCTAGCGTCCGGCCAGCCCCCGGCGCTTAGAATCAGAGGCGATATTGAAAGAATCAAATATAAAGTCCTCAATAACGATGACCTCAGGGCCATGCTTTATGAAATCGCTCCTGAGCACAAAGTCAAAACATTTGAGGAAACCGGCGACATCGATTTTGCTTATGAAATCCCCGGGCTCGCCCGTTACCGCGCCAATTTTTTTATGCAAAGAAACGGCGTGGGTGCTGTCTTTCGTGAAATTCCCAGTACGATTATGACCGCCGAACAACTGGGCCTGCCGCCGGTCG
>JASFIV010000091.1:0-15127 GCA_050122475.1 Desulfobacterales bacterium | reverse complement strand
GGTAGTTCAAAGGGCCCTTGAACAGGTTGATCTTTTTGGCGCCCAGATCTTTGATAAAGCCGTCCAGTTGTTTTTGGGCATCGGCTGAAAGCGCCGGTCCCTTGGTAAATCCAATGGTGCTGGTATCGAGATTATTGATGTCTTTCCAGTCCGGTCCCAGCCAGATCCATTTGGATTTCCATTTTCCGGAAAAGGCGGCTTTCACAAAGTCCACATAACCCGGGCCCCAGTTGAAGTAGGGCACGCCCAGGCAGACTTCATCTGCGCCTTCACAGGCACCGATGTAATCATACGGGATGGCCCAGACGGCTTTGCCTTCCTGCTTTTTCTGTTTGGCCACCACCACGGCTTCGGTGGTGTCAATGCCCGAGATCACCACATCATTACCGGTGTTGAAGAAATTTTGAGCCACCTGGGTCGGGTCTGCGGTTACACCGGGGATATTGAACCAGAAGCCAATCCAGGTCACCTGAAATTTCAGTTGCTTGGGGTCCTTTTTAAGCACATTCGCCCAGGCATATTTGGCACCCAGATAGGCGCAGGCAGCCAGCCGGCGGGTTTCTTCGTTGATGAGTGGCCCCAGATAGCCGATTTTACCGGTCTTGGTCGTCAGAGCGGCTGCAAAACCGGCCATCATTTTTCCGTATTCCATGCGCCCCATTAGATTGCTCAGATTCTTGGGGGCTTTGCCGGTCAGCACATCGTCTCCGGAAATGTGAATGAAGTAAACGTCCGGATGCATGGCGGCAGCTTCGCGCGTGCCGTCTTTCATATCGTCAGAGTTGGCAATGATCAGTTTAGCGCCTTTTTCGACCATATCGTCAACCAGCTGCGGAATGGTAACCCCCTGGCGATCGGCCGGATTAACTTTGTCAATGTAAATCATCTTGGTGCCCGGCACCATTTTCTCGACATACTTACCGCCCTCATAATGGGCCTGACTCCAGCCGTGATCGTTGTAAGGGCCGACCAGAAGCAATCCAAAGACATTGGGTTTTTCTTCCGCCGACACCAGTCCGGCGACGGCCAATATGAAGGCAAAAATTAGACAAGTGGTTGCGAATTTAGAAAACATTTTTGTGGTCATGAATTTTCCTCCTTCGTATCTTAAAATGAGAACGACTTATCGTAACTGGCGGGATAACGATATAATTCCTTAAAGAGTCAGCTACCCGGGCCCTGGAGAGTATCCGTTTCCAAAAAAAGACCCTTCCCGCGATCAACAGGAATAACAAAATTCGTTATGATTCTACAGAAATGCTAAACGAATAGGATTCTGCCTTTATAAATAAAAATATGAGTGCTGGTCAAGTCTGAATTTAAAAATGTTAAAAATTTATTTACAAAAATTTCAGGAGTTTATAACCTGTAAAAAGCTGTCAAAGGATTTTTTGAATAATATTAATAACAAAGCGGGCTTCACGTTATACCAAATTCTCTGTTTTCAGGGGATGGGTCTACTATCAATTATTTCACGTGAAACAATCCGAACTGGCTTTAAAAACCTATCTTTTACTCGATGACGGTGTTCCGATTCGCTTCAAAATGCTCGCGTACTATCGTGTACGCTCCGCTTTCGAACCGAATCGCGCTTGCTGAATACGATAATTTTTCTAAAATCAGATGTGAAGTCCCGCAGCCTTGCGGGGTCATCAAGCAAAATCTGGGCTTTTAAAGCCAGTTCGATTTATTAAAAAAACCAAGTATGAGACAACGATCGAGTAAGCTGCTGGTTGCATGTTCCAAATATGAGAAAGTGTATTTGGAAAGCTTTATAATCTTTTAATTTTAATCTGAATTGAGATTTTTTATTGACATCTGCCATGATGTATGACCAATTAATTCGATTACTAACCTATAGCGGAACCATCTCTTATCTTTCATTTCTTGCCTGATTGGTCTACTTTCCGCGGGAGTACAAGTTCACCGGGATACACAAACTAAACAAGGAGGCATAAAGTGTTTGGCTTTGAAAACATAACGAACAATAACGGGTGGGCCATTGCAGCGGTGGGCGCATCCATTGTGTTTATGGGCCTGGTTGTGCTGTGTTTTGTTATATCCCAGATTCACCGACTGCTCAACCTATGGGAAGACCGCGAAAAGGTGATCAGCCGATTCAAGCAACAGCCCGTTGCCGACGAACCGTATGAAGCACCAGAAATGGACTACGGCGACCAGCGACTGCCGTCGGTGGAGCAACTCATCGAGGCGTACAAACCGCTGATCGAGAAACTGGAAGAGCCATTTAAGCTCTCACAAATATTTGAAATTGCTAATAAAAACGACATGCCGCATCCGCACCTGTCGATTCAGCGCTTACAGGAGGCAGACGTTTTAGTGGCTCAAGGCGATGGCACGTTCACCTGGAATGAATACACAGCATAAATAAAGGTTAAACCATGTTCGATCTATTATTTCAATTTCTGTCAAACACCGGATATTATCTGGCCGATTATCGCAATTACATTATGCTGGTGGTGGGCTGTATTTTTCTATATCTGGGAACCGCTAAAAAATACGAGCCACTGCTGCTGATTCCCATCGGCTTTGGCATACTGGTGGGCAATATCCCCTTTTTCAAAGGCTTTGGTATCGGCATCTATGAGCCGAACAGTGTTTTGCATTATCTTTACTTCGGTGTCACCACCGGTGTCTATCCGTCGATCGTTTTCATGGGTTTGGGCGCTATGACCGATTTTTCATCATTACTTGCCCAGCCCAAATTGATGCTCCTGGGCGCTGCGGCCCAGATGGGCATCTATTTTACGCTGCTGGGCGCCCTCTTTTTCGGATTCGCGCCCAAGGAAGCGGCCTCGATTGCAATTATCGGCGGGGCCGACGGGCCGACATCCATCTTTTTAACGGCAAAGCTGGCGCCGCACCTGATTGGACCCATCGCCATCGCCGCGTATTCATATATGGCATTGATACCGGTTATTCAGCCGCCGATCATGCGCTTGTTGACCACCAAAAAAGAGCGGCTGATCAAGATGCCGCCGGCCAGAGCCGTCTCTAAAAAAGAACTTCTGATATTTCCGATAGCCGGCGTCCTGCTGTGCTGTTTTCTGGCGCCAACGGCCCTGCCGTTGCTGGGGATGCTCTTCCTGGGGAACTTTTTAAAAGAATGCGGTGTGGTCAACCGGCTGGCCAATACTGCCCAATCGGCCATCATCGATACGGCCACCATCTTCCTGGGCTTTACGGTGGGCTGCAGCACCCAGGCCGATGTTTTTTTAACGCCTAAATCCCTTGGCATTTTCTTTCTGGGCGCCGTGGCCTTTTCCATTGCCACCGCATCAGGCTTAATTTTTGCCAAAATTATGAATCTGTTTCTAAAAGATAAAATTAATCCCCTGCTGGGCGCGGCCGGTGTCTCTGCGGTGCCCGGTTCCGCCCGTGAAGTGCATTTGATGGGCCTCAAAGAAGACCCGACGAATTTTTTGTTGATGCATGGAATGGCCTGCAATTCATCGGGTGTTATCGGCTCGGCAATTTGCGCCGGTATTCTGTGGAGCTTCTTTGTCTAATAAAAGATTAGGTATTCGGCATTGGGTATTGGGTATTGGCAGAGTAAGGTAAGCTTTGATCATCCAGCAATAACCGACCAGCATCATTTTATTCAACAATTCGATATCTGAAATCCGCAATCCACAATCAAGCTACTGCTGGGTGGGGATTTCTTTGACGCAGCGGAATCCCATCCAGTGTGCGCCGTCAACAGGATCTTCCGGGGTCCAGCGGCAGGTGACGCGCACAAATGTGGCCGAACCCAAAAAGCAACCGCCGCGCATGGGCAGATGATCATCCAACCAGACACCCTCGCACATCTCCCAGACGTTGCCGCACATATCATAACATCCAAATGGACTGACACCCCGGTCAAAGATGCCGATTTCAGATGTGTGGCCCAAACCATGGTCACGCGAGTTGCAGTGTTCGGGTAAAAACTCCTGGCCCCAGGACCACCAACGGCCATCATCACCGCGGCCGGCCTTTTCCCACTGCTCTTCGGTTGGAAGCGATTTTCCGGCCCATTCGGCGTACGCACGGGCATCATCCCAGCCCACAAATACCACCGGGCGCATCGGCTGTCCCCACAAAGGGTGATTGAGCAGATTGGGTTCACGATGACCGGTTGCCTTGATGAAATGTTGATACTGGTAGTTGGTGACCGGATAGCGGTCAATGTAAAAGTCTTGCAAATATATTTTCCGGGCGGGAACTTCAGAGGCAAAAACGGGATTTTCCTGCCTGTCCAACATGAATATATGGACCAATTCCGCTTCGGATATCCCTTTGGTGAAATCGCCGGCCGGTACCCGCACCATCTCGGCCCCATCAACAGGGGCAATCAGCGTGTCCGGCAAAGGCCTGTTGCCCAGCATTTCCATTATGTTCCATCGGCTTTCCATCTTAAATTCACCAAAGCGAGAGCTACTGGAATCATGAGACCAAACAAATACACGGCGATTATCGCACAGCATAGCGCAGAGAGCAAAGCGCATAGTGTCAAAAGCGAACTATCCGCAAGGTCAGAGCAATCTTTTTCCCTATGCGCTATGCCCTTTGCTCCATGCGGGGATACTTTTTAGGTTTTTCCTTCTTTTTCCAGCAATTCCCGGTACCAGCAGGAAAATTCAAACATGCCCTGGAAATAATCTTCTTTGTTCACAAGGCCCAGGGCGAGATCCAGTACCCCGCGCCCATAAGCATTGCTGTACTCCTCTGAACTGCGGGATTGTAAAAACTCTCTGACCAGCATCTGGGTGGTTCTTTGGGTAGGGTCTTTGCGAATGTCGATCGGGTCTTTCGGTTCTTGAAACGGATCCCACTGATCATAGCCCTTTTTTAAGATGTGCTTCTGGCGGCGGGGGGACATGCTTTCAAAAACAGCCCGCTTTCGTTTTTCGGCTTCTTCAGGAGAAAATTCGGTCATAGGGTTCTCCTTTTGCGTTTTTTTCTTGGCGGGGGTTCTTCGACTTTCTCCTCCCCTATCCCCAGATAATCTTCATCATACAGGGTGAGCAACGCCATGGACAGCGGCACCAGCATATCCGCCAATTTCACATACCTGGATTTAAGATCACGAATCAATTCGGCGGATAGCTGCTGGAGTTGATTGTTAATGACATCCAGGTTTGCGGTGGGATACTGCTCACCTTCTTTAAAATCTGATTTACCACAGGTATGCCCCTGCCCTCCGATAGCGGTGGGTATGCCATAAAAACGACAGGTCAACGGGCGATTATCATATAGATCACACAGCTCGGCCTCGTTTAGAAGCGGGCATCGCACCCGCTCCCGCGCCAACCCGGCCAATATTTCGTCGTCGCTTTTGCCGGCCTGCAAATCTTTGTAAGCTTGGCGCTTGATCTTATGAATATTTCGATCAGCCCGGTTTGCTTTTTCCAAAAGATCGGCTTTTTGGCTACCTGAGATCTTCTCGTTAAATTTATGATTAATATACAGGGCTTCAATCAATGTTAAGTCAAACAGCGCATGGCAGCAATCCGCACATTTTTCCTCGCATTTTACGCATTCTGCGTAGGCCTGTTTGACATGTTCAAAGGCTTCATCACTTTTGGTAACCAGAGCCTCATACTTTTTAAAATAGGGTGTGAAATCAAAATCCATGGGTCGGTTCTATCTCCTTGTGTTAATCATACAAACATTTCGGTTATAACATACAATGGTCGTTGTTAAGAAACAAGTGCCTAAAATTTATAATGATATAAAATGCCTAAAATGAAGGTTAGAATCAATTTATTTTTAAATTTAGGCATTTTAGATCACTTTAGGCATTTCCAGATGTTTCACGTGAAACATCTGTCATAACTCAGCGTTTATTCCTCTTAAAATGTTTTGCATGTTTCGAATCAATAATATCGCGAGCAAGGCGCCAGCGGCCAGAAGCCAAACCGTAAAATATGCCCTGGCTGTCCTGTAAAACGAATAGCGTTTATTGTAGCCTCATCATCTCAAAATTACTTTCCCACGCAAAACCGGCTGAAAATCTGATCCAGCACATCCACTTTAACCGTATCACCGCTAATAACCCCCAGGGCGTCTATGGCTTCTTGCAGATGGATGGCCACCAGTTCGCTGGAAGTTTTGTTTTGCAGCTGCTCGATGACCGCTTCTGCAGCAGCAAGGCTGCTCTCAAGCAGCAATTTATGTCTTAAATTGGGAACAATTGCCGCATTTAAATCCAGTGGGGTTTTCCCACCGGCCAACCGAATGATTTTTTCCTTGAGCTGATCGATTCCGCGATCATACAGGGCTGAAATGCGCACTTGATCTTCAAAACGCCAGTCGTCCGGTAAAGTTGTTGCTCTGTCTGAGTTCATTAGATCCATTTTGTTCAGAACCATAATAATGGATTTGGAATTGATCTTTTCATAAATGAGGTGATCATCGGGACCCAGCGCTCGATGGGCCTCAACCATAAAAAGCACCAGATCAGACCCATTGACGTGCGATAGCGTTTTTTCGATGCCAATCTTTTCGATCGGATTTTCAGTTGGATGCAAACCGGCCGTATCACTGACGACAACCGGTATACCCTGGAGGTTTAGGGTTTCTTCGATGATATCCCGGGTAGTTCCGGGCAGATCGGTTACAATCGCCCGGTCTTTTTTGACCAATTGGTTTAAAAGACTGGATTTGCCTACATTCGGCCGTCCGACCACCGCCACCGAAATACCGTCTCTGAAAACATGGGCATCAATATAATTTCGGATCAGGCCCTTGAGGGGACCCACAACTTCTTTCTGAAGGGCATTGATGGTCTGCTCAGGATCGATCAGATCTTCGACGTCCTCGGGAAAATCAATGGCGGCTTCGACATGGGTCAGGATATCGACTAAACTGCTTCTGGACTGCGCCACCCGGTCCTTCAGCTTTCCACTCATCTGAGCCGTCGCCAGTTCCAAATTTTTTTGCGTTCGGGCATTGATGACATCGATGACCGCTTCTGCCTGGGTCAGATCGATCCGCCCATTGAGAAATGCTCTGCGGGTAAATTCTCCCGGTTCAGCCAGGCGGGCGCCCTTGCTTAAGACCAGCTCAAGGATGGCGTGCATTGCCACGGCGCCGCCATGAGCGTTGATTTCGACCACATCTTCACGGGTATAGGTCTTCGGCGCCCTCATGGCTGAGATTAAAACTTCATCTAACAGGCTGTCGTCTTTTGGATCAATAATGTGCCCATAGTAAAGGCGATGCGTTTCAAATTTGAAGTCTCGAATACCCGCATCTTGCCGGCTTTGCCCCTCTAACTTATCCGGGCGAATTTTAAGCGGCCTGAAAACAGCCCGCGCAATCGCAAAAGCATCTTTGCCGGATATCTTCACGATGCCGATGCCTCCCCGACCGGCGGGTGTGGCAATGGCCGCAATGGTATCTGAATCTGTTATCATAAGCTTTCAACTGAAGAATGCGCGTCTATCTGGACCATGCAAGTGAAGGCCGCTAGAGCTTGCGGTATATTCAACTGTCAGCAGAACGCCTTTGGGACAAGTAGACAGATCAGCAGGAAACCAAACGTTAGGGCTCAAATCCTTCAAACCAGACAAAAAAACAGAGCGATTTTTAGATTCGGGTATCGCTGAAGGCCCCAAACGAAGGATCACCCGCGATCTATCATCGCGCAGCATTCCTTTTTTTGGGTAGAATCACCAGTTTTCTTAAAGGACCCTCTCCCCGGCTGCGGGTTTGAACTTCGGAAAAATCTTGTAATGCGAGGTGAACAATCCTGCGGTCATAGGCATTCATGGGGCCCAACGTCATCGGTTTACCGATTTTTTTAGATTTTTCGGCCAGCCGCAGCGCCATCTTTTCCAAATTTTCCCTGCGGGTTTCCAGATAGCCCTCGATATCCACCAGAACCCGGGTTCGGTTTTGATTGTGCTTGTTGACCACTTTATTGACAATGGCTTGAATAGCATCCAGGGTTTGACCGCGCTTGCCGATCAAAATTCCCGCATTCCCGCCGTTGACATTGAACAATAATCGATCTTCATCCTTTTCAACGCTGATCTTGGCATCCGATGTAATGGTGTCGACGATACGCTGTAAAACAAGCCGCCCCATTTCAGCGGAATCATCCGGAAACGAATAAAGATCCCGGCCGTTCGGGTTGTCGGCCAGATTCGTCGTCTTTTTGAGCGTATCCAAAGCGACCGTATCGGTGGAAGGGCTGATGTCATCCGTTTTGATGTCATCGGCGGCGGATTCGGCTTTTTCATCCTGAGCCAGCGTATCTTCGGGCAGCTGAACCCGAATTTTGGCTTTTTTGGTTCTGGATAAGCCGAATATGCCGCTGGATCCGTAAGAAAGCACCTTGTATTTTAGCTCATCTTTCGGCAAATTGAGTTCTGCGCTGGCAAGTTCGACCGCTTTATCAACATTTTTGGCCTTGAATTCCAGCTTGGCTGACATATGTGAACCTCCGTAGTTAGGCGTATTTTTTCTGGGTATAATATTGCTGGGCAATTGATAGAATATTGTTCACCAGCCAGTATAAGACCAGGCCGGATGAAAAATTTATAAAAATGACGGTAAAGATGATGGGCATAAACATCATCATTTTAGCCTGGGTGGCGTCTCCCATCGGGGGTGACATCTTTTGCTGAAGCAGCATACTGGCACCCATAATGACGGTCAGAACCGGAATGCCGTATGGGGGCTCCATAAACGGTATTGAAAAGTTAAAATTAAACAGCCGGTCCGGTGCGGACAGGTCATTAATCCACAGAAAGAACGGTGCATGCCGCAGTTCAATGGCCTGGTACAGCATGCGATAAAGTGCAAAAAATACAGGCAGTTGGACAACCATGGGCAGACAACCGCCCAGCGGATTGATTTTGTAAGTTTTATAAAGGCCCATGACTTCCTGGTTCATGCGCTGTTTGTCATCTTTGTATTTTTCACGGATCTCTTTCATGAGTGGCTGCAGTTTTTTCATTTCGCTCATGGATTTATAGCTTTTTTGTCCCAGGGGCCACAAAAGAATTTTCACCAGAATGGTTAAAATAATAATGGCCACGCCGTAATTGGGGATAACGCTATAGAATACATTCAGCAGCCACAGACAGGGTCGCGCAATGAAATCAAACCAGCCAAAATCAACCAGCTTTTCCAGATTATTGCCCACATTTCGCAAATAGCTTATTTTTTTGGGGCCGATAAAAAACCGGTATTTGTAAGTGTACTGGTTCCCGGACGGTATGACTTTTTCGGGCTGCTGATATTGAGCAGTGACAAATTCATCTGATTTCAAGGACAGTTGTAAGCGGGCCTCTTCGATTTGATCCGGGATGAGTCCGGACATAAAATATCGGCTTTGAATCGCAATCCATTTAATTTTGCCGTCAAAAGTATTGTTGTCCTCCAACTTTTTAATCTTGATCTGTTGGAGTTCATCATTGACCAGTGCGCTGGGCCCCTGAAACGAATACATTCGCTTGTCTTTAGGAGTCCTGCCATTCAGGTCGATAGCGAGTCTGTCCTGAATGCTACGGTCGGAACCATTTTTTACGGTCACATCCAAACCAATTACGTAGGAAGCCGCATCAAAACTATATGTCTTTTGGATGGTCACACCATCGGGCGAACGCCATAAAAAGGTAAGGTTCTGGGTGGCGTCACTGATAGCCAGTTGATCGGCGGCTAGATCGGTGCTGAAAACCGCCTTATCCAGCCCGGCTATGCTTTTTCCGATAAATCCCAAATGGCCAACACCCAAAGTGTTGTTATTTGTAAGTACTTGTTTTAATTCAGAATCTTTTTTAACACGTTCGCGATATTGTTTTAGCAGAAAACTGTAAATCACAGCCCCGTTTTCAGAAATCTGCGCTTCATAAAGCGGCGTCCGCACGGTAATAGTTCTGGCGATTGAGGGCGCCTCAACTTCAGTGGCAGGCTGCGGGCTAACTTTTGTTGGTTCGGTGTCGGCCACATAGGGCTGCGCCTGATCTTTATCCTGAGCCGGTTGATCCTGAGTGGCTATGGGTGTTTCAGCCTTTTTGTCGGGTTGCTGCTGGGGCGGCGGTGGAGCGAAAAAAAACTGATATGCCAGGAATATGATCAAAGAGAGCACGATGGCTAATAACAATCGCGACTGGTCCATGGTTTTCTCCTAAGAGCAAGTTGTCAAATTGCAGCACTTTTCTTTTGGCACGGAAAGAGCCGATCAAACAGATTTTACGTCCGGGGTCTTCGCAGGATAAGCTGGAGCTGCGCCTTAAACGAGCGACCCTTTAGCCTATAAACGGCGTTCGTATTGTTTTGTCAGGCGCAGGTTGGGGAACCGGATCAACGCCACCCGGATGAAAGCGATGACATCGTAGCAGACGTTTGGTAGCCAACAACAGCCCTTTGAAGGGGCCATGCTGGCAAATAGCCTGATGGGCATAATTCGAACAGGTTGGGTAAAAACGACAACAGGGACCCAATACCGGAGATAGTGTATACTGGTATGCCCTGATCGATGAGAGCATCAATATCGATATGATTTTTTTAATCAACACTATTCACAATCTGTTCAAACAAATCTTGAAGGGATGAAAACACCTTCTCAGCTGAAAGGTCTGGGGCCTTTTTTTTGGCTACAATGTTGATATCCCAGTTTTGATCTAAGCGCCGCCTGTTTAGTCGGAAATATTCGCGTATTAATCGTTTAACTCTGTTTCGGCGTGCAGCTTTGGCGACCTTTCGCGTAACCGTAATGCCCAGTCTGGAGTGATCGAGTCGGCCCGGTTTGAAAAAAGCTATAAAGCAATCATTTTGTACCTTGCGCCCGGATCGGGTGAGTTCTAAGAATTCCGATCGCTTCAGGATTCGATCTTCCTTTTTAAAGGAAAAGCGCATCGTGATCCATCACCCGGTTCAATGGCCGGATTGAATTAGCCGGCAAGTCGCGCTCTGCCTTTTGCCCGACGTCGATTAATTATCCTGCGACCCGCTTTAGACGACATCCGTTTACGAAATCCATGATTTCTGGCGCGTCTGATTCTGCTGGGTTGAAAAGTGCGCTTCATTTTTATAAATTCCTTATTTTATTATATATTTTATATTATTTGGCAAGCACCTTCTGCCAATTTATACAGTCCGAGCGTTCGTAGCCAGAAATTTATGATATAAATCACAAGCTTGGAGCCATGTCAATATTAAATATTTTTTCAAATATTGGATCCAAAAAAACGTTTCAATTTTTCGACATGTAATATTCATGCCGCACATATCCCTGTGGGGTTGGGGCATTTTTAAGCTCAACCCCTGATAACAACGGAATGAATTATCCGTCCGTCTTATAGCGGGATGCACTGTCCGAATGTATTCATTCTTGATGAATTTCAAATATATCAAATTGTTCCAGGTGATAGGTGGTGTTGGGGTATATGACGATTTGCTTGCCGATGGCTTTTTCAAGAGCAGCAATCAGGGAATTCTCTTCGTCGTGCAGCAGTTCAGCGATCTGGGGGTTAACTCTTAATGTCAGCCGGACGCCGTTCATGTCCTGGGATTCCCGCAAAATCTCGCGGAAAATCGTGTAACAAATGGTCTGCTTGGATACGATATAACCCTCACCATCACAATAATAGCAGGGTTCACACAAAATTCGCGTAAGCGGCTCCCGCGTGCGTTTACGGGTCATCTGAATGAGGCCCATATCAGACATCGGCAGCACATGGGTTTTGCTCTTGTCCTTCAACAGCGCCTCCTTCAAGGCGGTGTAAACCTTCTCCCGGTTGGACTTTTTATCCATATCGATAAAATCAATGATGATAATGCCGCCGATATCCCGCAACCGGACCTGATAGGCGATCTCTTTGACGGCCTCCAGATTGGTTTTTAAAATCGTCTCTTCCAGATTGTGTTTGCCGACATAGCGACCGGTGTTGACATCTACCGCCACCAGCGCCTCGGTGTGCTCGATGGTAATATAACCACCGGATTTCAACCAGACCTTGCGCTTTAAGGCCCGTGAAATGTCGCCTTCCAGGTTATAAGCATCAAAGACCGGCTCGGCGCCTTCATAGAGCACAACATGATCCTTTAAAATGGGCATGTAGGTATCCAGAAAGGATAAAACCGAATCATAGGTCGCTTTGTGGTCGATTACCAGTTTTTCGACCTCATGGATCAGCAAATCCCGCACTGCGCGCAGACTCACGGATATTTCATGATGCAGGATGGACGGTGCGGGGGCTTTCTCGTACTTTTTCTGAATGTTGGCCCATAGATTATTTAGAAAGGACATTTCAGAAGCCAGTTTTTCTTCCGGCTCGCCTTCCGCGGCGGTGCGCACAATATAGCCATGGCTATTGGAGCGCAAATTCACAACCGCCTGCCGCAAACGCTCGCGCTCGGCTTCATCTTCGATTCTGCGCGAAATTCCGATGTGATCGGAGGAGGGCATCAGCACCAAAAAGCGACCGGGCAAAGAGATGTAGGATGAAATTCGCGCGCCTTTAGTGCCGATGGGTGATTTGGCAACCTGGGCCATTATCTCCTGGCCCTCTGAAATCAGCTCTTCGATCTGCTGGTTGCGCCAGTTTTCAAATGCTTCCGGCTCCGGATCGATTTCGGTTTCGGCTTCCAGTTCCTCGGATTCTACCTGAAAAAGGCGCTCGTACTCTTTGACAGCATCGTTATACACATCATCCACGTAAATAAATGCGGCCTGATTAAGGCCGATATCCACAAAGGCGGCTTGCATTCCGGGCAATACGCGCAAAACCTTGCCTTTATAGATATTGCCGGCAACATCCGAATCATCCCCGCGATCGATATACAATTCAACGATAGTTCCGTCTTCCAAAAGGGCTACACGGGTTTCATGCTCCAATACATTGATGATCAGTTGTTTGTACATCCTTCAAAAGCTCCGCTCCAATAGCATGGTGCATGGCGCCAGGGGCATGGGGTACAGTTTTTGGCATAGGGCAAAGGGCATGGCGCAAAGAGTGACTAATATGAGGCTTATACGAATAAATATGAGTATCGACCCTATGCTCTTTGCTCTCTGCCCTATGCTTTGAGCTTTATGATAGTCGCTTGTTTGACCTGTGTTTCGCTTAATTTGAATACATGACGCAGGACATCAAACGGCCGCACGGTTTTTCCCGGCTCAGTTTTAAGCGTCAGTTCCAACTGGCCGGAGATGCGCAGTTCACTTTTTACCACAATATCCTTTAAATCAATCTTTTTCAACTTTCCTTTTCGACTGCTGAGTAAAATGATAAAATTCGGCTGCTCGTAAAAAGCCTTTAGCAGTGATTCATCGAACTGCCCTTCGGCCAGATCCACTCTGTAACAGATGCGCCGGTGTGGGTCAGGCGGTGATTTTTTAGGAGCCAAAATGCAATTGGTGATCACCAGACCGGCAGGCAGGTGCGCGTTTAGCAAATCCTTGACCTGTCGGGGTCGCAGGTCGTCCGGTACCGATAGGGTAAAGCGTTCCTGCTGGCTTTCGATTCCCACCGGCAGAGGATCATCAAAGGCTATTTTGGGCTTAGGATGAAATCCCTCCGAAAATCGAACGGCAATCCCGGCCCGCTTTAAAGCGCGCTGAAAAATGTTGACCAGTTCTAGATGCCCAAAATAACGGGCCTGATCCCGCTTGGTATAGAAAACAGTGAGTTTTTGATATGCCACCGCTTTTTGCGCAATGCCTGGCGGCACTCCGGCGGCATGGTTTTGAAACCGGTCGTGAGTTAGCGGCGCGATTTGTTCAAAATCGCACACACCACACTGGTTACAGTCATCCACGCGGCAATCGGCAGTATAGGCGCCTTTGAGCGCATTCTCCCATTCAGCAGCCAAAAATTCTCGGGTCACCTGGGTGTCGATGTGATCCCAGGGCAAGGGCTCACAGACATCTCTCTCACGGATGGTATAAAAATCCGGATCCAGGCCCTGCTCTTTAAAAGCCGCCTGCCACAGATCATATCGAAACTGATCGCTCCAGCCGTCAAAGCGGCAGCCTTTTTGAAAAGCAGCCACCAGCAAACGACTCAATCTACGATCGCCGCGGGCCCAGACCCCTTCCAGCCAGCTGACTTTCGGATCCTGCCATTTAAATTGGATCCCGGGCAATTTCAGATGCTCCTGCAAGCGCCAGATACGCTCCTGAGATTCGGGCATAGGCAGCTGGGCGGCCCATTGAAAGGGCGTATGGGGTTTGGGAATAAAGGTGGCCACACTGACATTAATCTTTCCCCGACGCCCGGCGGTATGCTTTATTTTTCGCAGAGATTTAACCAAATCCACCAGAGCCTTCAAATCCGCTTCGGTTTCGGTCGGAAGCCCGATCATAAAATACAATTTGATGACCTGCCAGCCCAGGTCAAACGCATTTTTGACTGTTTTTATAATTTCGGTATCGTCGATATTTTTGTTGATGACGTCTCGCAGTCGCTGGCTGCCCGCTTCGGGGGCAATGGTAAAGCCGGTTTTGCGCACCGTTTTGATCAGTTTCATCAGCTCGGGCGTCAACGTTCCGGCCCGCAGAGACGGCAGGGATACCGCAACATTCCGGCTGGCATAGCGCAACATCAATCGCTCCATCAGCGGCACGATACAACCGTAATCGCCGGTGCTCAACGACAACAAGGAGATATCTTCGTAGCCGGTGCTGCTGATGGATAGGTCACAAAGGTCGGTCAATGAATCCGGCGAGCGTTCCCGAACCGGCCGGTAGATCATACCTGCCTGGCAAAAGCGGCAGCCGCGGGTGCAGCCTCTGGCGACCTCCAGCCGCAGGCGATCGTGTACGGGTTTGCCAAAGGGGATGATCGGTTTGTGCGGGAATGGCACCTGATCCAGATCGGCGACAAGGGTTCGGGTCACATGGGCATAATCCGTATGGCGCGGCTCCAGTTTCTGAAAACCACAGTCATCATAGCGCAGTTCAAAAAATGCAGGAACATAAACGCCTTCGATCTTTGACCAGCGTTTTAACAGGGCGTCTTTATCGCTGCCGGCGTTCTTTTTACACTCCAGCCAGCTTTCGGCCAGCTGCAGGATAACGCTCTCGCCGTCGCCGATAACCATGGCATCAAAGAAATCCGCCACCGGCTCAGGATTGCAGGTGCAGGGGCCACCGGCAATAATCAACGGA
>JASFIV010000090.1:0-15149 GCA_050122475.1 Desulfobacterales bacterium | reverse complement strand
AAAAATATATCGAAAAACCACGCCATATCGAAATCCAGATAATAGGGGATCATTTCGGCAACTTTATTCACCTCGGAGAGCGAGAGTGCAGTATCCAGATGCGCTACCAGAAGCTGATCGAAGAGTCACCCTCACCTTTTGTCGATGAAGACTTGCGCAATAAATTGGGGGAGACGGCCATTCAGGTCGCCCGTTTGGTCGGATACACCAATGCCGGCACCATGGAGTTCCTGGCAGATAAAGACAAGAACTTTTATTTTATGGAAGTCAACGCCCGAGTTCAAGTTGAGCATCCGGTCACCGAGCTGGTGACCGGAATCGATATTGTCCAGCAGCAAATTCTCATAGCCCAGGGTGAAAAATTAACGCTGGCGCAGGATGATATTCATCTGAACGGATGGTCGATGGAATGTCGGATCAATGCCGCAGACCCTGCCGATAACTTTATGCCTTCCCCGGGTGAAATAACCCATCTTATCCTTCCGGCCGGACCGGGTGTCAGGGTGGACACCCATATTTTCAACCCGTATGTCATATCACCGTTTTATGATTCCCTGATCGGCAAATTAGTGGTGTGGGCTAAGGATCGCGATATGGCGATTAAAAGAATGCAGCGGGCGCTTTCTGAATTCCAGATAGAGGGTATCAAAAGCACCATACCGTTTCATCAGCAGGTGTTTCAGGATGCGGATTTTATCAGCGGAGACATCGACACCCATTTTCTAGAAAAATGGGCCGATCCGGGCTAAGCGGGATCTGAACCAACGCCATGGTTTTGAGTTGGGAGCCAGCGGTCAGGCCTTAAGACGGTTTCTGTAAAAAGGCGATGGCTTCCAGCATACGGTCTACCAGATGCGCGTGATATTGTTCACCCAGCTTCTGGGACGCTTTGGTAGACGCTCCTGAGGTTCCACCGGATTTTTCCGCCAATCGCTGCATTTCGGCCGGACTGCTGGGAACATAGCAAAGCGTATCACCGGCATAGCGCGGATCCACATGATAGATGGGATCATGCTGGTGGGGATTGTCCTGGGCTCTATCCATCTTCACCAGATCCGGGTAGCAGTGCCACATATGCGAGCCTTCGATTTCTTCCGCATGGCCGACTTCACCCCATTGCATATCACCCGTGAACTCTTTCGACATATAGGCCGGATCGAATATAATCACCTTAACGCCCAACTCCCGTTTGGCTCTTTCGGCTGCAATTTGCATCCAGGCCACATTGACGATCCGATGACCGTTGAGCAGAATAAATTTGTCGAAATGATGGCGGGAAAGCGATTTGATCATGTCGAAAGCGACCTCGATCAGCACCTCGGCTCTAATCGTAATGGTACCGGGCAGCACCAGATGGTGGGGACTCCAGCCGAACCACAATGGTGGCGCCACCAGAATGTCGGCCTTGAGGGCTGCCGCTTCGGCAATGGCATTGGCCACCATGGTATCGGTGCCAACCGGTAGATGCGCCCCGTGCTGTTCGGTGCTGCCGATGGGCAAAATAATGGTTCCCTGGCTTTCGATGGCCTTTTGTTTGACATCCTCCCATGTTAGATTTTGCAACCAGACTTCTTTTTCCATCTTTTCCCCCTCAAGACGCTGTCTGCGTTTACGCGGCATGCCGATTTTAAAATATATTCAAACGATGACGAAATGAGTCCGGAGTCCGGAATCTTCATTAATTATGATTCGAGCGCTGATAAAAATGAGTCGCGCTGAATGTCGCCCGGATTATTCGGAATCTCGCGGTTGAGATTTCAGGTGGACATCGCGCTGCGGAAACGGGATCTCGATATGGGCGGCTTCAAAGGCTTTATAAATCTGGTGGTTGAGCCCATGGACCAGCAGCCCCCGGTCTTCGGGGCGACGCGCCCAGCACAACAGCTCGAACTCCAGAGCTGATTCAGCGAATTGACGAAATCTGACGCGCGGCTCGGGCACGAACGCCACCATGTTATTTTGGCCGGCTACCGAAAGCAGAGTTTCCTCGACCTGATCCACATCGCTGCCATAGGCAACGCCCACTTTAATGCGTACCCTGAACCGCGGCTGCGGCGCACTTTCGTTGATGACCTTGGTGTTGGTCATCAGGGAGTTGGGAATCGAAATCTGAATGTCATCACGGGTCACGATGCGTGTGCTGCGCAGGCCGACCTCAACCACCCGGCCGCGCTCACCGGTATCCAACACAATATAATCACCGGATTTAAAGGGTCGATCCAGAAAAATACTGATGCCCCCAAAAAAATTGGCCAGGGTTTCCCGGGCGGCCAAGGCAACCCCCAGACCGACGATACCGGCTGAAGCAAAGACAGCAGTTAAGGACATCCCCAGATAATCGCTGGTATTCCAGAGCAATACGCACAGCAGCACTACGGTAATCAGTCGCGAAATGAGCCGCACCAGATTGGCATCAATGGTTTTGGCAAACATACGCTTGGAGGAAATGATCGCCTCGGCAATGCCGTTGCCGATGACCACAATGGCCCAACCGCTGGCAATAAAAACGAAGGTCCTCAGAATCATCTTTATCAACTTCAGAACGTTGCCGGTAATATTGATCTGCTCATCCACAAAATACTCGGCTGTCAGGATAACCACCACCAAGATCAGCGGAAAGACCAGCTTGCGCCACGACCATTTGGGAGCTGCTGCCTCTTCGTCTGATTCTGCCTGGACAGGTCGCTGCTGTGACCATCGAAAGACCAGCACGATAATCAAACCCGTGATCAACAGCGTCAGCAACAGCCCGAACCATTGCCACACGGCCTGGTCATAGAAGCCAATTTTAGTCCAGTCGGGTAAATTGCGGATCAAGCCTTGCGGTATCAGGACGCCGGGCCCAAAAATATAGTCCTCGTATATGTCGACCGAAGCACCGGGCTTGTATGGCAGATGCGCTACCCGGTCGTAAAATTCCCTGACCCGCGCAACCGCGTCGGTGCTAAAAAGAAATTTGCCCTGGTGCGGCCCTTCTTCAACTTTGCTAATCGTTATCTCCGTATTCGGAACCGTCCATTGGGTCAGTCCCTCAGAATGGACCGCTGACTGATCGGGTATCTTCTCAAAGGGCGGCAATTCAATGCGGTCAAAAATCTCTTTCAGCAACAAGGCCGTTTCAAGCCCCACATCCTGAAGCACACTGGGCGCAATTTTGCTCAGGTCAAGGCATCCCGCAGCCCGGCGGAAATGAACACGGATAGCCTCCGAATAATCCTTGACGAGGTGTCTCTGGTAGACCCGGTTCATACTATCCATAAAGGTTTTCATGGTTGCCCGGGGACTGGAGGTGTCGGGCGGCCTGAGCGGGTAAGGGTCTGTGATCGCTCCGGCTGACTGCCAGCAAAACAGCAGCACCAAGCAAAGAATGGGAGTGAAATATCGCCGGGATGGTATCATGTTGTCCGGTTTAGTGGCGTATAGTAGGCAAAAAATATCTTAACAAAAAACCATTTTAAAAAGAATATCGTGTTGATATTTTAATCTAGCAGATCTTTGGAAAGCATTAAAAAAGGGGCGCGGCTGTTGCCCGTCCCCTTTTCAACTTAGCAAAAACTGCAATTTAACGCTTGGAAAATTGAAAGCGTGCCCGGGCCCCTTTCTGGCCGTATTTTTTTCTTTCTTTAACTCGGGGATCGCGTTTGACGAATCCGGCCTTTTTCAGCGGAGTTCTCAATTCAGCGTCAGTTAATATGAGCGCTTTGGTAATGCCGTGACGCACGGCGCCAGCCTGGCCGGCAATACCGCCACCTTTAACGCTGACAGTTACGTCAAAGGAACCGACCGTATTGGTCAGCTTAAAGGGTTCCTGTAAATCGGTTCGCAGTGTTTCGAGTGGAAAGTAGTCCTCTATCGGGCGCTGATTAATGATAATTTTACCGCTCCCGGGAGTCAGCCAGGTTTTGGCAATTGCGTTTTTGCGTTTGCCGGTAGCGTAATAGGTGTTTTCTTTTGGCATTGTCTTCCTCAAAAAATGGGTTATTCAGTTGAGTCGCTTTAGGAAATCGACAGGGTTTCGGGTTGCTGGGCCTCATGTGGATGCGTTTCGCCGGCATATACTTTTAGTTTTTTAAAGAGCTGCCGCCCCAGTTTATTCTTGGGCAACATGCCTTTGACGGCATACCGTACCAGCGCTTCCGGCTTTTTTTCTAGAAGTTCTTTGGCGGTGATTTCCTTTAAACCGCCGATATATCCACTATGGCGATAATACACTTTTTGATCCATTTTGCGGCCACTCAGGGTGATTTTATCGGCATTGATCACAATTACCCAATCGCCGGTGTCCACATGGGGTGTAAAATGCGGATTATGTTTACCGCGCAATCGCTGGGCGACCTGGGTCGCAAGCCGACCCAGCACTGCTCCTTTGGCATCAACGACATACCACTTTTGCGGGTTATCTGAACGTTTGGCACTAGTTGTATATTTTTTCACAGATATGCGCTCCTCAAATTAAGTAATCCGGCAAAAATAAGCAAAATGGAGTGTAATGTCAAGGAAAAAATAAAGTTGGTTATTTACAAACTTTGTGGATCCATTTTATGATGCGGTCATTGCCGTGTGCCTAAAAATGACTCCGAAACGCCATCCTAAGGACAACCCAAAATGCAAAAACGTGAAGTCGAGGTTAAATTTTTTCTGGACGACATTAACCGCATGCAGAGCCGTATCGCAGGTCTGGGGGCCGAATCTCAGGGACGTGTTTTTGAAAACAACATTCGCTATGAAGACGATGGCCATAATTTGATTAAGAAACATTCGCTGTTGCGCCTACGCCAGGACAAAAAGGCGATTCTAACGTTTAAATCCAAGCTGGCGGCAGCCGGTCTTGAGTTTAATATCTATGATGAACTGGAGGTCGAGGTTTCTGATTTTAAGACCATGGATCTGATTCTGACCAGCGTTGGATTGCAGGCCGTTCAGCGCTACGAGAAATGGCGCGAAACCTTTATTTTGGGGCAGACCGCATTTTACCTGGATACCATGCCGTATGGCCCGTTTTTGGAAATCGAGGGTCAGGAAACCGATATCCAACACTATGCTGCCCAGCTCAATTTGAGCTGGCAAAAGCGTATTCCTCTGAATTATCTCGAAATATTTGAAATACTCAAACAAAAGCGACGCTTGGCTTTTCAGGATCTCACCTTTGAGAACTTTCAAAGCGGCGACTTAAATGTTGGCCCTATTGTGGATCAGCTGGTCGTCGGCGATGGGTAACCCAGAGGACAGAAGTCAGAATTCAGAAGACAGCAGGCATAAAATAGAGTACAGAATTAAATGTTAAAATTTTCATCATTATGGTCTCTGTCGTCTGTCTTCCGTCCTCTGACCTCTGACTTCTGGCATTTAAAATACCGGTGGGGCGTTCTTGAGCGAATCGAGAAGCTCATCATCGGGGATCGCCGGCGCGGCGGGCGTTTTTTGGGGCGGTTCTTGCGGCGGCGTCGGCTGACGGGGTCGCGCTTCAGCAGGCTGAGCTTGGCGGGTTAGGGCCTCCCCGGCTGGCGGTTCCGACGACACGGCCGGCAGAGGCGGCAATGATACCGCAAAGTCCTGCTCTAACAGTAATTTTCCTTTTTCCGTAAACACATAGACCACAGCCGTTTGGAATTGATCCGCATGATTCGGCGCTTTGGCGCTAAAATTCATGGTGCGAAAGCGCTGGATTGAAAACCGTTTGCCGCGCTTTCCGGACGGTTTCTCGCCCCTAAATTCGACTGCCGGCATCACCAGCCACTGGTTTTTATTAAGATCAGCACCCTTTAACAGGACAACCGCATTTCCGGCGATGCGCTGGTAACCGCGGCTGGTGTTTTTTATTTTGAATTGCGCCATTAAGCTCGTGTTGCCTGATTCACGCGAGACCTTGAAATTTTCAACAGCCACCTGCATGATCGCTTCTGCCTCACGGCTCTGAGTTTCTGTGGACGGGGATTGAGATGTCGCCGGTGCAGGCGGCTTTTTTTGAGGCTTTGGTGCCGGTTTGGCGGTGGCCAACTTCTGAGGCTTCGGCTTGACCGGCTCTGCGGTGCCCGGGTTTTCTTTAGGTTCACGCCGCTCAACAACCGCCTCCTTGGCTTTGGATTCAGCCAGCACCAGACGGGCCATCAAAATTTCTTTTTCATGACGCAAGGTTTCAATTTGGTCTTGGGACCGCTGAAGCCGATTTTGCAGGTCCGAATATTGTTGCTGGGTCTTTTGATGACTCAAAAAAAGAACGGCCACTAAAACAACGGCCAGCAAAAACAAAAACCCCACCGCAAAGATAATGGCCTTAAATCGCTTTAATGTGATGACATTGCCATGGTCGCCGATAAATAAGAGCGTCCAGCGTCGATCCGCTTTGCGACGACTTGCTTTCTTAAAGGTATTCAGGTTCATAATAAGGTTATACGGACACGATCGCCCTTGCGGGCATTTAATTGTTTTTGAGCATTAGCACAGCTTAATGCAATTTCTAGGTAGCCGCGACTGCCAATGAGCGCCAGCGGTGCCCCTGAGGCTGCATCTGCATATGTTTTCTCCATGCCGCGAATTGTGAGGGATCCGATGGCAATGTGGACCTGCTTGGATGGCTCAGATTGGCAAAAATCATGCAGCTGAATCGCATCAATATTACTGATCAAATTACCGAAACGATCGATTGATACGATCTTTCCAATAAGCTCGCCCCGTTGAGTAACCTGGCACGTTAGATCGTTCAGATGAACAATGTCCTCGATCTGGCGTCTGGAACCCAATGACTCAATTTCTGTGCCGCAGGCCACATGAGCGCCCAACGCAGCAAATATATCTCGCCCGTGGAAGGTTGCGCTCAAGGGCTCAAGAAAATATTCGGATTTGTTTGCTTCAATTATCGTATCAGATTTTTGATCTCTCAGCAAAAGGCTTAATACACCATTGTCCGGTGCGATAAAAAAATGCTTGCGAAAATGGACGGCTAAAATAGCGCGTTGGCTTCCGACACCCGGATCGACAACCACGATATGAATCGTACCTTTAGGGAAATAATGAAAATAGCCGGGTACCAGATATGCGGCCTGGACAATATCCTGTGGTTCGATCTGATGCGAGATGTCAACAACCGATACCGATGGGCAAATGGAAAGCATAACGCCTTTCATTACCCCCACGTATTCGTCAGCAGTGCCGAAATCCGTTAATAGCGTAATTACAGGCATCGGAAATGTTCCGTGTTGCGTGTTACGGGTTGAATCCCAAATATCGGGGCACCGGAACTTTGTAATTCATAACGCCTTTCAGAAAATGACATGGCCGACGCTATCTTTGTAAATCCTTTCTGTGGCACGATACTCGAAGCCCGTGACGCGTTGTTCGACAGGCCGTTCGACAGGCTCACGGTCCTGAGCGAGGTCGAAGGGCAACCCGCAACTTTTTAGACCATTAAACCTAAGAAAACAGCTTACTCTGTATGCGAAACCCCAGATGCTTATAGGCTGCTTCGGTCGCTTTTCTGCCCGAGGAGGTCCTCAGCACAAAACCGATCTTGAGCAGATAGGGCTCGACAATATCCACCAGCGTATCGGACTCTTCCTGCAAAGTAGCGGCAATCGCCTCAATTCCAACCGGTCCGCCGGTATAAAATTCAATAATTGTTTTTAAATAACGGCGGTCCAGATCCGTCAGGCCTTTTTTGTCCACCCCCTCTAATTCTAAAGCACCTTCGACCGTTGCTTGCGTGATGACACCGTCGGCCCTGACCTGACTGAAGTCCCGCACCCGTTTGAGCAGTCGATTCACGATCCGGGGGGTTCCTCTGGAGCGTTTAGCCAGTTCCACAGCACCGGCGGTATCGATTTTGACGTTCAGCAGTTCAGCCGAGCGCATGGCAATCTTTACAAGATCATCGGATTTGTAAAAATCAAGACTGCGAAAAATGACAAAGCGATCCCGCAGCGGCGCCGAAAGGAGCCCCACGCGCGTTGTGGCCCCCACCAACGTAAAACGGTTTAGACGATAGCGATGGCTACGCGCATGAACGCCTTTGTCGAAAATAAAGTCAATGGCGAAATCCTCCATGGCCGGATACATAAATTCCTCAACCGCCTTGGGGGTTCGATGGATTTCATCGATAAACAAAATATCACCAACTTCCAGATGCGTGAGAATGCCGACCAGATCGCCGCCTTTTTCAAGCGCCGGGCCGGAAGTTACCGTTAGGTTGCCGTGCATCTCATTGGCAATAATGTGTGCTAACGTTGTTTTTCCAAGACCCGGCGGTCCATGAAACAATACGTGATCCATGGGTTCATTGCGTTGGGTGGCTGCCTGAATAGCGATTCTCAATGTTTCGACAATTTCTTCCTGGCCGACATAATCTGAGAGCTGCACCGGCCGCAGCGAAAGGATATCAGGCGAGTCATCCTCGGTTAGGGCCGCGCCTGAAATCAACCCTTGTTTTTCAGAAGAATACTTTATGACATCATCAGACATGTGTTGCTCCAATTAATTCGTTATTTGTTATTGGTTGTTCGTTATTGGAAAAAACGAAAGATTGCATTATACAGCCGATATAGACTGTACTCGTTACTTGAAATCTGATCATGGTTGTCGTCGACCGGTGCGTTCGGGCCATTATGACAGTCTTGATAGCACATTACCAGCACCCAATAACGAATAACAAATAACCAATAACCGCTAGGCTTTTTCGCCGCGGTAAATTTCATCCAACAGCTCCTCCGGCGAAGTCGTCGCCGGTTTGCGTTTAAGCGCATCGGCGATCATCCGTTTGGCATCAGAAGTTTTATGGCCAAGCTGTTTCACGAGTACTTCATAAACCTGCTCGGAAAAATTTTCCTCTACAGCCGGTTCCGGTTTCTCCGCTTTACGAATCAAAGCAAATTTGCCCATCTTGCCTTCAAGGGTGGCGATTATTTTCTGAGCCGTTCGGGTGCCAATGCCTTTGAGCCGCGTGAGTCTGTGAACGTCGCGGTTTTCGATTGCACTGGCGACTTCGCTAACTGGAACACTCAAAGCTTTGACCGCTTTCAGGGGCCCGATATCTTCTACCGATATAAAAGATTGGAAAAATTCTTTTTCAGCTTCCAGGTTAAATCCGATTAAAATCGGTTTGGGTTGCCGTTCGGTCTGTTGATAAAAAACATATAAAGCGATTTCGTCACCAGCTTTTTGGTGTTTTACAGTTTCCATCACAAAGGCCGGAAGCAAAATCTCATACCCCACCTGGTTGGCCAGCACCAGCACCCGCTCATCTTCCTTTTTTAAAATTTTGCCTTCGATGTAACCGATCATATTGTCGCTTCGCTCCAATAAAAACTGTTATGGGTTATTCGTTATGGGTTATGTGCGGCAAGGGTAATCGAATAAGCAATAACCAGTAACCCATAACGCCTACCGGATATCCGAATAGCGGTACAACCCGATAAGCGCCAAGCCCGTTGCATCGGATGCATGCACGGGCTTAATGCGGGTCTTATGATTAAGGCAATGCCGCACAGCCTTTTCAAATTGGGCTTTGCTGGCGTTACCATTGCCCGTCAAAATTTGTTTGGCCTCTCGGACCGTGACCTCGAGGGCGGGTACGGCTGCATGAAATCCGGCCAACTGAATCACACCGGTCACCTGCCCCAAAATGATGCCCGATTTTGGATAGCGGTGCAATGAGTAAACATCTTCTATAACCATCAAATCCGGATTTTCGCTTTTAAGCAATTGGTAAAGCTTGGAGAAGATTTTATCGAGGCGACCGGGTAATGGGGTGGATTGGGTAGTATGAATACAGCCAAAAGAATAGCTATCGATTTTTGACCCCAGCCCGCTGACAATTCCGATCCCTGTAGCCGATAGGCCGGGATCTATGCCAATGATCTTAACCATTCTGGCGTCTGACTCATTTCATTGTCTTTAATTTTTCAGCGGCAACCTTGGCTTCATTGGAATCAGGGTACTTGCGACCCAATTCCTGCAAAATCAGTTTCGCATTGGCCGTATCACCGATATTGGAAAATGCCAGCCCCTGTTTCAAAAGCGCCGCCGGCGCTTTGTTGCCTTTGGGATATTTTTCGATCACATTTTGGTATTCCAGGATCGCTTTTTCATACCATTTTTCGCGGTAATAAATTTCACCGATCCAAAACTGAGCATTGTCCGCATTTTTCGAATTCGGATAGCGTTTGATAAATTCTTGAAACTGTTGGCGGGCAGATTCAAAATCGCCCTGATCAAAAGCTTGTTTGGCGGAGCGATAGATTTCATCTTCCGATGACGGTTTTTGGGTCCGAGCGGCCGGTGGTGCCACTGCCACCCCCTTTTTGCTCGATTCTAAATTGAGATATTGATTCATTCGGTTGAGCCGTTCTGAATTTTCCTCAACACGTTCAGCAATGCCGTCCAGCTTTGCTTGTCTTTCACTGTCTAACTCGGCAGCATTCTGTTGTTGCTGTTTAAAAGCATATTCCATTTCTTCTAGACGACCACTCAAAATACGGATGTCTTCGTTCAATTCTTCAAGAATCGCCCGCAGGCTGGCCGATTGTTTTCTCAACTCCTGGTTGCGTTGTTCCAGGTCGGATTTAAGCTGATTTCCGCTCTGGCGTTGCTGGGCGTCCCGCATTTCCATCTCAGTAAGACGATTATCGATAGTGTTTACATCGGATTGGGTGGCACATCCGATCAACGTCATCAGGCCGGCCAAAACAACATTGATAAAGATCACTTTTTTAAAGGGAGTTCTTTTCATTGGCATTCGTTTTTGTTTGGGGTTTGGATGGGTTTAAAAAAATGGCCCGCCGAGATTGGGCGGGCGTCACCACTATAAACAGCAAGCGCAGAAGAATCCATGCGCTTGCTGTTTATCATGTTTTTTTTTCTTGCTGGTATCATCACCGGAATCTATCTGCCTTGAGGCAGATACCCATTTGGGGGATACCGATTATATTAGTTTACGACAAAATGACCCCGCCGGTTCTTCGCCCAGCATTCCTCAGTTTGGTCCATACAAAGGGGGCGTTCTTCACCGTAGCTGATCGTCGTCAGACGTGAAGCTGCTATGCCAAGGTCCACTAAAAATGCTTTGGCACTGTCTGCTCGTCTGTCCCCCAGGGCGAGGTTATACTCATTGGTGCCCCGTTCGTCAGCATGACCTTCAATCGTGACGGTGGCATTGGAATTTTCTCGCAGCCAGGCCGCATGCCGCATCAGCGTATCTTGCGCCATTGGCGTCAGGGTCGATTTGTCAAACTCAAAGTAAATATTATTCTGTGAGATATTCCAACCTGCAGGCTTCGCCACGGGTGTCGGGGCCGGTTTTTCTTCTGCAGGAGCCGGCGCCGGTGCGGGCGCTTTTGCCTGGGATACCGCTTTCTTTTGACAGCCAACGGTGAACAGTAACCCAGGAATTACCAGTAACAGGGCTATTATCAACCAAGTCTTCTTTTGCATTTTTCTCCTCCTTTCACATTCAAACATCACTTATTTAATTTGATGATTCATTGACCACTTGGGATTTGTCTGCTCACCGGCCAGTACCAGCAAGCGCCGCTGGTCGGTTCCAAAAGCAGTCATAACATATATTCGATTCGGTCCTTCCCGATCTGAGCTAAATGCAATTAAGCTGCCATCCGGAGACCAGGAGGGCGATTCATTATCCCTGGGCTCATATGTGAGTTGCACCGGGTTTTGACCGTCTGTTCCAATGGTGAAAATATGATGTTCCCCATTTATTTGGGAGGTATAAGCAATTTTATCACCTCGAGGGGACCAACTGGGCTGCGTATTTTTTAGCCCCTCGTAGGTCAGTCTGTTGACTCTGCCGGTGGCCAAGTCTTTGATGTAGATCTGGGCGCTACCGGAACGGTTGGAAACGAAAGCAATTTTTTTGCCGTCGGGTGACCAGGTCGGGGTAACATCTATTCCGCGACTCTTGGTTAGTCTTTTAATAATTTTCCCAGACCCAGTCAACAGATAAATTTCCTGATCCCCGGAAAACGAAAGTGTTGCTGCCAGTTCAAATTTCCCGGGCGCCCAGGCCGGGGTAATATTAATGCCCTGCTTTGAAACTTTTGATTCCTGGGCTTTTGCCAGATCTCTGATATATAAGTCTGGATTGCCAGCTTTGTAAGAAGTAAAGGCCAGCCACTGGCTGTCGCTTGACCAGGCCGGGAAAAGCGTAATTGCGTTGTTGGTCGTCAACCGTCTGGGGTTATAACCATCAAAGGCGCTGATATAGATCTCCTTGTTGCCTGTACCGTCGGAGACAAATGCGATTTTGCTACCAAAGATACCCTCACTTCCCGTCAGATATTTGATGACTTCCGTGCAAAACCGAAGAATGATATCTCGCTGGTTTGACCGCTTGCCGATATATTTTTTACCGAGCACGCGTCGCGCTTTAAATGTGTCAAACAATCGCAGCTCGACGGTAATATTGTCACCATCGAGCCTGTAATGTCCGGTCACTAATAGTTCTGCGCCGATAACCGTCCAATTTGGAAAAGTCAATTCTGTCAGCGTGACCCCGCTTGTCTCCGCGTCGAAGAGAAAGGCCCCGCGATCCAATAATTTGAAGTAGCCCGTAAAGTCCAACGAATCGGAAAGAAAATCAGATGCTTCTTGGGAATACTGCTTCTCTTCGCCAGATCCACTGGCATTTTTAAACAGCGGAACAGCCAGCGGAATTTTGCGTAAAAACGGTTTGGTGATGTCGATCACATCATACTCAGCCAAACTCAAACTCGGTCCCAGTAAAATAACGCTCATAATCAGGATGTAAAGTCTTATTCTTCTTCTCATCATAGATCCTTATCGCATAAGTCATCAACGTCCGTATTCGAGACTAGATTTATTCTCGTTTTAATCCTTTCGGACCAAATCTCAAACCAATTTTATAGTGAGGACGCACATAGTCGTTTGGCAGCGGGGGTAATGGATTTGACTTGACCAAAGCCTTATAAGCCGAATCATCCAAGTACGCGTTACCGGACTTTTTGTCAAACCAAATGTCCTCTATTTCTCCATTGCGTAAAATTTTAATCGCTAAAATAGCTTCCAGTTCGGAGCTCTCGCCGGCGAGTTGTTGTGAAAAAGCCCAATTTTTTTGGATTTGATACTGAATCTCGGCCTGATAAATTAAAATGGATTCCTGGACGCGAGTACCGCCGCTTCCGGAACCGCCTGTCGGGCCGACGGAACCGGTCCCGGCCCGGGGAGATGTGCCGACCGAACCACCACCTGTTTGAGATTCAGATGCGGCCATTTTACGTTTTAGTTCCTCAATCGCTGATGCGACTGAATCGGTTTCGGTTTTCTCAACCTTTTTTTCAATGCGGTCGATGGCGGAGTCGATGAGCTTTGACCGGTCAAGGGTTTTTTTCTTTAAAGATTTTTTGGGTTTGGCCTTTTTGGGTGCTAACGATACAGCTTCGGGCGGCTTTTTGACAACCGGAACCGGCTTGGGTTTCGGTATTTTAACGGCGGGCTTCTCAGGCGGTTTTTTTTCAACCGGTTGCGGTTTTGCAGGTGCGGGCGCGGGCCCACCGGCCGGCGGGCCCGAGGGCAGCGACACGAGGCTGACATTCACCACCCCGGATCGAAACCGCGGGCCCGATCCGAATTCGGGCATAAAAATCAACCCGCCGATAACAATCAGGTGGAAAAGAAATGATACGCCAAAAGGCCCTGCGAGTGAGTGGGACTGCGGTTGCCTTCCACGGTATTGCCTGGCGTAAACATGTTTGGTTTCTTTCATGTTATTTCGATCTGGACTTTTTGCTTTCTTTTTCAAACTTTTCAGGTTCGGTGACCATTCCCAATTTTTCGACACCGGCACCTTTGATTTCCGCCATGACCTGAGCCACAATCCCCCAGGTAATGGCTTTATCTGCTTTGAGAAAAACCTCGCGTTCGGCGCGCCCTTCCAGTATGTTTTTTAATTTTTCCCCAAGGCCGTCGACCGAAACCTTAAAATCATTTATAAAGACCTCATTTTGCGTGTTGAGAGTAATGATCAAATGCTCCTTTTCGGATTCCAGCGGCTCGGCGGTGGTTTCCGGCAAAGCGACATCCATACCTTGCATCATCATCGGCGCGGTCACCATAAAAATAATCAGTAACACCAGCATAACATCAACAAACGGTGTCACATTGATGTCAGACATCAATTGACCGTTTTTATCACCGGCTTTCATGTCCTTCTCCTCTCTATCCGCAGAATATCACGCTCGATGATGTTCAATAAATCTGCCGAGAAGCTATCCAGTTCTGATTCGACCACGCGTATTTTGCTCATGAAGAAATTATATGCGATGACGGCTGGAATCGCCGCGGCCAGACCGGCAGCGGTGGCCACCAGCGCCTCTGAAATACCCGGTGCCACGACTGCAAGATTGGCTGAACCCTTCTGCCCGATACCGATAAAAGAGTTCATAATGCCCCAGACCGTGCCGAATAGACCGATAAAGGGTGCCGTATTGCCGGTGGTGGCCAAAAAGGGCACCATCTGGGTCATGCGTGTCATTTCGGTGGTAATGGCACGACGCAACGAGCGTTTGATGTTGTCGGTGCCGGTAAAACGAGCATCCAGCGACATGCTTGTGCTGCCGGCTTGTTTGTTGATCGCCGAATCAGAAGGAGCGCTCGGTACCGCGGACTGGCTCGTCTTTTTGAGCTCTACATAGCCGATCCGGAAAATTCGTGCCTGGGGGCTGCCGGGCAGCTGTTTTGCTTTAGCAAAGGCATTGGACAGATCGCGGCTTTTCCAGAAAAATTCACTAAACTCAGCCGATTCCTTGAAGGCCTTGCGGATGTAACGATATTTTATCAAAATGATGGCCCAGGACATAATTGAAAAAAACAGCAACAAAAGCATTACAAACTGAACCATGGGTCCCGCGTTACTGATCATATGGACGATATCAAGCTGAGCTATACCCATAAACAGTTTTCTCCTTCATCGTTTGGATTAAGAATTTCGATGGCAAAAAGCATTCAGCAGCGGCCAGGTTGAAGTGGCAATAATTTGTTGAAATGGTTTTTCATTCGGATAAACACTTTAAAGTATAATGAATATAGGTAAAGTGTCAACAGGTTTGAGTGCCACCACGCGCTCAATTTTAGGCTTGCGTTTGAAGACATCCCTCAATATGGTGTCAATACGTAGGTTCAGCGTTCCA
>JASFIV010000089.1:0-15351 GCA_050122475.1 Desulfobacterales bacterium | reverse complement strand
CCTTTTCAACGTCATTGTCGATGACCCTGACCTCAATATCCTTCAAATTCCTCGCCCCCTTTTACATGTCAATTTTGTGGTTAAGTTTTTGGATTCGCCATTTTGCTAAAAATTTGGTTAAAACGGTTTTTTATATATCGTATAAGCACGTTTGGCAAGTAAAAATTATCTGTTTTTTTACAAAATTTTAATTTGACAGGCTTTGAGAGCCATTGTCTGCCTCAAAGCGGATCAATATTATCTTGACACAAGCCGAACCTTCGGCCATACTTTGCCGCCAAAAAATATTTTCTTATGCATTCTACCCGAACAAGCAACGGGTAAAAATTACCACGAAAGCACGAAACAGCTAAAACACGAAAAGAGACTTCAAATTATTTAAAATTCAGCGATGGTGCCATTTGAGAACTGTGAACGTGATCGGGACGTAATATAGCGCATAATCTTTTTCGTGTTTCTTTACTTTCGTGTTTTCGTGGTGGTTTTTCTTTTCAATAAAAAGATGTATTAACTCATTATAAAAGAATGAAAGGAGGAAAGCGCATGCGATTGATATTATTGGGCGGACCCGGTGCAGGAAAGGGCACCCAGGCCAACTTTATTAAAAACCAGTATAAGATTCCGCAAATCTCTACCGGTGATATGTTGCGGGCAGCGGTAAAGGAAGGCAGTGAGATGGGCTTAAAGGCCAAAGAATACATGGATGCTGGCAAGCTTGTCCCAGATGATGTCATCATCGGCTTGGTCAAAGAACGCATTACCCAGCCCGATTGCGAAAATGGTTTTTTGTTTGACGGATTTCCACGAACCATCCCGCAAGCAGATGCCATGAAAGAAGCCGGTGTGCCGATCGAGGCGGTCGTGGACATTGATGTACCGGATGAAGAAATCATCAAACGCATGAGCGGTCGGCGCGTTCACCTGGCCAGCGGGCGAACCTATCACGTGGTGTTCAATCCGCCGCGCGAACCCGACAAAGACGATGAAACCGGTGAACCATTGATACAGCGTGATGACGACAAAGAAGAAACGGTGAAGAAACGATTGGATGTCTACCATTCCCAGACAGAACCGCTAATTGACTATTATAAAAATTGGGAGAAATCCGGTGAGTCGGCCGCACCGAGATATTTCCGAATCGAAGGTGTTGGCAAGGTTGAAGAAATTAGGGATCAAATTTTTGGTACCCTGGATAAGCTTAAATAGGTGAGGTTCTGGGTTCAGGGTTCAGAGGTTCGGTAATTTGGGCGGGGATAAACCCCGCCCCTACTTCTGACATCTTTCTTCAAACCTCTGTCATCTGTCTTCTGACCTCTGACTTCTGCCCTCTGCTTTAATGAGTTCTCTGACCAGTTGAACGGCTTCCTGCCGCGTCATCTCGCGTCGTGACAACCGCTCTTCTTCCACGTGGTCTAAAATTTTTCTAAATAACGGGGACGGATTGAGCCCAAACTCTGCGATCAGGTCCTGGCCGCTGATCAGCTGCGGTCGCGACGCTCGGGGTTTGAATTCGGTTTCGAAATCTTGCTTCAATTGGGCTAAAAAAGCCATGAATGCAGAGTTCCGGCGGCTGTGTTTTTCGGTTTTGCCCAGAGCATCCGCAGCGGCCATCACCAGAAGCTCAGCAAGGAAGGCACCACATTTTATAAAAAACCGAGTAACCGCGCGGGGAGTCGCGTTTTGTTGCCGGCGTGCCGTGTAAAGGTGTAGCGGGCCAAGGTGATGTCGAACCAGAAATTGAACGGTCTCAGCAACCTGATTGGAGCACCTCAGTCGGCGGCAGATGTGTTCGGCCATCTGGGCACTGCGTTGCTCATGGCCATAAAAATGAAGCGTACCGCTGCGGTCAGTCTTCTGCGTGGACGGTTTGCCAATATCGTGTATCAGCATCGAAAACTTAAGCAACGGAAATTGTGCTTCAGCGATGCCGCCAGCTAGTTGCGCGCCGGTACCTGTCGCAGATTCCGTTCTGGGTTTCAGCAGCTTCTCCAGATGGTAAAAAGCCAGCAGGGTATGCTCCCATGTATTAAATTGATGATGTTGATTCTGGCGGCAGTGTTTTAAATCGGCCAGTTCGGGCATTATGGTAAACAGCAGGTCATTATCAGCCATCTGGCAAAGATAAGGATGGGACTCGGCGCTTTGAAGCAGTTTAAAGAATTCATCGCGAACGCGCTCGCTGGCCGATTGGCGAATAAGGGGTGCATTTTCTGCGATGGCTGCTTTCGTTTTTGATTCAATCTCAAACGCAAACTGTGCTGCAATGCGATAGGCTCTGAGCAAACGAACCGGATCCCGCTTGAAAATATCTTCTGAGACCATGCGAATGATATGGTTGCTCAGGTCGTGCTGGGCCCCCATCGGATCAACCAACTGCCCAGCCGACAAATCATATGCCATGGCGTTGATTGTAAAATCTCTTGCCATAAGATCTTTTTGGATGGATGCATCTTTGGCTTGCACAATATCAACAATGGCAGTCTCGCTCACCACTCGGATGATCATCTGTCCGGGTTTGCCGATTTCAACAAGGCGACCTTTGGTCCGGGTTGCGATCTGGCGTGCAAATTCAAGCGGGTCGCCGAGCACAGCCACATCGTAGTCAAGCGGAGAGCGACCGCACAGCATATCCCTGATTGAACCGCCGACAAGAAATGCGCCGTCTGCTTTTGGAAACATTTTAGGATCGATGGGAATCATAATTTAAAAACCACCTGCAACTGGGTCATCTTAATGCGTCGAAAATTCAGACAAACTGCTTGACATGATTCCGATTATGATATAATTTTTAGATAGCTAATCTAAGGCATAACCCGCCAGATAGTGAGGATGTCTAATTAGAATCTTCTAGTTTAAAGTCACTGAACACTCTTAATCCTCCTTAAAAATCGATATGGATCCAATCCATTTACCTGCTGTGTAGGGACGCCTATATTTTAATCAAATGCACAAAGTCGCCAAGTGTCAGTACCACTTAACTGGTTTCTTTCAAAGGTAACCCGCCTTGTGCTGAATGATAATGCTCACGCTTCACATAGCGTTTAATAATAAAGCATTGAATATCTTTCCGATAAGCCGATTGTCAACCGCAAAGGGATAGTTGCGATATAAATGGTGTTCGGCCAGTGGTAGAAAAGCCTACCTCAATCATAACATAAAGGGGAAATATTTAGATGAACATCGTAGAACTCAAAGAGAAGAATATCAGCGAACTGACTCAAATGGCAAAACGTTTTAAAATCGACGGCGCTGCCGGCATGCGCAAACAGGAGCTGATGTTTGCACTGCTGCAACACCAGATTGAAAAAAATGGCTTCATTTTCGGTGAAGGCACGCTGGAGATTTTACCCGATGGATTTGGTTTCCTGCGATCACCGGATTCCAACTATCTGCCCGGGCCAGATGATATTTACGTGTCGCCGTCACAGATTCGTCGTTTTAACCTGAGGACCGGCGACACGATATCCGGTCAGATTCGTCAACCCAAAGAATCTGAGCGCTATTTTGCCTTGCTGAAAGTCGAGGCCGTCAATTTTGAAGATCCGGAAGTCGCCCGCGATAAAATATTGTTTGATAATCTCAAACCGCTTTATCCGGACCGCAAGGTCAATCTTGAAACCGATCCCGAGAACTACTCCACTCGTATTATGGATATGATGATCCCTATTGGCTTTGGTCAGCGCGGCCTGATTGTGTCTCCGCCAAGATCAGGTAAAACAATGCTGTTGCAAAGCATTGCCAATGCCATTATCACCAGCCACAAAGATGTCGTGCCCTTCGTGCTGCTGATCGATGAACGGCCCGAAGAAGTTACTGACATGGAGCGCACCGTGGCTGCTGAAGTCATCAGTTCCACCTTTGACGAGCCTGCCGAACGGCACGTTCAGGTAGCAGAGATGGTCATCGACAAAGCCAAACGACTGGTTGAACACAAAAAAGACGTGGTTATTTTACTGGATAGTATTACCCGCTTGGCCCGAGCCTATAATTCGGTCGTACCGCCCAGCGGCAAAATTTTATCCGGTGGAGTGGACTCCAATGCACTGCAGCGGCCCAAACGCTTTTTCGGTGCTGCTCGCAATATAGAAGAAGGGGGTAGTTTAACGATCATTGCCACCGCCCTGGTGGATACGGGCAGCCGGATGGATGAGGTTATATTTGAGGAATTTAAGGGTACCGGCAATGCCGAAATCCAACTGGATCGCCGTTTGGCGGATAAACGCGTATGGCCCTCATTTGACATCAAACGATCCGGCACGCGCAAAGAAGAATTGTTACTCGAAGAAGAAATTTTAAATCGGGTATGGATATTGCGCAAGCTGCTGACATCATTAAATACTGTGGACAGCATGGAATTTTTACTCGATAAAATGCAGGGAACCAAAAACAATAAAGAATTTTTGGATTCAATGAATGCTTAAAAACAATTAAGGGTTGCCAAAAGAAAATTTTTCCTATATATGACAACATTTTATATTATGTTTAAGTGTTAAGTGTTTTGGTGTTTAGTATTTAGTATTTAGTGTTTGGTGTTTCGTATGTCCATCAACGAAGGCAAACTTTAAACCGGACCACCAAACACTAAATACCAAACACGAAATACCATACACGATTTTAGGGGGTTGAGATAAAATGAAAACAGACATTCATCCAGAGTACCACCAAACCACCATTCAGTGTGCCTGCGGTAACGTTTTGGAGGCCGGATCGACCAAGGCGGATATCCGGGTGGAAATTTGCTCAAAGTGCCATCCGTTTTTTACCGGAAAACAAAAGCTGGTCGATACCGCCGGCCGCATCGAACGGTTCCGTAAAAAATACGAAAAGTTTCAACAGAAAAAAGAAAAGCCCAATTAGCAGCCCCGCCCGCTATAATGCTGCTAAGCTCACAGGTGCTTCAGAGTCACCCATACACCGGCTGAAGCGCCTAGCAACAAGCGCTTGGCCTGCTGGCAAAACGACAGGCTCTTCCATCTCCCGTTTCCTGTAAAAATTCACCTGTTAAGCACAGAAGCCCGTTTAAACTTTTAAAGCCATATACACTTGCCGGCAGTTATACCGCTTGTCATCATAATGTTGCCAAAAAAGGATGGCAGCCTAATTGGTCTTCGCTTTCAGCTTCGCCCCAACATGGTGGTTGTAGCAAAAAAACGTTCCACAACCGGAACATTTTTTTGACAACCCCTATAAAAGGACTTAGGCGGTAAGGAGTTGATTATTCCGGTGGTTATTTTTGCGACTTGCGGCCAAAATTATTATCGGGGAAACCCATATTTTTAAGGATGCCGTTAAAATGCTTGATCAATTAAAAGGGATTGAAGAAAGATTCTTAGCGGTCGAAAAGCGTCTGAGCGAACCGGATATTGTGCAGGATCGTCAGGCTTATCAGGCGCTTATGCGAGAGCACGCTGAGTTGAATAAAATTGTAGCGGTTTTCAATGACTATAAAAAAACGCTGCAAGGAATAGATGAGAGTACGGAGCTGTTACAGGATCCGGATCCGGAGATCAAAAGTTTAGCCCGTGACGAGCTGGCAAACCTGAATCTTCTTCGCGATCAGCTGGAAACAGATCTCAAACGGCTATTGTTGCCCAAAGATCCCAATGATGAGAAAAATGTAATGATTGAAATCAGAGCGGGCACCGGCGGCGAAGAAGCCGCACTATTCGCCGGCGATCTTTTTAGAATGTACACACGATATGCTGAAGCCCGCAACTGGAAAGTGGAAATCATGTCGCAACACCAGACCGGTGTTGGTGGCATCAAAGAAATTATAGCGCTGGTTCACGGTAAAGGCGCTTACAGCGATCTCAAATATGAAAGCGGGATTCACCGCGTGCAACGCGTACCGACCACTGAAGCCCAAGGACGGATCCACACTTCTGCGGTCACAGTTGCGGTCTTACCCGAGGCTGAAGAAGTGGATGTCAAGATAGAGCCATCCGAGCTGAAAATTGACGTCTATCGGTCTACAGGTCCGGGGGGGCAGAGCGTAAACACCACCGATTCAGCTGTCCGCATTACCCATTTACCGACCGGATTGGTGGTTACCTGTCAAGATGAAAAATCGCAATTAAAAAACAAAAACAAGGCGCTTAAAGTGTTGCGGTCACGATTGCTCGACCAAATCATGCAGGAACAGAACGCCAAACGTTCCGAAGCGCGCAAAAGCCAGGTCGGCAGCGGGGACCGCAGTGGTCGTATCCGGACCTATAACTTTCCCCAGGGCAGGGTGACCGATCACCGCATCGGACTGACCCTTTATAAGCTGGAGGACATCTTGCAAGGGGAAATCAATGAGCTCATTGAGCAATTGACAACTTTTTTTCAGGCACAGGCCCTGCAAAATGCACAATCAAATCAGCTCCCAGCATCCTGAATGGACCATTCTGAAGGTGCTCCAATGGGCCTCAACCTACTTTAAGCGCTACGATATCGACAGCCCCAGAGCCACCGCTGAAATTCTGCTGGCACATGCATTGGCTGCTAAACGCATCGATTTATACTTGCATTACGATCAACCCTTGAATGCAAAAGAGCTCAGCCGCTTTAAAGCCATTATCAAGCGGCGTATAAAGCGTGAACCGGTGGCCTATATTTTAGGGCACAAGGAATTCTGGTCGCTGGATTTGGTCGTCACGCGCAATGTTCTGATACCCCGACCCGAAACCGAATGTTTGGTCGAAAGAGCGCTGGCGTATCTGGCAGCCGACCCCGATTCAGGGCGTCACCGCATCCTGGAGCTGGGTACCGGCAGCGGGGCGATTCTGATCGCACTGGCATCTGAGAATCGACAGCACACTTACTGGGGGACCGATATATCCGCTGCGGCCATACAAATTGCTCAGCGTAATACCATTGACCATGGCCTGGCCGCCAACATCCATTTTATGGTCGCTGATTGGTTTGCCCCCTTTGCTGTCAGCACGGATTTGTTTGATATGATCATTTCCAACCCGCCCTATATCCGCCGCGGGGATCTAAAACGACTTCAGCCTGAAATTCAGGCATTTGAACCGCTTGTGGCCCTGGACGGATCCGAAGATGGCCTGCATTGTTTGCGTCATATCATTCAATCGGCCCATCTTTACCTTAAACCGGGTGGAATGCTCTTTTTGGAGATGGGGCATGATCAAAAAGCGCCGTTAAAACAGATCATTCAGCGCTGCGACCAATATGAAGATGTCGCTTTTTACTTGGATTATAGCGGATATGACCGCATTGTGGCCATGCGAAAACAGGCCAAAAGTTAAGACACGACAAATTCGCGGCGCTTGGAGCGGCGGTAAAAAGTTAGATCCTGCATTCAGCAGTTGCGGTTGTGATTTACAAGGCGCATTTTCCGCACGGGTGTTTTATGGGGTGGTCAATCATATGGCTAATAAGCTGTCTTTAAATGGTATCTCAATTTCGCCGGTATTGACATGCAAGATACAGGTAATAGAAAAAACCCTTGCGATGCCCATCTTAATTTGCTATTTGAAATGGATTTTTTACCACACACGTCGCCGGATCTGGTGCCCGGTGCTTTCAAGTGAAAGTCGGCAACAGGCTAAACGGCGGCGGAGGAAAAACCAACTGATGAAGGGAGAAAGAAAATGGCTTACGTTACGATGAAAGAGTTGCTGGAGGCCGGTGTTCATTTTGGCCACCAGACCAAACGCTGGAACCCCAAAATGAAGCCATATATATTCGGGGCCAGAAACGGTATTTACATTATTGATCTTCAGAAAACGGTTTCGATGTTTAAAACCGCTTACAATTTCGTCCAGGCAACCGTCGCTGAGGGCAAATCGGTCCTTTTTGTCGGAACCAAAAAGCAGGCCCGCGAATCTATTTATGAGGAGGCCAATCGCTGTGAGATGTTTTACGTCCACAATCGCTGGCTGGGCGGTATGCTGACGAATTTCCAAACCATTCGACAAAGCATCGACCGGTTGAATTATCTGAACGATATCCAGAATGATGGTGCCATCAACCTGTTTCCGAAAAAGGAACGATTGAAACTGGCCAAAGAGCGGGTCAAGCTCGATAATAACCTGGGCGGGATTCGAACCATGAATGATTTGCCCGGAGCTATTTTTGTCGTTGATCCTAAAAATGAAATGATAGCGGTTCGGGAAGGCAGACGCCTGAATATTCCTATTGTAGCGATTGTGGATACCAATTGCGACCCAGATGAGATTGATTACATCATACCGGGCAACGATGATGCGATTCGCGCGATTCGCTTGATAACATCCAGAGTCGCCGATGCCTGCATCGCTGGCAAAGCGGCTTTTGAAGAAAAAATGCAGGCCGAAGCCGATAAGGAAGGCGAGGAAGAATCTGAAATTGCGGCTGCCAGCGCGGAATTGAAGCCGGGTGAGCGCAAAATCATATCCGATGGTACAAAAGGACCGGTGGTTGAGATCATTCGCAAGACCGAGACAGATCAACCAGCTGAAACGGAGGCGCAGGAGGCAGCCGTAGAGGAAGATTCCGAAACAATGAAACCCGTTGAGCGAACGGATACTGAGGCAGCAGGAGAGTAAAAATGGCAAAAATCAGTGCGGGCATGGTAAAAGAGCTGCGGGAAAAAACCGGAGCGGGAATGATGGATTGTAAAAAAGCCCTATCGGAAGTCAACGCAGATATGGACAAGGCGGTCGAATTTTTACGCAAAAAGGGTCTGGCCACTGCCCAAAAACGAGCGGGTCGAGCACTCAACGAGGGTATTATTCAATCTTACATCCATATGACGGGCAAGCTGGGCGTTCTGGTCGAAGTCAATTGTGAGACCGACTTTGTGGCCAAAAATGAGGATTTTCAGGAATTTGGTAAAAATATTGCCATGCACATTGCTGCCAGCAATCCGCTGGGTATCTCGCCGGAAGATGTACCTGAAGACCTCATTGAAAAAGAAAAGGAAATCTATCGGGCGCAGGCCCTTGAGATGGGAAAGCCGGAAAATGTGATCGACAAAATCGTGGAGGGAAAACTCAAAAAATTCTATGAGGAGAGCTGTTTGCTGAATCAGCCCTATGTGCGCGACACCAATCTATCCGTTGCCGATCTGCTGAATGAATTGATCGCTAAAATTGGTGAGAACATCTCGATTAAACGGTTTGTTCGCTATCAAATTGGAGAATAATACATCGTGAACCGGCCATTATACAAGCGTATCGCCCTTAAATTGAGTGGCGAAGCGCTTATGGGGGATGAAGATTTCGGTATCAGCCCGGATATGTTGAAGTATGTGGCCCGGGAGATTAAATCTGTCGTGGATTTGGGGGTGCAAATCGGCATCATTGTCGGAGGCGGCAATATTTTCAGAGGTGTTGCGGCAACTTCATATGGCATGGACCGCGCATCAGCCGATCATATGGGAATGCTGGCAACGGTGATCAACAGCCTGGCCCTGCAAGATGCCCTCGAGAAAAGCGGTCTTGAAACCCGTGTTCAAACGGCCATCTCCATGCATGAAGTTGCCGAGCCCTATATTCTTCGGCGGGCAATCCGTCATCTGGAAAGAGGGCGGGTGGTTATCTTTGGAGCCGGGACCGGCAATCCTTATTTTACCACCGATACCGCTGCCGTGTTACGGGCCCAGGAGATGCACGCCGAAATCTTGCTGAAGGCTACCAAAGTCGATGGGCTGTATGATTCAGATCCGGCTGAGAATAAAAGCGCCCGAATTATACGAAAAACCAGCTACATGAAGGTTCTCGAAAAGCAGCTCAGAGTGATGGATATGACGGCCATCTCACTTGCTATGGATAACCAGCTGCCGCTAGCCGTATTTAAGCTCAAAACCAAAGGCAATATCAAAGCAGTGGTTTGTGGCGAGGATATCGGCACGCGCATTTCTTAAGACCTTCCGGCCACATCATCTGCCGACCTTCCGGCACAATTGGGTTGATGTGGCCCGTACATTTTTGATATAATAACATTTTACGGTTATGCAGAAAGCTTAAGCGAGGCAAATATAACCACGAAGGGCACGAAGGACACGAAAGGATAATAGAAAAATGATGTGCCCCCTTTTGTGAATCCCACGCCCGCCATCGCGAGACGCGCAGGCGAGGCGGGCGGGTTCGTATTATTCGTGGTGAAATCCATATCAGGTGTGTTCTCAACTGGAGTTTCCCAGATAGCCGCTTAATTTTTTCAATGGCAACGACCCTTTACAGCATAATCGAGGAATCGTCATGATTGATGATATCTATCAAGAAACCACAGACAATATGAGCAAGTCGGTCGAGGCGCTCAGCAGGGAGCTTAACAGAGTCCGCACAGGGCGTGCCTCTTTATCCATACTTGACGGTATTAAAGTCGACTATTACGGAACTCTGACACCCCTCAATCAAATGGCCACGCTGGCCGTACCGGAAAGCCGCCTGATTACGATCCAACCGTGGGACGTATCGGTGATCAAAGATATTGAAAAGGCGCTTCTAAAGTCTGATCTGGGGCTCACACCGGCCAATGACGGCAAGCTTATCCGCATCTCCATACCGCCCCTTACCGAAGAACGTCGCAAAGAGCTGGTTAAGGTGGTTCATAAAATGGCTGAGGACTATAAGGTTTCGGTTCGTAACGCCCGGCGCGACGCCAATGAATTGCTCAAAAGCCTGAAAAAAGATGGTGATATATCTGAGGATGAGGCCTTCAAGTCCCAGGAAAAAGTCCAAAAAATAACCGACGAACATATCGAGCGCATTGACGAATGTTGTCAAGAAAAAGAGAAAGAAATCCTTGAATTCTAGTGCCTCCTCAGACAGCTCCGAAGACCTTGATAAAGAGCAGCTGCCCGCTCATGTCGCCATCATCATGGATGGCAATGGAAGATGGGCAAAAAAGCATCTATTATCGCGCATTAAAGGGCATGAAAAGGGGGCAGACGCGGTTCGAACGGTTGTGCGTGCCTGCCGGGAAATAGGCATCGCCTATCTGACGCTCTACGCATTTTCAACTGAAAACTGGCAGCGACCTCAAAAAGAGGTTAATGCCCTTATGGCTCTCCTGATAAAATTCCTAAAATCCGAACAGAAGGAACTAGCTGAAAATGACATCCGCCTGGCGGTCATCGGACAAATGGAGCGGCTACCGGCCGATGTTCGACAGGCGCTGCGCGAAACCATTGATTTGACCCGGCACAATTCTGCTTTGCAGCTGAATTTGGCGTTGAGTTATGGCAGTCGGGCAGAAATTGTCCGCATGGCGCAACAGATTGCGCGCAAAGCAATAAATGCAAAACTGGAGCCAGAAGCGATTAGTGCTGAAACCGTAGCCGCCCATCTGTATACAAAAGATATACCGGATCCTGACCTATTGATTCGGACCAGCGGGGAGATGCGCGTCAGCAATTTTTTACTGTGGCAGATTGCTTACGCCGAAATCTATGTTACCCCGACCTACTGGCCCGATTTCGGCAAAGAAGAGTTTGTCGAGATCTTGAAAAACTATCAGAAGCGGGAGCGCCGTTTCGGCCGGGTTTAGTGTTATAATCCAATTAGACATTACACCAGATTTGGCGCTTTAGCATTCAGTTGAGTTCATTTAATAACACAGTCTTTCAGGCTTCAGTTTTCAAAGGTCAGAAGTCAGACGACAGCCTGCGACGAGCCGTTCGGCCCTGCCTTCGACATGAGCGCAGGCCGAATGTAGCTCACGGCCGTTGGATTCAGCCGAGTCGAAGACAGATTGAAAAACTGGAAAATCAGACGAACCGTCTGACCTCTGTTCTCTGTCCTCTATTTGCTGATATCTGACACCTCAGAGAAAAAATGCACCTTAAGCGTTGGATCACAGGGCTGATTGCCCTGCCCATTCTCATTTTTTTGGTATACACTGGTGGGATTGCGTTCGCTTTGCTTGTCAGTGTCGCAGCAGTGGTGGCGTTATGGGAATACAATCGCATCGTGCTGGATCCCGCGCTCGCCGGCGTTTCCGGCCTCATCGTGGGATGGGGCTACGTGCTGGGTGTTGCCATCGTGTGGGCGGCTCACTGGATGGGCGCGGAGCTCATTCTCAGCCTGGTGGCCATAAATCTTCTGGTGGTAGCACTGATATCGATGTTTCATTTTAAAGCGGATCCAGCTGTCTTATTAGTGATTGTCCGCCAGCTTCAGGGCACTATTTATATACCGGTCTTGCTTTCTTTTTTGATTCTTATTCGGGCAAGCGATTCCGGCATGAACTGGATTTTTTTATTAATGGCTATTGTTTTTGCCGGCGATACCAGCGCCTATTATGTCGGGTCCTATTGGGGGCGACATAAATTAAGCCCGGCCATCAGTCCTGGAAAAACCATTGAGGGATCAGCAGGCGGACTGGCCGCCAATCTGGCGGTGGGCAGCATCGCTAAAGCCCTTTTTTTTCCCGGTCTGCCCTGGCCAGCGAGCATCTTGTTTTTCCTAGCGGTCGGCGCGGCCGGTCAGATGGGAGACCTGTTTGAGTCAGAGATGAAACGGTTTTCAGGGATCAAGGATTCCAGCAATATATTGCCCGGTCATGGTGGAATTCTGGATCGTATTGACGCCCTTTTGTTCGCATCCCCGGTGGCATATGTGTTTATCCGGTTTATATTTTAAAGTGGTGGGTTTCGTGTTGCGCGTTACGGGTTAAGTGTTTCGTGTTGCGATTCGTCTGCTGCCTGGCGGCTGGTCCCTGGCAACTGGTTTTTTCTGAATGTCAGACAAATCGCTTTTGCCAGCAGCGAGTGAGTCGCCAGTAGCCAGTAGCAAGAAATTCGCAACCCGGAACGCGAAGCACGCAATTGATGATTAAAATCCTTTTATTGAATATATGAGGCTATTCTGGAATAGCGTTTTGAGACAACAATGAAACACCTCTCCATACTGGGCTCTACAGGGTCCATTGGTCGCAATGCCCTGAGAATTGTGGAAATGTTTCCGCAGCACTTTACGATCAAGGTGCTGGCGGCCAGAACCAATACGGATCTGCTGGCCACGCAAATCAATCAGTTTGCTCCCGAGTTGGCAGTCGTCTATGACGCCGAAAGCGCCCAGCGCTTAAAGCAAGCGCTTGGAGCCGGCACAAAAGCCGAGGTTCTTTACGGAGATGAAGGCTATCAGGCCGCAGCCAGCTGCGACGGAGTGGATATCGTCCTGACAGCGGTGGTTGGTGCCGCTGGACTGAAGCCGACCTTGGCGGCCATTGAAGCCAGTAAAACCATTGCTCTGGCCAACAAAGAAACCCTGGTGATGGCCGGTGAGATTGTTACCCGCAATGCAGCACGCAAGGGTGTCCAGATCCTGCCGGTGGACAGTGAACACAGCGCTATTTTTCAGTGCCTTCAGGGACATCGTAAAGCTGATTTAGCCCAAATCTTACTCACCGCCTCGGGCGGCCCGTTTTTAGATCTGCCGCGGGACCAATTTCAAAATATCTCAACAGCCCAGGCCCTAAATCATCCCAATTGGGATATGGGGCCTAAGATTACTATTGATTCCGCCACCTTGATGAACAAAGGCTTGGAAGTTTTGGAGGCCAAATCGCTGTTTAGCGTTTCGGAAGACCAGATTGAGGTGGTTATACATCCCCAGAGTGTCATTCATTCAATGGTGGCCTATCAGGACGGCGCTGTGCTGGCCCAGCTGGGTATACCGGATATGAAATCGGCCATCGCCTATGCCCTGTCATTTCCGCAGCGGTTGCCGCTAAATCAACCCTTGCCTGATTTTTCCGGTCAGCAGGATTTGACGTTTCAAAAACCGGATCTCGCTAAATTTCCCTGTCTGGCCCTGGCGTTCCAGGCATGCAGGGTAGGCAAAACGCTGCCGGCGGTTTTAAATGCTGCCAATGAAGTTGCGGTAAACGCATTTTTAGATCATAAAATTTCATTTACCGCTATTGCCAGGATTGTCGAAATGGCAATGGAAGCGCACTCTGTTCACGCGAATCCCGAGCTCTCCGATATCCTTGCCGCCGACCAGGAGGCGCGCCAAACGGCGGCCGATCTCGTGGCACGTTTGTAAAGCCACCTTTTTAGTCAGATAACCTGAAGTCGTTTGCGAATCGGGCATTTGGTTCAAGCGACGGATAACCAATAACCAATAACCAATAACCAAAAATTATGGGCATCACATTATTATCCTTTATCATTGTTCTGGGTGTTCTCATATTCTTCCATGAATTCGGGCATTTTTTGATTGCCAGACTCTTTGGCGTCGGCGTCGAAAAATTTTCTCTGGGTTTTGGTCCCCGACTGATCGGGAAAAAAATCGGCCGAACCGACTATCGCATCTCAGCCATTCCCCTTGGCGGCTATGTCAAGATGGTTGGCGAACAACCGGATGCCGAAGTATCACCACAAGATTTATCCGTCTCCTTTACCCATAAACACGTCCTCAAGCGCATGTGCATTGTCGCAGCCGGACCGATTTTTAATATTCTGCTGGCGATCATCATCTTTTTCGGTATTTCCTGGGTTTCAGGTGCCATGATATTGAAGCCGTCCGTAGGAGAGGTCAGAGAGGGCTCCCCGGCGCTAACCGCCGGTTTAAAAGCGGGCGATCTGATTACCGCCATTGATGGGGTAACCGTTTCCAACTGGGAAGATATGACTGAAATCATCGGTGCCAGTAAAGGGAAGACCCTTGAGATTACGGTTCGGCGAGCGGGCACGGACAAGGTTTTTCGGGTGACACCTGAATTGATTCCAGCCAAAAATCTATTCGGTGAGGATATTCAACGCTATATTATTGGGATCAGCGCCTCGGGCGATGTCTACACCCGAGAATTGAATCTTTTTCAAGCGTTGACTGAAAGTCTGAAACAGACATATACCATTGTCGAATTAATGGTGATTATCATTGGCAAGCTGATCACCGGTGACATATCTGCGGATACGATCGGTGGGCCGATTATGATTGCCAAAATGGCCGGGGACCAGGCTAAGGCCGGCATCAGTAATCTGATATTTTTTATCGCCCTGATCAGCGTCAATCTGGCCATCATCAATCTGGTGCCCATCCCCATATTGGATGGCGGACATTTGCTATTCTTTTTGATTGAACTGATCAAGGGACGCCCGGTTAATTTAAAAGTGCGCGAGGTTGCCCAGCAAATAGGTCTGTTTATTATCTTGCTACTGGTCATTCTGGTTTTTTATAATGACATCTTCAGATATAAGGATAATATTCTTCGGTTTCTCAAAGGGATCTTTTAGTTCATATGGTTGGTGTTTGGTATTGAGTGTTTGGTGTTTAGTTTTTGGTATTTAGTTTTTGGTATTTAGTGTTTGGTGTTTAGTGTCTGGTGTTTCGTCTTCTAACAATCGTATCGCATCTCATTTGCGGTATACTAAACACTAAACACAAAACACAAAATAACCGTTCTATTTAA
>JASFIV010000088.1:0-15606 GCA_050122475.1 Desulfobacterales bacterium | reverse complement strand
GGGCACCTTCGAACCCAATGCTTTCGGCCCCTGGTTTGATTCCGACGCCAGTGTCGACAGTCCCGATGTGATCGGTATCAGTCCCCGCTTGGGAGAAATTCCGCCCGATTTTAACACTGACCCCACTAACCCCCTTACCGGTGTTTGGGTGGTCAACTACGACTTTATTACTGGAACAAATCCGGATATCACCACCACGCGCGATGAAGTTATTAGTTACTCCAGGAACGGTACCAGCCTGGATGTCGACATTACAGCTGATTTTGTTGCCGATGCGGGCGAGCGGATTGTCCTGGCGGTTGAGCCCACAGCAGATCAGACCATAACTGAAGGCGGGGACCTTTCGGTTGCCAGAGATGCACGCTTTTTCTTTCCCCCGTTCAACGGGGCCATCAATATCAACCGGGTCGATTATGCCTATGCGCGCCTGGTGGATGACGAGGCCGGTAATCGCGTAATTCTAGAGAATGTTACCGCTTCCCAGTTCCCGAATATCTTGCCTGCCTTTCCTTCTCCTATTCTTTCCAGAGGCACCGGTGGCTCTCCGTACGACGGTGATTTTGTAATTCTTTCGCCGCGCAATTACATGGCAATGGCTGAAGGCACCTCGGATGAGGTGACCTGGGGTGACGCTTACGCCCTCGGCATGAACGTATACGACGATTCTTTGATCCGGCCCGGCTCCCGCAAAGCCGATATTACGGCTGAAGATTTAGTCACCAGTTTAAGCCAGCAGGAATCCGATACCCGCTTTTTTGAACCCAATCTGATCGATTTCACGCTGGCGATCGGTGGCGGGGGCATCAACCAGTTCGGTTCGGCCTTTTACAGCGCCATGCGTAACATCGGCGGCGAGCGCGATTACTGTCAGCTAGGAGCTTGCCTGTTCGGGCTGGGGGTGCGGACCTATTTTTTGGTGGACTTTACCAGTCAGGGCGACGGCCTCACCTTTACCCTGCTCAACGCTGCTGACAATACCGCCAGCTCGGCGGGCGGCGATTTTGAGCTGAGTGAACTGATGGGCTATGCCGGCGACAGCCGCACCAATTCAGGCGGAACCACTTTTCTGGCCACGGCACCCGAAGATCGCGGCTTGGATCCCCCTAAAATTGCGGTTGAATTCGACACCCGCACCAATAACGACACCCTGGCTTACTGCACCGGCGCCAATGTCACCCAGAACAACCGCGATGATCCGCTGATCAACAACCAGGATGCGGTCCAATATGTTTTTTGGGCTAGCGAAAGTCTGGATCTCAGCTGTCGAACCGGTGTGGACAACTCAACCTATGATGACAACCGGCATGGGCCGGGATTCTGGCAATTCGATGACCCCACCGGAGATGTCAAATCTTCACCGGCGGTGGACCCAAGTACCGGCACGATTTATGTAGGTTCCAACGACAACAAACTCTATGCCATCAGTCGCTTTGGAACCCGCGAATGGGCATTTACAACCGGTGGCGATGTCATCTCCTCTCCGGCGATCGGGCCCGACGGCACCATCTATGTCGGCTCCAATGATAACAAGGTCTATGCGATTAGACCCACTGGCACCCAAAAATGGGCGTTTACGACCGGCGACGATGTAAGATCATCGCCGACTGCTGTCCAAGAAACCGATGGTACCACCACCATCTATATCGGCTCCGATGACGGCAACATGTATGCCCTGGTGGATGATGGAACCACAACCGTGGCGCAAAGACCGGGTTGGCCGTTCAATGCCGGCGCCGGCATACCTTTTTCGCTGGGGCGCCCCGCCATCGGATCCGACGGGACTATTTATTTTTCGGCTCTTAATACAGTGTATGCGCGCAACCCGGATGGATCGCAAAAATGGACTGCGGTTCTGGGGACATCGCCGGGTGCCGACAACGACTACATGCCGAACGTCGATACGGTTGCCGGCTTTGGCTTCGTCTATACGGACGTTCCCGGAAACGCAATCGCGGCGCTGAATCCGACCAACGGTATTGAAGTATGGCGGGTAGGCATCAACGCGGACTGGGACTCCACCCCGATAGTGGGCCCCGATGGCACCATTTACTTTGGCTCGGATGGACCTCCTTTTGCGCTCTTTGCCATCACACCTGGCGCCGCTAGCGGCAGCATCAAATGGGAGTTTAACACCGGAGACGATGTAGACAACATCCCCGCTTTGAGCCCGGATGGTAGTGTCATTTACGTGGTGTCCAACGATGGCAATCTGTACGCAGTCGACACGGCCACCGGTGCTGAAGCGTGGAGTTTTGCCATTGTTACCGACACCGCGGACTCTCCTGCAAATGTAACTTCTTCGCCGGCCGTGGATCCGACCACCGGAAACATATACGTGGGATCGGATGACACCAACGTCTATGCTCTGACACCCTTTGACGAAGAGCCACGCAATCTGCAAGACCTGTTGTTGACTTCCGCTGATCTGGGGGGGACGGTTGACAGTGTAGTTGACTGGTTAAATGGTGCCAGCACCAAAGGCCCCTGGGCCGTGCGGCTGGAAGTCGATCGCGATGAGTTGCTGGGCGATTATGAATTGCGCTTATGGATGAAACAATGCGACAATCCGGCCTGTGATACGCTCAATGGAGCAAATGATCCGTTTTTTAAAGACACACGCATCATTTACCAGGTGAGCGCCCCGGATCTGGTGCAATTTTTCCAACTGGACGCACTGGATAATGCTAAATTTGATCGTTTTCTCTTCGGATTTACTGCTGCCGCCGGCGCCCAGGCGCAGAGTGTGAATATCGCCAATTTTACCCAAAGCTTTATTCGCTTTGGTGATCCAATCATCGGGCCTTGATCTTATCCCAACCGATTTAATGGCATTTGTGTGATGCCAAGATACGCCTGAAAGTTTAAGCCCAAAAAAAGCCTGCTGATATATCAGCAGGCTTTTTGAATGCCAAAAACGTTAAAGCGATTTCAATGATACCGCGGCCTGCGATGTGCATTCGTTCAATTAAACATCACATGAATATCCAGCGGGTTAGCGCAATCAGAATGGCCCACAGTGCAATCGATATGGGCAGTCCAATTATCATTCCGCGGTAAAGCATGGCGATTACCCTTCAGGTGTGCCGGACGCTTCTTGATTCTCCGATGAAGCGGTTAAAAATTCCCGGCTTTTCTTCTCATCATTTTCGGGTTTGCCGGACAGGAGCATATAGATAAAAAATGCCAGGCCGAATCCGATCAAGCCAAAGCCGATAAAAACCAGATTATCCAAAATATGACCTCCTAATTCATCTCAAACAGGTATGCGCTTCAGCATCACTGGCCATCCACAACAGGCACGACACCCAACAAAAATACACAATCCACGGGCGACATCTCAAAATATATTCCGGCCATCGACAGTCGGCGCCTATTGCGCCATGGATTCATTGGCAATGTCCAGCGAATCCTGGGATCGGTATTTTTTTAGTAAGTCCTGAATCGCTTCTTCAAGAATATCATTCTGGCGCTTGTCTAATCTGGCGGCCAGTACCTTGATTTCCCTGATAAGCTTGGTGTCCAGGGTGGTATTATACATTTTTCGTGTACCCATAACATTTATCCTCTTATAGAAGTATCGGTAACTATAATCGGAACTTTAATAAAAAAACGGGCAACGCTAAAAAAAACGTTGCCCGTTTTTAAAAAGAAAAGCTTCTATTTTAAAGCAACCACTCGACCCATTCGTTTCTGTTCATCAACCAGGGTTGGCGACCGTAGGCGGGGTTATCTTGGCAAACTGAGCTTTGAAATACTTTTTAAAGGCCATGATGGCATACTGGGGTGCGCGGATGCCGATATATTTTTGATGGGCCACCAGCACCGACAAAATGATCGTGCTGTCACCGCCTTTGTCCTGTGCATATCCGACAAACCATTCATACTTGATGTCATCGGTTTTGTTATTGATCGTGCCGGTTTTGCCGCCGATTTCCAAACGGGAAATAATTTTGTCCTTACGATATTTGCGAAATGTGCCGCGTACGGTGCCCGATCGAATCGTGTTCTTCATCAGTTCGCGCATAGCAGCCGAGGTATGCGGCGCAAAAGCCTGGGTGACGACTGCAGGCTGGCTTTGATATAATTCAACGCCTTTTTCGTCACGGATGCGTTCAATGATGCTGGGCTCGATTAGTTTTCCCTGGTTGAAAATTGTAGCCGATATCAGCGCGCCGTGAACCGGCGACATCCGCGTCTGGCGGTTAAACCCGCAGGCAATCTCAGCCCATTGATAGGGTTCATCGGTAATCACGGTCTGGCTGGGTGCCAGAAAAACTTCAAAATTGATCTCCCGGTTGAACCCGAATGCCGCGGCGTAGGTTTCCAGCTGCGTTTTGCCCAGGTACAGAACCCCCAGTTTGCCAAAAACCGGATTGACCGATTTGGCAAAGGCGTCTTTTAGCGTAATGGTGTTGGTGTATCTATTTCTTTTTTCTTTGAGCTGGGATTTATAAAGAGTGTATTTGCGGCCGTTATACCTCAGCTTTGAATCGAGCCGCAAATTGCCTTTTTCCAACGCTGCCGCCGCGGTAACGATTTTAAAAATGCTGGCCGCCGGAAAGGAGCTGTCCAGGCAGGGATTGTTTGAGGGATTGGTTTTGTTAAATCCCACCAGAGACAGAATGCGGCCGTCATCCGGATCCATGGCAACGATACCGATGTGACTTGAATTTTTGCGATCCAGTTTTTGGATTAGATAATTTTGAAGCGCCGGATCGATACTGGTTTGGACCTGCAGGCGCCGGCCATTTTTCTGAATTTCAAAAGAACTATCCTGCAAATCTGCAAAATCGCGGCTATCAACCAACTGATGAATCTGATCTTTATTATAAGATACAGCCGCTGCCGCTTTTTGAGATCCAATCTTTTCCGCGACGCCTGCGGCAGTCTGCTCCGTTCCGCCGTTGTCAAAAAGAGATCCGAAAGACCCTGAAATAAGGCCATAAACAGCCAGGCTGCCGGCGATAAAAATGATGACATACTTTATATTGCGACGGAAAAATTTTTTGCGATTCTGGTATTTTCGCTCCCGCTGCAGCTTCGTCTGATAGTCTCGCCAGCTCGAATTTTTTAGTCTAGGGACGCCCATAAAATTATAACTTTCTTCCTGAATCTTGCATAAAAATTCAGGTTCTACCTTTCGATCAATTCAAGGTTATTTTCAGAGGCAATCGCCTCGCCCCGCTTGGCCGATTTGCTGACCGACGATTGTGAACACCCTAGTTTTGCAGCCACATCGGTGCCGTTCATCCCCAGTTCCCGCACTGCCCAGTAACAGAGCACACTGCGGGCTTTAACGGTCGGGGGATGCTTGCCGGCAGACAGTACCTCATCCGCCTTAATGTCAAAAACCGCCGCAACGCGTCTTACCACCTTCTCAAAGTCAATTCCTTTGGCTGCCAGTCGATATTTGTGCTCCAGCTGCTCCTCGGCAGCCGCCAGCACAGCATCAACAAAGTCCTTATCACCCAGAATACGCTCATCGCCTTTCATACGCGCATTTGCCTGCCGCAGGCCTTTAACCGCCGACCATCCGCCGGCACTGCGAATCAATCCGCCACCGATCAATTCCGGTCGATGCCCATGGCTGATTCCCTTGTGCACGAATTCACTGTATTTTTTGCGCGCCACCGAACGATTTCTGGCAAACATCATCAGGACGGTGTCAACATCCTGAAACGGATGCGGGTTTTGACCCAAAATGGCGGCATGGCCGCTGTGCGCAAATTTGCCCAGCGCTTTATAATTGGCTACAACCCCAGCCCGGATCGGATTGAGATGGATATAACGCACCAGCTCGAGTAAATATGGTTCCTGCTGACACAGGATGGATTTATAGCGATTTTGAAATAGCGGACCATGGCGCCGATGGCGGCGGTTAAAGGATAGCGCATAGCCGGTGAGCAATCGCCGCATAACAGTGGAGATGGTAACATTGCCGCTGCACAGCAGCAAGTGGAAATGATTGGGAATTAAGGCCCAGGCATAACAACGCGCAGAACTTTCGGGCAAAACCGTGCCCAAACGATCGACAAAGTTGTCGCGATCTTGATCATCAACAAAAATGCGTTTGCGCTCGATGCCTCTGACGATGATGTGTTGCAGCGCTCCGGGTGCATCTATTCGCGCTTGACGTGGCATAAAAAAATAGTACCACGATATTCTATGAAAGGAAAGTTATAATTTCATGGACGTCCCTTTTATTTGATCCATTGAAGGCTTAAACGATTATTAGAATCCATCATTACCCGGGTCCCGAAGGACCGCCCTTCCCTGTTTAAAATATCGCCAAGCCACCGTGTATCGGCTTCTGAGGCCCGCTGAACCTGAAATTGTTTGATCCGGGTCGCTGTCATTTGCAGCTCCAAAAGCTTTCCGGTCGACGAATCCAGCGTTGCAAAGTACATCAGGGATAAATCTGCCCTGAATTCTTCATAACCGGCAATACCTTCATAATCGTTTAAAAAATCACCGCAGCCGTAAAGGATAAGCTTATCCTTGTAGACTTCGACTGCTTTGACATGGTGCGATGAATGCCCGTGGACAATATCCACACCGCCGTCATCAATCAGGCCATGCGCAAATTCTATCTGCCGACGGGGAATATCATAACCCCAGTTACCGCCCCAGTGGATTGAAGCCACCACGACATCGCCCTTGCGCTTAATGGCCTGCACTTTTTGTTGGATCTGGCGCACGGATTTGGCACTCAAATTCTTCAGCAGGTTTACGCCCGGCCGGTTTGGCGCCGCAGCCCAGCTTGAAGGAATGCCGCTGCTGGACAATCCCAATGAAAAAACAATCACTCTTTTCCGGTCGTCAATGTTGATCGCCGCCGGTGCTCCAGCAACTAGAGCATTCGGTCCGGCACCGGCAGTTTTAATGTTTGCCTTTTGTAACGTTGCCAGGGTCTCCATAAGGCCTGCATATCCCCAGTCCAAAACATGGTTGTTGGCCAGGGCACAAACGTCAATGCCCGCTGCGGCAAGACTGGCTACGTTTTGCGGATTCATCCGGTAGTGGATGCCTTTGCCTTTCCAGTAATCGTTGCTTGCGGTGATGCTGGTTTCAAGATTTATCAGGCTCAGGTCTGGGGCCGCACGCTTTAGTTCCGCAAGGGCGTCTCCCCAGATGTAGCCAAAGCTGACCGGTTGTCGGATCGGGCCGTTTTCCGCTTCAGCTAACTTGACATATCCCCTGGCGCTTTTGAGGTATGGCTCATGGATCAGCGGGTCAGAGGGATGCGCTAAAACCTGATCGATACCCCTGCCGGTCATGACATCCCCGCACATGAATATCTTAATATTGCGTGTCATTTGCTTACCATCGGTCGTGGTTGCAAGGCTGGTGCATAGCAAACACATGGCTAAGATATAACAAAATATTTTGCTAAGCATTTCCATTAATAACACCGGATGACAAAATCGCCAACAGCAAAAGACCGGATGAGCGCAGTTGGACGCATCGTTTGTCTTCAATTCAGGATCTCAAGAATCTGATTTTGATTGCACCCCTATATTTGCAGTGGAATGGTCAGAGCGATAAAAAAATACAGATTTGCTATTATTATGATAATAATAACAATATTGTTATAAATATAATTTTATATTACATTATTGTTATTTTTTATTCTGCTGGCTGTCATTTAAGTTATTAAATTTTAAAAGTAATTAAAGATAGTTATGATCTGTAAAAGCCATTTTGGAGAAATGGCACAGAGGTTGCTCATACATACACCCTAATTTAAAAATCCCTAAACTTTATAACATAAAACCTGTGACTGCAAAAGGAGGCAACTGCATGAAACAAATTAAGAGGAGGAGTTCAATCATTATGAAAAAATTATGGCTTACATTTTTGTTCTTCGCCATTTCGATTACCCGTGTTTGGGCCACCGATGAAGCACCGACTGTGGAATCAAATAAAGACCTCATCGACCTGGTGCAGACCCATGCAGATTATGTCTGGACATTGGTCGCTGCGGCGCTTGTGTTTTTCATGCAGGCCGGTTTTGCCATGGTGGAAGCCGGCTTTACCCGTGCCAAAAATGCGGTCAACATTTTGATGAAAAACCTGATGGATTTTTCGATGGGCTCGCTGGCATTCTGGGCCGTCGGTTTTGGCATTATGTTCGGTGCCTCTTCAACGGGCTGGTTCGGGACCTCGGGTTTCTTTCTGTCAGATTATGAGGCCGGCGGTGATCCATGGGTCCTGGCGTTTTGGATGTTTCAGGCCGTATTTTGCGCCACGGCAGCGACCATCGTTTCCGGCTCCATGGCGGAAAGAACCAAATTCTCCGTTTACCTGATCTATAGTGTCGTGCTCAGCGCTTTGATATATCCTGTTTTCGGCAGCTGGGCCTGGGGCAGCCTTTTCAACGGCAACGGCTGGCTCGAGAACCTGGGATTTATTGATTTTGCCGGATCGACCGTGGTGCATTCGGTGGGCGGATGGGCAGCCCTGGCCGGCACCCTGGTGCTCGGTCCCCGGCTGGGCAAATATACCAAAGACGGCCGTATTAAACCGATTCTGGGTCACAACATGCCGTTGGCGGCGCTGGGAGTCTTTATTTTATGGCTGGGCTGGTTCGGATTCAATCCCGGATCCACCACCGCCGCCAACAAGGATATCGCGTTGATATTTGTCAACACCAACCTGGCGGCCGCATCGGGAGCCGTTCTGGCTATGATTACTTCATGGATCCGGTTCGGCAAACCGGAAGTCGGCATGAGCTTAAATGGCGCCCTGGCCGGACTGGTCGCCATTACCAGCCCCTGCGCCACAGTAACACCACTGAGCGCAGTCATTATTGGCGCGGCTGCCGGCATCCTTGTGGTGCTGTCGGTTCTTTTCTGGGACAAAATCAAGGTCGATGACCCGGTCGGTGCCATATCGGTTCATGGCGTTTGCGGTGCCTGGGGCACGCTGGCCGCCGGCATCTTTAACATCGGCGGCACCTCAATGAAAATCATCGGTGTGCAGCTTCTGGGCATCGGTGCCTGTTTTCTGTGGGTATTTCCGACCGCCTTTTTGATGTTTAAACTCATCGACAAAACAATCGGACTCAGGGTTTCACCTGAGGATGAAATGGAAGGGCTCGATCTGGTGGAACACGGCGGCAATGCCTATCCGGATTTTGGTATTTCCTCTACCAGGGGTGTCGGATATGCGGGTCGACCGCCGGGGCCTCCCGACGGCCTCGCCGGCGATCCCGTAGGCCAGCTCAAACCCGTCGAACAAACCTGAAGACCAGTTTGATCGTATCGGACATCAAAAGCCCGCTAACATATGTCAGCGGGCTTTTCATTTCGTACAGCTATCATCCGTTTTACCGCTACGGCCGCCGCTTATTTGATTAATCTGGCCTCGTCAAATCCGTGTCTGAGTGACAGCTTGGTGAACATTTGCGCCAGTCCGACCCCCAGGGTGAACACCGCATCCGCATTTAGATTTTGGTCCGCGGTTTCATCAAAAAAAACATTCAGACTGGATTCAAGCCCATCTTCAGGCTGCCAGTAGCAGATCATCATGGGCACCTTTGGCAACGGATGCAACACCACCGATATGTCTGATTCAAATTGTTTGGCCACCTTCCGGGCGCTAAAAATGTGAACCAGGTCTTCAAAAAGATCCGTATAGGTGTCAGCCACCCGTTTCATCGCCCTTTCGCAACGCTTTTGAAAAAGCGGATAGCGCTCTTTTCCTTCTTTCAGCTCGCGGAAGGAAACCCAGTTACCGGTAACCGGCAGCCCCTTGCCGGCCAATATGTAAATGAGAAAGGGAACCGCCACCCATGGGTTGATATGGATCTGAGTATACAGGTTGCCCGCTGCATCGACGCTGAAATCCTTGCCCAGTACCTTTAAGGTCAGTTTGCCATTCGCAAATTCAGCGCCCACTCTTTGGGCAGCTTCAGCCAGATCGGCAGCGGCAATCTCAGTTTTAAGTTGTTCTAAAAAGTCGGCCCCTTCAACAAAGGTATTATCGATATCGTCATCGTGCCCTGAAAATCGCTCCACCGTTTGACTGTCCAGCTTGGGGCATTCGGCGATCTTGCGTTTGCCTTGATAAACAGCACCGGCAAATGCCAGGCATGTTTTTTCACCGCATTCCCGGCAATTGGATTTGTCCAGCAGCTGAAAGATCTCCATGGCATTTTTGGGTTTCGGCATGCAGGCTCTCTTTCGGTCTAATTTTCACTGATGGGATTCCAGATAAGATACCACAAACTTTTTTAATCATAATACGCCCATCTGTCAATCCAAGCACAGCAGGGCGAAACGGCTCGCTCGACAAATTATTTTATTCCTGGGGAGATTCGCGCTCAGAGAACAGGCAATTGCGTCAACGGTAGGTCAGAAAGTGTTTCGGGGTGGCCTCCCACCTCAGGGGCCACCCCCGGAAGCATACCATGAGCTTTTTAGTTGGTGAACATGGCACGACCATTTTTATTATCGGCTGGAGAACGATCTACTTTAGTTTCAGCAATACTCATAACCTAATCTTAAAAACAGTTTCGGGGTGGCTCATGAGAACCACCCCGATCGTGTGAGTACGTCGCACCATCGTGAAACAATACTCAATCAAGGGTATCGGTAGGACCACGATATACTTAAGGTTTTTGTGAAAAAGCGTGTCTATAGAAGTGTGACATAAATTACCCAATTTCCGGGAAAAACCTACCGTCAGGTGCGATCAGATGCGCTTTATATGAATATAAGTAATTGTTTTTATTATCTTATTTTTTTTATACAAATGACCTGCTTTAGCATGATTATTGCAAACTTTAGCGCCGGGGGTGATTCGGATTTTTTTAGCATACATTCTCCCCTAAGGAATACCACCACTAGACTGCAGCGTTACGATAAACAATCCCGCCAATTGTTTCACTTTTAACCCTTTTCGTGGATAGCCAAAATCCGTTTCACGTGTATGTGCATCAGTGGCAGGCTAAATTACTGGCTTAGCGCAGGACATTAACAGAATGGGTCGGAGGAAATGGGGTATGGTCAAGAATATCGGTTTTGTTTCTACGCGTTTTGCGGGGTTGGACGGAGTTTCTCTGGAAGCCGGTAAGTGGGGGGTTGTGCTCGAAAGAGAGGGTTATAACTGTTCTTGGTTTGCCGGCGAGCTGGACAAAGATCCAGATAAAAGCTATCTGGCATCTGAAGCCCATTTTAAACATCCGTACAATCTTTGGATCAACCGGCAGGTTTTCGGAAAAACAAACAAAACAGCCGCGGTAACCGAATCCATCGAAAATTTAAAAAGGATTTTAAAAGCCCGGCTGCAGGATTTCATTGCCTATTTTCACATCGACCTGCTGATCGTTGAAAATGCGTTGGCCATTCCCTTAAATATTCCGCTTGGCCTGGCTTTGGCGGAATTGATTTCAGAAACGCAGATTCCCACCATTGCCCATCACCATGATTTTTACTGGGAACGTAACCGTTTACAGACCAATGCCGTCACAGAATATCTACATAAATACTTTCCGCCCAAATCATCCAGCATCCAACATGTGGTCATTAATTCAGTAGCGCAGGATGACCTAATACAGCGGCGCAAGATTGGATCAACCATTATCCCCAATGTGCTAGATTTCGATAATCCGCCGCCAACCCACCACAACGGCTTCAAAGATTTTATGAAATCATTCGGGTTGAAAGCGAGCGATAAAACAATCCTGCAACCCACCCGCATCATTCAGCGCAAAGGTATTGAACATGCTATTGACCTGGTTAAAAGTTTGGAAGGTTCGCAATATAAATTGCTCATTTCCCATGAGGCCGGAGATGAGGGCTGGGAATACGCAGGCAGGTTAAAAAATTATGCCCTTGATAGCGGTGTTGATCTGCGCCTTGCTCAAAAGCCCATTGCAAGCCCCTGGCAGCATACGAAACAGGGTCTGAATGGAAACTCCCTCTGGAATATTTATAACCATGTCGACTTTGTGACCTTTCCCAGCCTTTACGAAGGTTTTGGCAATGCCTTTTTGGAGGCCATTTATTTAAAGAAACCGCTGCTGGTAAACCGTTACGCCACCTTTGTCAGCGATATCGAACCCAAAGGCTTCGATTTGGTCACTATGGATGCAACCGTGACCGCAGATACCGTGCTGGCGGTCAGCGAGATTCTGGAATCGCCCCACAGAGCTGCAGAAATGATCGATCATAATTATGAAATCGCAAAGCAGCACTTTTCTTACGATGTTCTGCGGAGCAGATTGGATACTATTATGAATCAGCGCTTGGGGAAAAAAGATGCGGCAGGAAAAGTCTTTGTTTATCGAAAGCGGCCAGAAGCAACCGAGCTGGATATAGGGTCGCAGGGGTATCCATCTGCTTATATGAAAAATTAAGCTGTCTTTTTCTGAGGTGTTTGGTGCAAGGCGGTTGATTTGAAGATAAACCTATACAGATTCATCGTATTCATTGTCTCGTTTGCCATCTTAACCTGGGTGGCACTTGAACTGGATAAAATGCAGCTTTTTAAATTTTAGCTGGCTACATATTATTTGGGTCTGACCACCTCCAATGTAACCAAAATATTAACCGGGTTGCCAATGGTGCCCATCTCAACATATTTTCCCGGCCCCACCCCGTAATCCAAACGATTAATGGAAAAACGGGCCTCAAAGCCGGCCACCAGTTGTCCCTTCTTAAGCGGATTTTCCCGTGATCCAAAATAAGTGAACGGCACGGAAATTTTGTGGGTCTTGTCTTTGACCGTCAGATTGCCCTCAACGGTGTACCGGTTACCCTCCTGCTCTTTTACCCCGGTGGATTCAAAGGTCATCGTCGGAAATTTTTTGACGGCAAAAAATTCATCTGCGCGCAAATGATTATCCCGGTTGGGAATCCCGGTATTGACGCTTTTGGTGCGGACCTCCAGGCTTATTTTGCCCATTTCCATGTTGTCGGCATCAAATTGCACTGACCCGGAGTAGTCCTCGAATAGACCCCTGACCGTGGCGTAGGTGTGTCTGACATCAAAATAAATGCTGGAATGGGCTTTGTCGATTTCCCATTTTTCCAATTCAGCCGATGCAAAATTAGCACAAAGCACAATAGACATGATCGCAATCAGGGTTTTGAGAATCTTCTGCATATTTTTCTCCTATTTTCAGTGTTTGTTAGCGGCTTCAAAAATACAGGCATCCGATTTGGCGAATAAAACTTTAAGGCCGCCATCCGACTACATGAAATCACTATAATGATGCCCCTTCAGGTGTCAACGATTCGGTGGCTAAAGGCTGAAGCGCTCCATAAAAATCATTCGCTGCAGAAACCCCAGCGACACCAGATGGGTATGGACATCTTTCATCATTTGATCAGGGCCGCAGACAAAAACAGCCGCCAAGCGACTGCAATCAGAAAGCAGTCTTTTTAGCTTCGGCCGGTCCAGGCGTCCCCGTTCACCGCTGTATTCAGAAGCGCGGGTCATCACATGCATGATGCGCGGCTCTTTTAATTGCGCTGCAAACTTTTGAAACACATCCGGCAAAACAATATGATCGGGGGTTTGATTGCTCCATAGCAAGGTTATTTTGCGCTGATCCTCGCTGTCGGCCATATAGCGCAGCATGCTCAGCATCGGGGTGATACCAATACCACCGGCAATCATGATGATCTCCGTTTGTCCGGAAATGGGCAGATGGCTGAACCGACCATAGGGGCCATCGAATAAAACGCCGTCCTGCGGCTGGAGATTTTGCAACTGCGCGGTCCAGTCACCGGTGGTGCGCACAACAATTTCGAGGGCGTCGAATTGCGTTGGGCTTGAGGCGATTGTAAAAGGGTGCTCCTCATTTGAAACATGGGCTGATGATAGAGTGATGAAGCCAAATTGTCCCGGCAGATAAGCCGGCAAACGATGACCGTCTGCAACCATTTTCAGGCAAACCGCATCCGCGCCGGCCGGCTCGACTGCTGAAATCCGCAAGGGCCTCACCCGGCTTCGTAAGGGTCGGGTTCGGATCCACAAAAACACAAGCCCGCACAGGACCAGGGCCACGATCGCCAGTAGCCACGGGAGTTTTTGCTCAAAGGTATCATTAACCGACAGCACATGCAGCCCAAAAGCAATGACCGCTATCATGGCGGCAAAGCGGTGAATCGGCCACCAGCGCTGGAAAGCAAGTCTTAGCTCCACTCGCCAATGGCTGGTAACCACCATAAGTGCAATCAGCAGCGTCAGAAACAGGCCGATAAATTCCGGCCAGTAGCGCCATTGTAGCGGAATAAAGATCCTGTCATCAGCAATAAATATGGCTATAGGGTGGATAATCACCAGCGCAGCGATGATCATCCCGCTGAGGCGATGATATCTGAACAGCCGATTCAGGCCAAAAATCCGGTCAAGGCATTTTAAGCGGGCAGCCAGGGCGACTTGAATTAACAGCAGGCAGCCCGCAACCAGACCCATTACCTGCCCGGCAAGCAGAAGCACCCGATCAAAGCCGAATTTGTAAAGTATTGATGAAGATTCAAAAAAGAAAGGGATCGAGGCCGCCCCAGCGATCACGAGTATAAGAATCAGACCCATCAGGGAAGCGAAAAACAGGCGCTGACTGGGTGATAATATTTTCGGTGTAAACTTGTGTCTATCTGATAGCATTTCCGGTGGCTTATTTCGGTCTCGTTAGGGCTTGATTACCGTGCCGATAAAATTATATAAAATGATGCTCTGCGGCAATGGTTATTTCAGGGGCACTTCATTTTTATCCCGTAGCTCTTTTTAATTCGGAGGAATCATATGTCTTATCGCTTTCATCATGTTCATATTGTCTGCAAAGATCTTGAAAAAATGATTGGCTTTTTTACGGAAGTCCTGGCGGCCGAACTAATCGATCGCCGAAAATTCGGTACAGCCGACGGGGCTTCACTCGATCTCGAAGGTACCACAATTAATCTGCGAGTGGCCAGAGAAGATGAACAAATGGTTGGAGATGCCTCCCAATCGACATACGGCCTCGATCATATCGGCCTGGAGGTTGATGATATCCAACTCGCCTTCAAGGATCTCACGGCGCAGGGGTATTCTTTTTTCATGTCACCCACGGAAATACCCAACATGAAAATCGCCTTCTTCAAGGGACCTGAAGATATTACCATCGAGCTGTGCCAGCCGTTGTCAAAATGAATACAAATATTTTAAGACCCAAAAAGTGAAAACCGCCAATTATGCGGAGGTCCTCATTATTTATATTGAACCTGCTTTTAGCGTTAGAACGCACTTTTTATGGTGCAGCAAGCCAGAAGGGTAAGAAAAAATCGCCGCAGGGGTGCCGAGCTTTGAAGCTTTTCGGCACCGCCGGCGGCGATTTGCCATACGGGGGGTGCTTTGGTTTAGCTGTTAATGAGTTCCTGAAACTTATCGTGCCAGGAGCATTTTTCGCAAAATACTTCCGTGTCTTTCTTAACCTCAGTGCTATCGGATTCAGCGGCCTCGGCATCAAAGACAACCTCCTCGCCCTTCAATTCGAATTCATAGGTTTCGTATTCATCGTCGGGATCTTTGACAAAAAAATTCAGGCTACCGCATACAGGACATTTCATCATCAATGATTCATTTCGTGTTTGGTGTTTAGTGTTGGGTGTTTAG
>JASFIV010000087.1:0-15683 GCA_050122475.1 Desulfobacterales bacterium | reverse complement strand
CCGGTGTAGTACCGATGAAAGTTGACATTACCGGTAATAATCCGGACGGTAAAGCAAAACTCAAGGAAGTCGGCAGCCTGACCGTACCGCTACTGGTTGTATTCTCGCCCACAGGTCAGTTGGTATTTAAAAGTGATTTCTATACAGTGGATCAGGTGTTGGGGGCGATCAAGCGAGCGCAGTCGTTCACTATTTCTGGGTTGAGGTATCATTGGAAAATAGCCGAGGGCGAGGACGATAGGTGAACACAAGTCATTCATTTCGTGCTCGTCCTTGTCCTCGAGAATTCAAGACACACGCAACGCGGAACGTGTAACATTTATAAATCTAAAAACTTCCGGATCTTCTTTTCCAGATCTCTCTCGGACCGCCTGCCCGGCAACTTTTTGACAACCTGGCCGTTCTTCACCAAATAAACCATCGGTATGGCAAAAATGGAAAATTTTTTAAGGGCCGATTCACCATACCAGTAAACCGGAAAACCCACATTCAGTTTGTCTATAATGGATTGCATCGCCCGGGGTCCTTCGATATCAATGCTGATGCCGACAAATTTTAATCCCCGGTCATTATACTTTTTGTATAACCTGTTTAACGACGGCAACTCATCGATACAGGGACCACACCAGGCCGCCATGAAGGTGATCACCATTTTATTGTTACCGGATTGGATCAATTCATCGAGTGCCGCTTCAGAGATCTTTTCAACAGTAACGCCGGCATTCGCATGGACGTGGATACTGGCAAATACAATTACGAGTAAAACTGCAGACCATATGAACATCGGTCGAATTAGAAGCATTTAGGCCATCCTGTGTAGCACGTTAATATGTTTTAAATTTTATAGCTTACAAAATGTATTTAATGATAACCGCAATTAATAATACAAAAAGCTGTCTTAAGGATGTAGATCACGTCCCCCGCATGAACGCGGGATTTCAAATCTGATTTTATAAAATTGAGGTGTTCAACAAAGCAAGGCGCAAGACCCTGCGAAAGTGGAGCGTACGCGCAAGTACGTGAGCATTTCGCAGCGGATTGTAACGCAGCCATTGGGCGTTAGATGCATTCTCAAGACAGCTTTTTTTATTTGTTCATTTTTTCTAAAGTAGTCGCACATTGCGCCAGGTCCGGTCTGACGTTGATATCCGAGACCTGGATATCTTGTATGATTCCCTTTTTATCAATAAATATCAATGCCCGCTCGGTAACTCCGCTGGACCGCAACACACCATATTTCTTAGCCACCGCTCCGTGCGGCCAGAAATCACTCAGAACGGGAAACCACAGTTGGCCCATTTGCTTCGTCCAGGCATAAAGCGTGGGGATGTTATCCACTGTAATGCCGAGTAAAACCGCATCGTTTTCGTCAAACATTTGCTTGACAATGTTATATCCCGGCCACTGGTCGGAACAAACCGGCGTCCAGGCTGCCGGAACAAAAGAAATGACCACATGTTTTTTGCCCCGGTATTGGCTTAGCGTAACGTCGTCCCCTGATACCGACGGCAGGGTAAAATCCGGCGCCAGGTCACCGACTTTGACTTTTAATGTACTGTCAACCGGCTTTAATTGGCCCGGATTATAGATATTGTCCTTAAATGCCTCTGAGGCAGCATCTGCATTCGTCATATTTAGAAAAATGATCAGTCCTGCGATAATGGATATAATGATGGATTTTTTCAATGATATCACCTCCTCATCATAATCCTGAATCCTTGAGTAATTTCTTCAAGAGCTGATCCGCATCTTTGCCACCACCCACTTGGGAGTAGAAGACCCGGTGGCCGCCGTCTTTCTTTATGCGTATACAAATAAAAAAAGGTGTTCGTACTTCCCCGATCTTTTGATGGATTGCAAAATTGCCATCCGGGAACAGGGGAAACGGAATATTGTATGCTTTTTTAAAATAACCGACCTCGAATGCCGTGTTGCCGGCACCGATACCCAACAATTTGACTTTGCCTTTCAGGCGCTTATCGCTTTCGATTTTACGATACATCTCATTCACAGAGGGAGCCCCCCTCTGACAGTAGGGTCAGTACATACTAAATATCTGGATAATGACAACATCGGCTTTGATTTCTGGAATGGAAAAGGTCTCCTTGCCGGCGATTCCCAGATAGCTCTGGTGGTCATCATTTTTAGGAACGGCAAGGGAAAAATCGGGTAACATGCCGCCTACAGACGGCGGTTGGGAATTGGCGCTGGAAAAACCGGTGTTCACTAGCAGAGCGCCCAGCAATACGGCAACAGTTTTGAAAATCTTTCCCATGTTATATGTCCTCCCTGAAAATATAGAAAAGCGACTGAAAGGGTAAAATCGCATCAGCAAATGGAACGGGCATCGGTTTTATCCCCTAAGCCGATGCTGGAAATTACGGTATGACCTGAAATCTGCGCGCGTCATGGGCTTTTATATACGCATCTATTTTCACGCAGATTCAGGCATTGATATTATTGCAGATAATATCGGCCGCCTGCTCCGCTGTTTGTTTGCCCATATCGATGATCAGATCGTAAAGGCGAGCGTCGTTCCAATCCTCATTGAAATAATGTTTGACATAGGCGCTCGAATCTTTTTCTTCCCTTTCTATCAATTTTTTGGCAGCCAGGCGGTTTAAGTCATAAGCCTGCATGACTTTCTCAATTTTAAGGTTTTCCTCTTTGATCAGGCGAACATGCAGGGTGCCGGGTTTGCCGCGTAAAATGCATTGCCCGCCCCATCCGAGAATAATGACGTTGCCGGCATCATATAATTTCTCGACCAGTTTCCGGGTACTTTCAAAGTAATTGGCATCGTCCAGACAGCCATGTTCACGATCAACCACTTTTTGAACCAGCGTACAGGTATAACGGTCCATCAAACGAATAATTCTGGACTGGGATGTCTGCTTAAAGGTTTCGACCTCGGCTTCCGACAAGTTCAGGTCTTTGGCAATCTCGGCGGTCAGCTTTTTACCGATATGTTCATAACCCAATTTTTCGGCGGCAATAGCGGCGACTTGCCCCGCATCGCACCCAAATTCTTTACTGATTGTAATGACCGCCATCGTTAAGCTCCTTTCGGGCTAGCGTAAACGAAAATAACTTTATATAAAGTTGGATAACATATTGATTATAGGAACCAACCCGTAGCTGTCAAGTTTGGTTTTGCACCCTTCGAGCGATAGGAAACTGCTTGCAAAGATTTTGTTGCTATGGTAATCGAAAACGTTTTAAAACAGCAATATGGTTTTTAACTATAAAAAAAATCGCGCCTGGGCTGAGCATCTTTCAATCGTCATGCAAATCGGCCTGACGATGGCCGGATGCATTCTTTTCTGCTTTTTTATCGGATTGTATCTGGACAAATGGCTGGGTACCAGAGGCGTGTTTGTTACCATCTTTATTATTTTAGGTGTTGTTGGCGGTGCTGTTACCGTCTATCGCCAGATTATCCAAACACTTGACAATCAGTCACATAAAAAAGGAAATTCAAGCAATGGAAGCCGTTAAACAGGCACAAAAACAGATCACACAACGAGCGCTGTGGCTGGCAATCATTGTAGGGCTGGTTTTCATTGTAATGGGCTATAAACCGGTGGGCAAAGGGTTGATCCTCGGCACGCTTTTCAGTGTGCTCAATTTCATCTTAATGGCCAAATCCATCGGATACAAATTCGGACGTTCAAAACGCCAAATATTTTCAATATCCATCGGCTCAATCGTTTTTAGATATATATTGCTGGCGATCCCTTTGGTCGCAGCCGTAAAATTCGAACAGTTCGATTTGGTAGCCGTGATCGTGGGTGTATTCATGATCCAGATCGTTATTTTGGCCGGTCAGTTGCTAACACAGATTCCATCCGTGCGCGGTAAACGCATTTAATTAAATGGTAGATTTATGGGCGAAATCGGCAGATTGTCTCAACTGATTATTCCGTTTTTAGGTCACGACATCACCATAAACCTTAAAGTCGTGGCTATGACCTGGCTCGTCTTTGGCCTGCTGATCATGCTTGGCCTGTTTGCCCGCTATAAAAAAAGCATAATTCCCCGACCCGTCCAGGCGCTGGGGGAATTCATCGTGTCTGTTTTATACGACCTTACCGAAGATGCGCTCGGCAAAGAGCTGGGCCAAAAATACGCTCCCCTGGTCTGCGCCCTTTTCATGTTTTTGCTGCTGTCCAACTGGCTGGGCATTATCCCTCACCTCGAGGAACCGACCCGGGATCTAAACACCACCTTCGCACTGGGACTACTCGGTTTTTTTATTGCGCATTATGCCGGTATTAAGACCAAAGGATTCAAAGCGTATAGCAAAGAGTATTTCCAGCCGATTTTCTTTATGATGCCCCTGAACCTGATTGGCGAACTGGCCAAAATCGTGTCCATTTCCTTCCGTTTATTTGGAAACATTCTGGGTGGATCAATTATTATCCTGGTCGTTTCATATCTAACATTAAACCTGGTGCTGCCGCCCTTTTTGTACGCCTTTTTCGGCCTTTTTGTCGGCACCATCCAGGCGTTCGTATTTACCATGCTGACGGTGGTTTATATCTCAGTACAGGTGAAATGACAGATGGAATTTGAAGTCGAAACGGTTATTAAAATAGCAGCCTATGGCGGTGGCGGCATTGCCATGGGCCTTGGTGCGATCGGCGCCGCCGTCGGACAGGGCTATACCGCCGCCAAGGCCAATTTGGCCGTCTCGCGCAATCCCAAGATATCCGGCGATATTTTTAAGAACATGCTGGTCGGTCAGGCCATCGCCGAGTCGGCCTCGATTTTTGCCCTGGTGATCACCATCTTACTGCTTTTTGTCAGTCCGCCCAGCCCCGGCTTGTTAGACGCCGCTGCGTATTTCGGAGCCGGGCTCTGCATGGGCTTTGGCGCTATCGGATCGGGCATCGGTGCCGGCAATCCGGGCGGCGAGGCTTGTTTCGGATTATCGCGCCAACCTGCAGCCGGCTCACAATTAACAACGAATATGCTTATCGGCTCGGCGGTTTGCCAGACACCGGCGATTTTTGCCATGGTAGTGGCGTTGATGCTAATATTCATTAAATTCGGTGGTGCGGCATTGAACCCCACCTGGGCCGCCCTGGTGGGAGCCGGTTTGAGCACAGGTCTGGCGGCCATCGGTTCAGGCTACGGCGGCGGGCTGGCCGCCGGTGCCAGCTGTGAGGGCATTGCAAGAACACCGCAGGCGGTCACCAGTGTTACCACCCTGATGCTGATCGGTCAGGCTGTTGCACAAACCCCGTCTATTTTTGGCCTGCTGATCAGCTTTATCTTGATGTTTAAAACATTTCCTGAGTCCAGCCTGCTGATGACCCCCATGGCACTTCTGGCAGCCGGACTTTGCATGGGATTCGGCGGAATCGGGCCTGGAATCGGCAATGGTATGGCCGCTGAAGGCGCGGTCAGATGGGTGGCTAAAAATGTGGATCATGCAGGTGATTTGATGCGGATCATGCTGGTCGGCCAGGCGGTTTCACAATCAACAGCCATTTATTCAATGGTCATCAGTCTGGTGCTTATTTTTGTAGTATAACTACAATCCATTGAATATTGATAATTGTATATTGTATATTTGTGGATGTCGCTCGCGCAGCGCAGGCGCTTGCGCCGCGTGTCGCTCCGCTATTTTTTAATAGGTTTTTAAATAGATCCGCCGAAGGCGAACCTTAAATATTCAATATTCAATCTACAATATTCAATACATAAAAGGGAGGGAAAAATGGCAATCGAAGGCGCAGAAATTGTAAAAGCAGCGGCATTTATCGGTGCCGGTCTGGCAATGGGACTGGGTGCCATCGGACCGGGTGTCGGCCAGGGCATGGTGGCAGCCAAAGCATGCGAGGCCATCGGGAAAAACCCCAAAGAGGCCGGTTTGTTAACGCGAACCATGCTCGTCGGGCAGGCTGTCTCCGAATCAACCGGTATTTACTCCTTGGTTGTCGCACTTTTGCTTTTGTTTGTGGTTTACTAAAATCAACAGATCGCAGATCCGGCGAAAAGCTCGGTCAACGCCAAGGTTAGACTCATAACCGCCGTACCTGTGGAAAACGAAATATGCAGATTATCAGCAATATCGCGCTCATCAGCATCAACGAGACATTGATTGTTCAGATGATCTCTTTTCTGATTTTTCTGTTCATTATCAATCGCATTATGGTTCGCCCTCTGCGCCAAGTCATGGATGAAAGAAAATCACACATTGACCGTATCCAGCAGGATATCGACGAGGCGCGCAGCGAGTATGAAAAGCTGACCGATCAGATACAGACGCGGGAAAATGAAGTCAGAAATGAAGCCTCTGAGCAAAGGTTACAGCTCACTGCCAAAGGCCAGCAGCAGGCTGACGAGATTATGGCATCGACTCGCGAAGAGATCAACGCTATGACGATCGAGGCTGAAAAGGAAGTCGATCACCAGATTGCAACAGCGCGTAAACAGGTTCAGATGGAAGCTGAGAATCTGTCAAAACAGATTATTGCCGCGGTTCTGCATCGGAGTCAGAAATCATGAGGTCTAAAAAACAGATCGTTTTCTATAGCTGCTATTTGTTTGCCGTTATAACGGCGCTAATGGTATGCTGCCCCGATGCTCTGGCGGCCGAGGCAACAGAAGACTGGCGCCCCTTATTTGATCTGATCATGCGCTGGTTGAATTTTGCGATCATCGCCGTTGTCCTGTTTAAGTTCGGCCGCAAACCGATCAAAGACTTTTTGGTCAATCGCCGCGAAGAGATCGATTACCAGATCAAAAAATATGAGCAGCAAAAAGAAGCGGCCGCCGAAAAAGTTAAAGAAGCAACAACAATATTGAATGAAAGCACGGATCGGTTTGAACAGATCAAACAGAGAATCATTAAAGACGGTGAAACAAAAAAACAGCAAATCATTGAAAAGGCCCAGCAGGAAAGCCGGATGCTGCTGGAAGGCGCCCAGCGAAAGATCCAGAATCAGATCGTGGAAGCCAGAAACGTAATCCGCTCCGAACTGATCGATACCGCCATTGCGCTGGCAGAAAAAAGATTGCCCGATGAGATTACTGCAACCGATGAACAGAAACTGATCGAGCACTACATGGAAATGACGACCAGCAAATAATCTGAAAAACGATGCGATGGAAGGCTCGGCTCGGCATTCAGACTGCCGGGCTTTTTTTCTCTTATTCCGGGCCTTGCTCGATATCCGTGCTCACTTCCGGGGCGTCCATATCGGGGATCAAGCATTCCTGACCAAAAGGCAGGCAGGCATCGGGCGGATAAACCCCCTTGAGCTCATCTGTAATCGTTCCTTCCCATAGACGCACACCCACCAGATAGGCAATGCGGCCAATCCGATGAGCGCCCACCGGTGCTGTCAGAAATATGAAGCAAATGGTTGCCAGCGCCCGGGTGGCCACGCCCAGATCCTCAAAATACAGCGCCAGGGCAAACAACAAAGTACCGACGCTGATGGTAGCCGCTTTGGTGCTGCAGGACATTCGCAAAAACAGGTCCGGCATGCGCAACATCCCCAGGCCGGCGACCAGCATAAAAAAAGCGCCGATGACAAGCAATGCGGATATCAGAATCTCAATCATGGCCGGCCCCTCCATTTTTCAATATAATACGAAAATGCGATGACGCTTAAAAAGGATATGATGGCCCAGGCACTGGCCACATCCAGCAAAACGGCCTGATCGGTGGTGATGGCCGACACCACAATGATACCGGCGGCGGTAATCGATATCAGCTCAAAGGCAATGATGCGATCCGGTAGGGTCGGTCCCAGAAGCAAACGAATGAAGCCCAGTACAAGCGTCAAACTCAGCAAGGGGAAGACAATGAAATTAATGGCCGCCTGCAATATCATTTAAACACCTCCATGACCCGCCGCTCCATACGCTGTTTGATATCCTTTCGGAATTGCTCCACATCGTCGACGTGCATGGCATGGATATACAGCGTTTTTCGATCCGGAGAAACATCCAGGCTCAGGGTGCCCGGCGTCAGCGTGATCAGATTGGCCAGAACCGTAATTTCCAGATCGGATTCGGCATCCAGGGGAATGTCAATGATGGCCGCCCGCATCTGGAATCCAGGTGTTAAAACTTCATAGGCCACCCGCAAATTGGCCACGAGCAGCTCCCAGACGAAGAAAAAGAAAAATCCGATAAACCGCAAAAAACGGGTCATATAAACAATCAGGGTAACATCCGCCGGAGAGCTGATCAGCCACAGGGCCAGCGTGCTGATGACAAAGCCAACTGCAAAATTGGCAAAGGTAAAGGCTCCGGTCAGGGCCATCCAGACCAGCGGCAAGAAAATATTTCCTAAAATAACGTTTATCTGTCTCACTTTATCTTCCTCCCAGAACGGCTTGAATGTAACCCGCCGGACTCAGAAGCTGCTCGGCGGCTCGGGTGGCCAGCTCAAAAAAAGGCTGCGACATCAGTCCGATTGTCAGGGTTAGCGCACCCAGCAGGATCATCGGTAGATATAGCGCGGTTTTTTCTGAAAGGCTGAATGTCTTCCAGGATTGCTCCGCGCCAGCGTCCATTGTCTCGGGCGGGTTGCCCCAGAAGGCCGCCGCCCAGATCTTGGCCATCGAAAACAGGGTTAGCAGACCCACCCCCAGCGCGGTGGCGGCAATGATGTAACCGGTCATATCCAGACTGGCTTTTACCAAAATCAGCTTGGCCCAGAAACCCGACAAGGGCGGAATGCCCGCCAGCGAAAAGGCGGAAACCAAAAAAATTGCCGTCAGCGCCGGCGCTGTCTGGTAAAGTCCGCCGAGTCGATCCAGTTGATAGGAGCCCTGCAGCCTGCGGGCCACGCCGCTGACCAGAAACAAATTGGTTTTAACGATAATATGATGCATGATGTAAAAAATGGATCCGGCCAGCGCCAGCGGTGTAAACAGCCCTAATCCCAGAACCATGTAACCCACCTGGCTGATGATGTGAAAGGAAAGGATCCGGCGAAACTCATCTTGGGCCATGGCTCCGAGCACACCCGTCACCATGGTGAAGCCGGCAATGACCAGAATAATAGTGTGGGTGTAGGCAATATCCTGCGAGAACAAAAGTGTAAACACCCGGATGAGCGTGTACACTCCCACCTTGGTCAGCAAACCGGCAAAAATGGCCGAAACCGCTACCGGCGGTGTATGATAGGAAGCCGGCAGCCAGAAAAAAAGCGGGAAAAGAGCAGATTTGATGCCGAAGGCCACCAGAAACAACATGGAAAGGGTGCTAACAACGCCGGCATGCTTCCCCTCGCTGATCTGAACCGATAAGTCCGCCATGTTGAGGGTGCCGAGCATCCCGTACAGAATACCCAGGGCCGTTAAAAACAGAGCCGAGGAGACTAAATTGAGCGTAACGTATTTGATGGCGCCTTCCAGCTGATGTTTTTCGCCCCCGAGCGCCAGCAGGATAAAGGACGATAACAACATGACTTCAAACCAGACGTAGAGATTAAACAGGTCTCCGGTTAAAAAAACACCACTGACACCCATCAGTAACAAATGGAAAAAGGCATAATAGCCGAATGACTCCCGGTTCTTGTCCATGCTGGCCAGGGAATAGACGACCACGGTAAACCCCATCAACGCACCCAACACTGTCATGATGGCGCTTAGCAGATCGGCCACCAGAGTAATGCCGAACGGTGCCGGCCAGTTTCCCACCTGAGTGGCAAAAATGCCGTCCTGCCGGACCGTCCACAGCAGCAAAAGCGCCACCAGCAGATGGGCGGCAGATCCCAGCAGGCCCAGCAGGCGCTGAGCAGTCCGGTGCCGCCACAGCAGCAGGCAAAAAGCGGCTGTGGTCAATGGAATCAGAATCGGTAATATCAATAACAGCTTCATGTGTCCGTCGTTTTCATTTCATCAAGTGAAGTTGCGTCCGTCGACTTAAACGTTCGGCTGAACAGCACCAGCGCAAATGCCAGGACACCAAAGGAAATGACAATGGCTGTTAAAATTAAAGCCTGGGGCAGCGGATCGGCGGTGGCTTCAATAGAGCGCAAGGCGTCCGGTGGTATCAGGGGTGCTTTGCCGCGAATTAAATCGGCTGCCACGAAAATCAGTAGATTGATGGCATTGGATAGCAGCACCAGACCAATGATCAGGCGCACCGGAGATCGGGACATCAGCAGATAAATGCCGCACCCGAACAATGCCCCTACCACTATGGCTGCCAGAATTTCCACTTTAATCTCCTTCCGCCAGCGTTAAGATGATGGTCAACACCGCCCCGATCACCACAAGGTAGACCCCCAGATCAAAAAAAATGGGGGTCCCCAGGTGCCAGATCTCCTCTGTGCTGATGTGAATTTCTCCCCACCGGCCGGTCATAAACGGCTTGCCGGCAAAAAGCGAGACGCAGCCGCTACCCAGCGCCAGCAGCAAGCCGACACCAATAAGCGTTCGAGGTGAAATGCGCAATAACGCCAGCGTGCTGCGGACGCCATAGGTATAGCTGTGCAGGATAAAGGTGGCCGATGCCACCAGGCCGCCGATAAATCCACCCCCCGGCAGATTATGTCCACGGAACAGAATAAAGGCCGAAAACAACAGCAGCATCGGCATTAAAATCCGCGTAGCCGTACTTAGAATCACTGATTGCATTTGTGTACCCTTAGTTTTTTTTAATAGATTACCCTGCTATTCAGCTGTTCAAGTTTCAAAGCTAAATTTTATATTGACTCATCTGAACCCAAGCTTAAAGCCTCTCTCAAACCCGCCCGCCTCGCCTGAGCGGTTTGCGATGGCGGGCGTGGGACGCAAAGTCGCCAAGGTTTTTAAATTTTAATTATCTTTCTTTGCGCCTTAGCGGCTTTGCGTGAGACCTCCTCCGGGTTCAACCTTCTTCAGGCATTTTTATGGCCTCACTGTCTTCCGGTTTCAACTTCAGCAGCGTGTAAACCCCCACACCGGCCAGCGCCAGAACCGTAATTTCGCCCAGGGTATCCAGCGCTCGAAAATCGACGATGATAACATTGACGATATTTCTGCCGTGCGCCAGGATATAACTGTTTTCGGCAAAAAATCCGGAAAGGCGCGATCCTTCGCGCACACTGAGGGCCACCAGCACCAGAACCGACATCAGCAGGCCGCTGGCCACGGCCACCAGGGCATTGCGTAGCCGGTGGACGCGCGCAAATTCCTCTTTGAATTTTGGCAATCGATAAATCACCAACACAAAAAGAATCACCGTCATGGTCTCGATCAGAAACTGAGTCATCGCCAGGTCCGGTGCCCCGAAGTCAACGAATATCAGGGCAAGCCCGTAGCCGATCACGCCCATGGCGACGATGGCGCCAATCCGCGAGGGCACCCATACCGTCACAAATGCCGCCGCCAGCATTAAAATCGCAACGATCAGCTCAAAGGATCGAATATCGCCGATTTCAAGCGAAAATTGAAAACCACCCTTATAGACCAGCGTATACCCGACCAGCGCCAGGGTGGTAAGCATTATCGCCAGTACATAGTGGTGCAAATAGCCGCTTTGAAGCACGCGCGTCTGCCAGGCGGCCAGCTTTTTTAGACCTTCGAGCGAGCTGAAATACCATGCCGCCGGTCCCCGGGCCGCCAGCCAGGCACCGCGCTGGGCGAGCCGGCGCGCTCCGGTATGGATCAGATAAATTAACGCACCACACACGATCGTCAGGCCGCTCAAAGCCAGCATGGGCGTCAGCCCATGCCACAAAGCCAGATGCATTTCCACCGGCCGCGCCACTACCGCGGATACGGCACTGGCAACCGCTGATTGGCTTACCAGATCCGGCAGCAAACCCAGAATCAGCCCCAGCAGGGCGGGCAGCACGGGCCCCAGCCAGAGGTTCAGGGAAAGCTTATGCGCTTTTGGCTGGGGCGTTTCCGGTTCACCGAAAAACGGGCGTAAAACGATAATTGCAGCTGCGGCCAGCAAGGCCGCATTGGCCAAAACAGCAGCGGCAAGAAACAGCCAGCGAAATCCGGTGATGTTTAAAATGGATTCATAGATAAGCTCTTTGCCGACAAAACCCAGCAGGGGCGGCAGCCCGGCCATGGAAACTGCCGATAAGACAGTCGCAACGGTTATCAGGGGCATCTGACGCGATAAGCCCTTCAGCCGGGTTAAATCCCGGCTGCCGGTTTCATGATCGACCACGCCGGCGGCTAGAAAAAGCGAGCCCTTATACAGCGCATGCACCACCAAAAAAACCATGGCAGCCTGGATGGCCAGCGGGGTTCCCACTCCGGTTAAAAATACCAGGGTTCCCAGGCCGTTTACGGTTGAATAGGCCAGCAAAAGCTTGAAGTCCGTTTGAACCAGCGCCATAAAAGCGCCGGTAACAACCGTGGCGGCGCCAAATAGCATGAGCGTCAGCTGCCAGATTTCGGTGCCCCCCAGCACCGGGCTTAAGCGCAACAGCAGATAGACACCGGCTTTGACCATGGTTACCGAATGCAGAAACGCACTGACCGGAGCCGGGCCCTCCATGGCCGACGGCAACCAGAAATGAAACGGGACCTGGGCCGATTTGGTAAAGGCGCCCAGCAATACCAGTATCAATATCGGGATATAGAGCGCATTGCCCCGGATCATATCCGCGCGGGTCAGCAGCTCGCTGATTTCCATGCTTCCGGTCGCCCAGCCCATCAACAGCATCCCTGCCAGCAGCACCAGACCCCCCGTTCCGGTAACCAGAAGAGCCTGCAGCGCAGCCGTACGGGCGGATTCGCGCTGGTGGTCAAAACCGATCAGAAAATAAGAGCTGATACTGGTCAGCTCCCAGAAGACAAAGAGGCTGATGAGGTTGCCGGCCAAAACCAGGCCAAGCATCGAGGCCATAAAAAACAGCATAAAGGTGTAAAACCGACCGAGGTGGGTGTGTCCGGATAGATATCCCCCGGAGTAGATTACAATCAAGGCGCCCACGCCGCAAATCAACAGCGAAAAAACCAGACTGAGACCGTCAAGGTAAAAGGACAGGCTGGCACCCAGAGTGGGGACCCAGATATGATATTCGTTGATGATTTGCCCCGCATTAATCTGCGGTATTTTGGAGGCAAAGAAGACCGTCAGTGCCAGCGGCAAAATACCCAGCACCCAGCCCGCTCGATTCGGCAGTAACCGCTGCAGCCACGGCGCTACCAAAGCCAAAATGAAGATCGAAACCACTGCTGCCAGTATCATCTATTCACTCCTGCCCGAAGCACCTGTCAGTAACCTCTTACCCTATACGCATACAGTACCAGAAGAATTCAAAATACGGTTGTCGAGGACGAGTACGAAATCAGGCATCGTTTCTTCAGCTTGTCTTCGTCCTCGTCGACGTCTTCGTTCTCGTTATCGAAAAATAGAACTATAGGCTGGCTAACCATTTCATATTCTTAAAGCAAATAAAATAAAAATAATCAACTCAGCAGCGAAGTCAAAATCAGAAGCTATTTTAAAATGCATCTAAGGGCCTTTGGTTGAGCACTTTACCCGTTAGGCCGTTTGCCGGCTAATTGAATTAAAATTCGACTACATTCCTTTTATAGGGCGTACAATCCCGTTTCACGAGGACCTTCGGCCGGCTCAACAGGCTAAACCGGCTAACCTAATTATGTGATCTACTATTTTTGAGAAAGCTTATATATATCAGCTTGACTTGGATTCCGTTTGCCTATATCTCCTCGAAGAGTTTACTGGCTGCTGGCTGCTGGTCACTGGTTCCTGGCCAGGAGCCAGGAGCGAGACGCCAGCGGCCAGGATGTTGAAATCTGACACCAACCGGAGCCTAACAGCTGAACGTTGACACCTTTTTTTATATATTAATTTCGAAAAAGGATAAACCGATGCCCCACATTACAGTAAAGCTCTACCCCGGAAGGTCTGCAGAACAGAAAAAACAGCTTGCCCGTGAAATCGTCAAGAACGTCACGCAGATTGCCGTGTGTGAAGAAAAATCGGTATCCGTCGCCTTTGAAGAAGTCGCGCCTGACGACTGGGCTGAAAGCGTTTACCGGCCCGACATCCTTAATAAAAAAGAAAATCTGGTGATTACGCCGGGCTATAATCCCTTTGAGATAAAAGGCAGTTCAATTGTTGACGGCGGGAAAACAGAATTTAGAATTCGATCCTACCAGGCTGCCGATCAGCCAGCGGTCATCGATTTGTGGCAGCGCTGTAACCTGGTGGTCCCGCAAAATGACCCCCATAAAGATATTGAAATGAAAAGCCGGGTCCAGGCCGAGCTGTTTTTTGTGGGTGTTATCGGCAACCGCATCGTGGCCACACTGATGGCCGGCTATGACGGGCATCGCGGCTGGATCTATTATCTGGCGGTCGATCCGGATTATCAGCGTCGAGGAATGGGTCGCCGTATGATGGAATGGGCCGAGGCTGCCCTAAAAAAACGAGGATGTCCCAAAATCAACTTGCAGGTTCGCACATCCAACGCGGCTGTGATCTCCTTTTATGAACATCTGGGGTACTTGAAAGACGATGTCATCGGGCTGGGTAAGCGATTATAACACCTTGGTCTTGTCTAAATCCTGCCGATTAGACAGCTCAGCTGTTCTAATTATACGCTAAACATCTCATTAATTTTCATGCTATATCCAGGTAATAGTTATTAATATTAATAGATAACTATCTATTTTACTTTTCTTTCTTGACCATCGTCGTCTTATTTTTTATACCTATCCATTAGTAAAACAGATCAACTGTTTTCTTGCCACACGAAGTGTTTTCAATACGGAGGGTTAATAAAAAAAGGAATGAGGAAAGGAGGATCTAATGAAAAAAATTGTTATCTTTAGTCTAGCCGTTTTAATGATCTTTTCCCTGGGTTCGATCGCAGGCGCCAAAACGTTGAAATTGGGCCTGGATGCCGGCCCGGTCTCCCAGGACCCGCAGGTCCAACTGTCCGGGGGGATGCTGCAGTATTCACACTGGACTTTTGACCCGCTCGTCCGTTACGCCCAGGATATGAGTTTTGAGCCCCGCCTGGCCGAGCGCTGGGAGCGCGTCGATCCCCTGACCATGCGCTTTTATCTGCGCAAGGGCGTCAAATTTCACAGCGGCAACCCCTTTACCGCCAAGGACGTCAAATTTACCTTTGAGCGCTTTTACAAAAGCGAAGATTTCAAGGGACTTTTCGAGCCGTTTGCCGGCTGCGAGGTGGTCGATGATCACACCGTCGACATCAAAACCAAAAAACCCTACGCGCTGCTGATCAACATGGCCACCTATATCTTCCCGCTGGACAGCAAATTCTATAGCGGAACGGATGCCACCGGTCAGCCCAAGGATGCGGTCGTCAAAATCGGCCCCTCATTTGCGCTGCAAAACAGCTCCGGTACCGGTCCGTTCAAAGTCGTCGAATGGGAACAGGGTGCCCGCTATGTCTTTGAAAGATTCGCCGATTACTGGGATAAGGATTCTCCCGGCAACGTCAGCAAGATTATCCTGACGCAGATCAAAGAGGATGCCACCCGCGTGGCGGCCCTGCTTTCCGGCGATGTCGATTTCATCTCACCGGTACCGCCCCAGGATTTCCAGCGGATTGAAAAAGATCCCAAAGTCAAGCTGGTGACCTATTCCGGCGGCCGTATTATCACGGTTCAGTTGAACCAGAAGCGCCGGCCCGAATTCAAGGACGTTAATGTGAGACAGGCCATTGTCCACGCGGTTAATAATGTGGGTATTGCCCAGAAAATTAT
>JASFIV010000086.1:0-15895 GCA_050122475.1 Desulfobacterales bacterium | reverse complement strand
CGATTTCAAGGTCGTAGATAGCTCGGCCGGCATCATCGCCTTTCAAGAAATGGTCTCGCATCTGAAGGGAGAGGGCCCGATCCGCTTCGGCTTACCGAAAGGCGATGCCAGCAGCAACATTAACGTAGACGGTTTTAGTGACCATTTCCCGGTCGGGCTTCTTGTACGCGAGGCGTAGGGGCAAAATACAAAAGGGACATAACAAGAACATGTACCGGAGTGGCAGACCAGACTCATTCTCAAATCCAAGTCGCTGGCTGCTACCCGGTGATGTTAGCCGTTCAATTTGCGATTATTCCAAAATCTATGCTAAATTGACCTGCTCTCAAAATTTGTGATACCAGATTACGGTACCTGGAATTTTGCGGTTTTCAACATAATCTCAATATAGTGCGCCACGAGCGCACTTTGTATAAAGTGTGCGTAACTGCGCAGAAGATGAGGGCGGGCCCCTCGGAGCCGGCTTGCAGGAGCAGGCTTCAAACCACCTAAAGCTGCGTTGGTAAAGAGCCAGGGTAGTGAGCGTTTAGGAAAAGTCACGGCAAAGGATCGTGGCAGGTGTGACTCAGAGAGACGAGCGCAAGCGAACCATTCGATGAGGCGTCGAAAGATGATGGACGAGGTCAAAACTGGGCTTCTATATTGGGTCCAGGATAAGTTTAGGGGCAACCTGCTTACTGCCTAAGCGGCCTCCGGCGTAAAGATGGCGTGACTCTGGGTTAGGCTTTTGTGCGGAACGTGGGAACCTGTCGTTTCGATGTTAAGGGAGAAATTCAAGTGGAGATCCCACAAGAATCAGAGTACCGATGCGAGGCACAGGGGCGGAGCAACTCGTATTAGTGATGAAGTCTCTGTAATGGGGATGGAGCGAAGGGGTTGCATCGATCAGCTTTAGGATATGGTCAACCGATAAATGGGAGGAGCCATTGAGTAAAGCAAAGCCGTTTTGTATTTCCAAACGAGTTGTATTTGAGGCTTACAAGCGGGTAAAGGCCAACCAGGGCGCCGCCGGTGTCGACGGAGAGTCGATTGCGGATTTTGAAAAAGATTTGAAAAATAATCTTTACAAGATTTGGAATCGCATGTCTTCGGGTAGCTATTTTCCGCCAGCGGTACGATCGGTTGAGATTGCCAAAAAGGGTGGTGGTCAAAGAAAGCTGGGCGTGCCGACGGTATCGGATCGGATCGCCCAGATGGTAGCCAAGATGTACTTTGAGCCGGGAGTTGATTGTTATTTTCACCCGGACTAGGCCGGGCAAGACAGCCACTGAGGCCGTCGGTGTGGCGCGCAAAAGATGTTGGCGATACGACTGGGTCTTGGATTGTGACATTAAGGCCTTCTTTGACCAGATCGACCACGAGCTGCTGATGTGCGCTGTTCGCAAGCACACGAAGAGCAAATGGCTATTGCTTTATATCGAGCGGTGGCTAAAAGCCCCGGTGCAGGCAGAAGATGGCACGCTTCACAGCCGGCAAAAAGGCTCACCGCAGGGCTCGGTGATCAGTCCGCTACTGGCTAACTTGTTTTTGCATTATGCATTTGATGAATGGATGCGGCGCAATTATAAGAGCATACCGTTCGAACGTTACGCCGATGACATTTTAGTGCACTGCAGAAGCGAGAAACAAGCCAAGTGGATCAGAACCGTCATCGAGCAGCGCCTCAACCAATGCGGGTTAGAACTGAATCCTGAGAAGACTAAGATTGTCTACTGCAAGGACTCGTCCAGGAAAGGTAATTACCCCAATGAGAAGTTTGATTTTCTGGGGTATACGTTTCGGCCTCGGTTATCGAAAGATCGGTATGGAAAATTCTTTGTGAGTTTTCTTCCAGCCGTAAGCGATGAGGCGGCTAAATCCATACGCAGAACAATCAGAGGTTGGCGGATTCATCGAATGACCGAAAAGTCCATTAAAGATCTGGCGTGTATGTTTAATCCGATCATACGCGGCTGGATTAATTATTACGGGCAGTTTTACAGGTCAGCACTTTACCCGATTTTCAATCAACTCAACGGCGCATTGCAACGATGGGCCATGCGCAAGTACAAAAAGTTACGCCGTCGCAGACGCAGAGCTTTTTATTGGCTTGGGCGCATTGCCAAACAGATGCCTTACCTGTTTGCGCATTGGCGGCTGGTGCGACAATCGGCTGGTCGATAAGAGCCGGATGAACCGAGAGGTTCTTGTCCGATTCTGTGAGGGACTGAGGGGGAAGTTCCCTCGGTCTACTCGACTCAACAGTTTTTAATATCCTTATTTTGATTGACCAAACCCCATCGATTTGGATATAGGTTCACTTAAATTAATTCTGAATTTCCTATTCAAACCGACCCGAAGCGGTTGTCCATTTTAAACATCGAATGCGGTTCTCATCTGATTTTCGCACTCCTTTGAATATTCATAACGCTGAGAGCTTCTGTTTCATCCTTTTAACAATGGATTTTTATTAATTACCTATTTGAGAGGACAAATGTGTGATGAATTTATCAAGGAAATTCCCCGCAAAAACCCTGTTCCTAATAATCGCCTTTTTAGTTGTAACGTTCTTCACTTATCCAATCTACGGCAAAGAATGGTCTGAGGTCCAAAGGCAAATTTTAAAAATGGAAGAAAGATATTGGAATTTTTGGAAAGAAGAAGGAGTGAAATATATTCAAGACTATCACGACAAAGAAGCTATTATATTTGGGCATCAAACGGAGCATTCCCAACGGATCGAACAAATCTGAGAAGTTATTTTGATGGAATAGGTAGCCTCGTTAATTCTTTTGAACTGGAATTCAATGAAGTCGGAGTATTCGGCACAGTTGCTGTTGCGCAATACTTTGCGAAAATAACATCTTTAGATAAGCCCATCACATTTAGGATTTCGCACACTTGGGTGAAGCAAAATGGCAAATGGGTAATAATTGGAGCAATGCACGATTCCTGCTCAAATCTTCCAAACTGTCTGGAATAACTATTTAGTTTGGGAATTAATTTGAAGGTGGTGTATTGGCTAGCTTGTCATTTCATGTTGGTAATACAACGTTGAGTTATTTCCTTTGAGAATCAAAATCATCATAAAAATAAGTAAAACGCTCATATACGGTGGATCAGGGCAGTGCTTGAAAATGTCTTGATTGTAAACCGACAGTTAACTATAGATTAAATAATGAATAAAATTTGATGCAAAAGCCATAAGCAATACAGGCCGGAGGTCGTCTGTGACTCAAAAGCTGATACTAATAGAGCGAAAGGATAGAATTTGTAAACTAACGCTTAACCGGCCGGAAAAGAAAAATTCCCTCTCTCTTGATATGGTTGACTTGCTTGCTGTCACGCTCAAAGAATTGGCTGAGGACAATGGCTTACGGGTTGTGATTTTGCGCGGGGCAGGGGATAAGGCCTTTTGTTCTGGTTTTGATATTGGTTCGCTGCCCGCGCAGACTGAAGGAGACGCGGCTCAAAAACTGCAATCACTGGATCAGGTTGAGCGATTATTACAGCATCTGGTTTATTTTCCATACCCGGTGCTTGCCATGCTGAATGGCTTTGCCTTTGGCCTGGGATGCGAACTGGCCATATGTTGTGATATTCGCATCGGTGCCGAAGATATTCGTATGGGAATGCCACCCGCCAAACTGGGTATGGTTTATCCCTGGACGGGTTTACAGCGCTTCATTCAACGCATCGGGCTGCAAAGCACCAAGGAAATATTTTTTACCGGCCGCACCTATAGCGGCCCGCGAATCCAAACGCTCGGGCTGGTCGACTATCTGGTTCCCCGGAACGAGCTGGAGAAATTTACCACCAAGATGGCGCTGGAAATTGCAGAAAACGCGCCGTTGGCCCTAAAAGGCATCAAAAGAGTCATTAATTTGTTGATGAAAGCTGACCAACTGGATAATAAATCTTCCAAAGAGGCTGAAACGATTTTTAGAGCGGCCCTATCCAGTGATGATATGCAGGAAGGGCAGGCAGCTTTTTTAGCGAAACGCAAACCGCTCTTTAAGGGAAAGTAGAGTTTAAATTTGATTCATCACGCAAAGTCGCCCCAGTCGGATCTTCCGGACCGACAGGGCAGGCAATGTCGCTAAATACTATTTAGTAGAAAAAAATACTTTTTAAAATATTGTGTAACCGATTTGCTTTCCCGGGTTCTTTCCTGTAAAACAAATACCTGATTAAGCGATTGTCGAGGTTGCCGCAGCTACAAGGCAGATGTCGTTCCGCTATAGTGTACTATGCAGAACGGCATCTAACACAGTAGATGCGGTAAGATCGGCAATCCCGAAGGGTTTCAAATTTTTAGTGGTTGTTAAATAACGTTTCTGATTTCAAACGGTTGTTCTACAACCACTTATGCCGCACTGCCTTATTTTCGCATGTTATAAAGGTGAGCGGCGAAAAATTAAAGAATGAATCAATTCCTTAATAATAATATAAAATCTTTCCTTTAAAATTTGAAACGATTAATGAGGAGGAAGCATGGAACCTTTTAAGTACAGAGCAGAAGATCTATTTGAATGGGTGACCAAAGAAGGCGAAGAATTTCTGTTGCTGGACGTTCGCGTCAATGAGCAGTTTGACAACTTTAAGGTCGAAGGTCCATTTCTTGGCGAGATGGTCAATGTTCCTTATGTGGAATTTGTCGAACATGAAGAAGAAAGCGTCGCGCAGGTACCCCGGGAGGATAGAGTCCGAATTGTCTGCGCCAAAGAAGGATCTGCCAAATATGTTGGTGAAATCCTGATGAATCACGGTTTCAAAGATGTCGGCTACCTGGAAGGGGGTATCAAAAACTGGGGCAATATGCTGGCACCCAAGTTGGTGGCAGCTGATGACGGGTATCAGCTTTATCAGTTCATCCGCCCAGGCAAGGCCTCCTGCAGTTATGGCCTCATTTCCGGGTATGAGATGGTTTTGTTCGATCCCACACGAAATGTCGATTTTTATAATCGCTTTGCCGAACAGCATGGCGTCACGATCACCAAGACCTTTGAAACCCATCTGCAGGCGGATTACATATCCGGCAGCAAACAAATTGCGTCTGAAAGCGGCGCTCTTATTCTCGGACATGTAGATGATTTTAAAGGTGCGGCTTTTCAGTATGAAAAAATTGCGGATGATGCTGTTTACCCTTTCTCCAAAGGCGGTCCTGAAATCAAAGCGCTGCATATGCCCGGCCACACCCCAGGCAGCACATCCTACCTGATTGACAATAAATACCTTATCTCCGGCGATACGGTTTTCATCCTATCCATCGGGCGTCCAGATCTGGGCGGTAAAGCCGAGGAATGGTCCAAGCTATTATACAATACCCTTAAAACTAAAATTGCAAACCTCGATGATGACCTCGTCATTTTGCCCGGTCATTACATGGACTGGAGTGAAGCCAACCCGAATCAAATATTTTCAGATACCCTGGGCAATATTAAATCCAGAAATGCGGACATTTACAATATTTCGAGCCAGGATGCATTTATCGGCTTTATTGAAGACAATATGCGAACGCAACCAGAGGTTTACGCTGAGATTAGAAAGGTCAACGCCGGTTTGCTGGAGGTTGATGCCGAAAAACAGGAAATAATGGATCTGGGCAAAAATGAATGTGCTGCCAGTGCACAGAAAGCCACCTGAAGACAACTTAGAATTGATTTGCGCTCCTTTACTATAGTGAACTCAGGGGAGGGTCTTTTAGACAGTATGAGGTTAAAAGGCGCCTCCTCTTTTTTTTGATTTCTGCTTAAACAGACTCCCAGTATATATTAAAGTAAATATTTAATAAATATATAATATAATATTAAAAATATTATCAATAATAATAATTTATTTTCTAAAACTCAAATATAACTCTAGGCTTATTATAAATGTATTGAGACAAAACTAGCCTAAAGTTGCATGGCTAATTTTCCGATATAATCACTGGACCCGTTTTACCTGAATATTGCATAAATATTTAATCTGAAATTGAGTGTTTCTGGTTATCTAAATTCTCGCTAAAGGAATCGGCTCATATGAAAGTATCGGAAGGCGAATTAAAGAAATACAATGTCGTGATACCTAAATTGTTTCAGCTGGTCTTAAATTTGCCGGAGGAAAAGCAAAGCGTCCTGTTGAAGTATGCCGAGGATCTCCTGACGGTCGAGAGGCGCACTTATATCCGCAAATCATGTTCGATCACCGTAAGCTATGCGACATATGATCGCTACTATACCGACACCATAAAAAATATCAGCCAGAGAGGCGTCTTTATCGAGTCTCAGCGACCGTTGTTTGTGGGCGAAGAGATCGCCATGTCGTTTTCAATGGACGGTTTTGAAAAGCCACTTAAAATCAAAGGTGAAATTGTTCAGGTCAATCGAAACGGTATCGGTGTTGAATTCAAAGATATGAGCCCTTACGTCGAAGAGATGCTGGCCACACTGATCGACCGCATGGAAGAGGATCCTACGTAACAAGCAGAAATTTGTTTCAGACGATTATCATCCCTTCACTTAACGCGATTCAAATATCAATAAATCTGACTGTTAGCCGCTTTTATAGCTCATATGTTAAAAAACAGACTTGAAACGGCAAGTGGTTGAATTCTTTGGTTTCACCTTCGATAAATCCGATGTTTTGATACCATTGTTTTAAATCTGCTTGTTTGGCGATAATGCCGATACTGATTTTTTGGGCTTTTTCTTCCCTGGCGGTGCGAAAGACATGTTCCACAAGTTGACGCCCAAAGCCTCTGTTGCGTTCTTGCGGTAAAACGGCCAGACGTTCCAGATAGCAAAGATCACCTTCAGTCCTTTCAATGGCCACACATCCCACTGGCGTATTTGCGCGCATAAGGATAAAATAGCGGACACCCCGTTTCAGGTCCTTTTCAATCCAATCATCTGAGCAGTTTGAAGGGTGTTTGGGGCAGTTTACTGGTGTAAGCTGGAATCGGTCTGCCACATCGCGATAGGCTTTTCGAATGAGATTTGATAAATCGGACACGTCGGTCGGGCTTCTTTAATATACCGAATCATTTTTATTTTATAGCGTCTTTGGATGCATTCAATGTATCGCCTATTTGAATCAGATGATCTTCTAAATGGCGTTGATAATCGGTCATCAGATCAAAGAGGGTAAAGCCGGTTTTGGAATCCACCTGCCAGGTATGGGAAAGGCAGGCAGGATCGACCGAGCGCATAATATGGGCCAGCTGATAGTTGAACTGACGCCACAGAACCAGCAATTGCGTCCAGGTTCGCTCCTGATATTTCTGGATGCTGACCCAGAAGATGTTGTCCTGGGAGTAGTCGGGGAAGCTCAACTGCTGTTGGAGTTGCAGGCGCACAAAACGCTGGTGATTGTTAGAAGCAGAATCAACCAGATGACCGATGATCTCCTTAATGGACCAGGATTCTGCAGAAGGGCGAAACCTTAGCGTTTCTTCGGGCAGATCGCGCCAGCGTTCAACCGCAGAATCAACCGCTTGTTCGAGTTGGGCGGCGACCTCAACCAATTTATCCATTTTCTGATTCATCTTATTGATACCTTTTATTTTTGGGCCCGGTCTGTATCGAAAATACTGATCCAGCCGCGCTGGTTTTGGTAAATAACTTCAAACCATTTTACTTTGAAAGTGCCGATGACAAAAACATGCGTGCCCTCAATGGTCAAAACGGTTCCTTCCGGTATGCGGGTTAAGTGTTGATCCGGCCCGCAAGCCGGCTGTGGGCAAAGTCGGGCTTCAATTCCTGGGGTAACAATGGTCGCTGTATCACCCACTTTGACGTTATCTGCCAACGCAACCGGGCGCAAACCTGAAAACAGGATGACCAGGATGAAAAGCAAAAGGAGACAACTGAAGGCAATGCGCTTCTTTGACATGTTGGCACCAATTACATGGATTTCCGTTACGCTCTGCATCAATTGTGATGGTTGCATCTTTTTAGGTGACCGTTCAGTGTAATGCCCGGCCGCATCCCTGGTAGCGGTTTCGATCGAGTTGAACCCACACAGTAGTCTCAAAATTTTCGCCGCTCATCGAATCGGTGCAGTGTCGGCCTTCAATGACAACGGTCAAGTTTTTTTCGCCAGCCTTTGTTTGATAAATGGTTTTGCGTTTTTTTTGATCTACCATCGGTTGCGGCGCCTTAAATTCATAGCGTGAATTTCCATAATCAGCGACAAAAAGGATCGATTCGGCGTCGCGAATTTCCATAAACCAGCCCGGTTCATTGCCGACCGCACGAAAATCAACACCGTTCAACTTCGCATGTTCCCAGATCGCCCTTGTCCGATTATTCATACAATTACGATAAGTTGTTTGATTATATTCAAGCAGTGCTGAATCGCCCTTGGACCAGAAGATGGTCTGGCTGTCACTGAATTTCTCGCCGGAAGCAGAAGGTTCGCGGATCAGTCTTAAGGTTTTGTGCGGTAAAAATAACCAGACCGCATCACCGTCAACTCTGGCGACAAAAGAAAAGGTGTTGTTGCATTCAAATACAAAGGTTTTTGATGCTTTCCGCCAAATTTGAAGGTCCTCTGCGCTGGATGCGGATTCAGGAGCTGTTATGCCGGTGCAACTCAACAGGAGCATTGCAATAATAATTACAATATGCCGGATGATTATGATATTCTTTATCATTTTAACCTATTGCAAGAAATTTTATGGATAGGGCAGCACCCAGCCAGCAACCGGAGATCACTACGGCCGGCACTGAAATTTTGGCCCACCGACAAGGTAGCCAGCGTCGCTGGAGTACCAAGCCAACCGAGATAACATGCAAGGGTATGGGAAGACCCAGTGCAAGTGCAAAGGCCGTATTCCATAAAATACCGCACGATTCAGGTAAAAGCTGCGATGCTAAAGAACCATCGACAGCGCCATAAATGACCCTGGCAAGCAAAACAACGCCCACAATAATGGCGGCGTTGGCCAATAATCTGAAGATCGATCTGAGCATGTATAGCTTATTTAGGCTTTTCAGCGCCTTAAATCAACCTTTTGTGCTCCATAAAAATCGCAGAGGGGCACAAAACATTTCTTGACATTCGTTCTTTGTATACCGTATACAAAAACCTGTTGAATCCACACCTTATGTCTCCGGCGGTGCCGAAACAATCGGCCTCACAAATACTGATCCCAACATAGCTGTTTATGGAGAAGACCATGGCTTCTTTCAATGACCTTACCGTACTCTCTCTTGAGCAAGCAACAGTTTTACCCTATCTAACGTATCGTCTGGCCCATGATGGAATAAATGTCATTCGTCTGGAACACCCGGTTTACGGTGATCCAAATCGCTTCATCGGCGAAAATGTTCTCAACGAAGAGCGCATGAACGCCTACTATTTGTGCATCAATGCCGGTAAAAAAGCGCTGACCTTGAATCTTGCCGAAGAAGAGGGACAAAAGATTTTCCGTACTTTAGTTAAAGAGCTCGACGTAGACATCTTTGCGACCAATCAGCTGCCGAAAAACTACCAGAAGCTGGGGATCGATTATGAGAGTCTTAAATCCTTGAAACCGGACATCATCTGGTTAGGCGTCACTGGTTTTGGCCCTGACAGCAATGAGGCTGCATACGACCCGATTTTGCAGGCCCGATCAGGTCTGATGGAATTGACCGGTGAGGCCGAGGGTGACCCTCAGGTTGTGGGTATCCCCTTGCCGGACATGGGCACCAGCGAGCACGCCTATGGCTTGCTGATGAAAGCGCTTTACCAGCGGCAGCTTACCGGCGATGGCAGCTGTATCAACGTGGCCATGTTTGAGTCTTCTGTATCGTGGCTTACCGTGCCGATCACCCTGACCGCCAGTTTCGGTAAAAATATCTCTCGCCGGGGAAATACCCATGAATTTTTTGCTCCGGTATCTGTTTATCAGACCCAAAACGGTTTTGTTTATGTAGCGGTGGGCAATGATCGGCAATGGAAGACCATTGTTTCCCAAGAAATGTTTAAGACACTGGATAAGCCGCAGTACGAAAAGAATGCTGGTCGCATCAAAGATGTAAAACAGCTTAATCAGGCCGTAAACGAAATTACCCGTAATCATACGTCTGAAGACCTGATTGACCTGTTCACTTCCCTCACCGTTCCGATCAGTAAAATAAAAACGGTGGCTGAAGTCATCAAGGATCCCCTGGTCGAACGACGGCTGCTATATGCCGAGGACCCGGCTAGCGGTACCCGCGTAACTCTGGCGCCGCCGCCGAACATGACTTCGTTTCTCGAAAAATCCGAGCGCAGGCTCTCATTCCCGCCACGCTTTGGAGAGCAAAACAGAGATATATATGGCCAAAAACTGGGATATTCAGATGATGACCTTGCAAGCCTGAAAGAAAAGGGAATTATTTAAGTCGGGGGAATTTAGATTCCGAGTCGCTAACCGAAAAAGAGTTGAACTACCAAGAAAATTTTACCCCAGGAGAAGATAAATTTCGGAACCGGGGACCTTTGAATACATATTGATATTACAAGGATTTGAGTCCTCAAAGGTTTTGGGTGTTTACGATGAAAAAAAGGGCGGAGTTGAACAATCTGGATCTCGGGCCGTTACAGGCGTTTCAGGAACGCAAATCATTAGGCGAACATGTCTTTGAAAGCCTGAAACACGCAATTGTCAGAGGTAAAATCTCCTCCGGTGAGTGGCTGGTCGAGAGCCATATTGCGGAAACACTCGGTATCAGTCGAACCCCGGTGCGAGAAGCCTTCCACAAACTGGAACGCGAAGGGCTGATTGAACGGCAGCCCAGGGGCGGTTTTACGGTTTTGGGTTTAAACCGCAAAGACATCGAAGAAACTTTTGGAATTCGCAGTGTGCTGGAAGGTTACGCTGCCCACCTAGCTGCAGTCAAGCATGAAGCGCGGGAGCTAGAGAAGCTTGATCAGAAGATCGAAGAATTTCAAAAAGCGCTGGACCGCAAAAAGATGGATTTGCTGCCGGCCATCAATACCGAATTTCACGATTTGCTATACGGACTGAGCAAAAGCCCCAAGCTGATTAACATGATTAATGGCCTCAAAGATCAGATTTACCGCTACCGGGAGATGATCCTCAAAGAAAGCAAATATGCATCGACCAGCAATCTGGATCACAAAAGGATGTTAAAATACATTCGCAAGCGCGATGCCGAAGGCGCGGAGCGGCTGGTCAGAGAACATATACTCAGAGGCCAGGAGATGGTGTTGCAGGCATATGACCGGCAACGGTTGGATTAATTGGATCAATCATAAAAGGACAATGGTTATGATCGAAAAAAAAATAAAAGTTCTGATCGGCAAACCCGGACTGGACGGACATGATCGTGGCGCCAAGGTTACCGCCCTGGCTTTGAGGGATGCCGGCATGGAAGTTATATATACCGGTCTTCACCAGACAGTTGAGCAAATTACTAGAGCAGCCGTGCAGGAGGCTGTGGATGTGGTCGGGTTGAGTATTATGTCTGGCGCCCATTTGCCGATCTGTCAGAAGCTTTTGGAGCTGATGAAAGCAGAGGGAATTGAGGAAATACCGGTTGTGGTCGGCGGTGTCATCCCCAAGCAGGATATACCCAAATTAAATCAATTGGGCATTGCCGGTGTTTTTCCGGGAGGGACGACTTTTGATCAGATTGTCGACCGTATCCATGAAATTGCTAAACAATAAAATTATTGGAATAGTGCCTAACAGACTTTTTTGAGGAGTAGAAATGGGCGTTGCAAAATACATTAAAGACGAAAAAGATGCGATTAAAGAGGTTGTCTACCAGTCGGGCATTAAAGTTAAACCGGTTTACACCCCCAAAGATCTCGAAGGCATCGGCTTTGACTATGACAGCGATCTGGGGGATCCCGGTGAATACCCGTTTACCCGTAATCTGCACCCGCAGGGTTACCGTTCCCGGGCATGGACGACGCGGCAATACACTGGTTTCGGCACACCGCAAGAAACCAATGAACGATTTAAGATGATGATTTCACACGGTCAGACCGGCTTAAACGTTGCCTTCGATTTGCCCACTCAGATGGGATACGACTCAGATGATCCAAAGGCCCTGGGTGAGGTTGGCCGAGTTGGAATGGCCATTGATTCGCTGCGTGACTTTGAAATTGCCTTTGAAGGCATACCGCTGGATCGGATCGGGTCAGGTCTGACCATTAATGCCGTGGCTTCCGTTATGCTGGCCATGTATCAGGCCACTGCTGAAAAATTTGGCTATCCCAAAGACAAAATCAGCGCGACTCCCCAGAACGATATCCTCAAGGAAATGATCGGCCGGGGGGCCTGGATATTTCCGGTGGAGCAGGCTGTGCGACTGGTGGGAGATAGTATCGAATATTCAGTCAAGGAGCTTCCGCGCTGTAATCCGGTCAGTATCTGCGGTTATCACATCCGTGAATCGGGCGCCAATCCAGCGCAGGAAATTGCCTGTGCTTTCGAAATCGCCAAAGCCTACATTGAAAATGTGCACTCCCGCGGTCTGGCAGTTGAGGATTTTGTTGGACGATTTTCATTTAACCTGAACGTTTTTGGAAACCTGTGGGAACAAATCGCCAAATTTCGGGCCGCCCGCAAACTCTGGGCCAAGTTGCTCAAAGACGAATACGGCGTGCAGGAAAAGAAAAAGCTTTTCCTCAGAGGTCTTTTCGGGGGTGGCGGTAGCGGCCTGACTAAGGAGCAACCGGAAAATAATATCATGCGCGGGGCCTTTTACGCCCTGGGTGCTGCTCTTAGCGGAGCCCAGACCACCGCCCTGTGTTCCTTCGATGAAGCCTATACCATACCCACACCCCGGGCCGCATTACTATCATTGCGCACGCTAGAAATTTTAATGGATGAGGTCGGTTTGCGCGATACTGTAGATCCGCTGGCGGGATCCTATTTTATTGAGACGCTCACCAAGCAGATGGAGGAAAAAATTTTAGATGAAATGAAGCAGATACAGGATGTCGGCGGTATGGTGCATGCGGTTGCCACCGGCTTTATCCAGCGAAAGGTGGCCCAGCAGGCATATGAATATGAAAGCGGCATTCAGAAGGGTGAGTATATCAAAGTCGGCGTTAACAAATATGCGGAAGGCGGCGAAGCGCAAACCGATGTGGATCTTCATGAGTACAATGAGCAATGGGCCGACACACAGGTTGCCAGCCTCAAAGAGCTTCGCAGAACTCGGGATAACCGTGAAGTTCAGCGTCTGCTGAAGGAGTTGAAAGCGGCGGCTCGCGATGGGAAAAATGTAATGCCGGTTTTGGTCGACTGTTGCCGCGCTTATGCCACCGTGGGTGAGATGGCCGGTGTGTTTAGAGATGTTTTCGGAGAATGGCAAGAACCGAGTATTTTTTAATTTCGGATTGCAGAATTTATGTAGTTGATGATTAAGTTTGGGAGGTTTTGCAGTGGCCGAAGGTAAGGAAAAATCACAGCAGAGCGAAAAATCCTCATCTCAGGACAATCCGCAATCTGCAATCCGCAATCCGCAATCGAGTTATCGATTGGGTTGTGACATCGGTGGCACGTTCACCGACTTTGTGCTGGTCAACGATGAAACCGGTGAGTTTGATATCAATAAATGCCTGACAACACCTGCTGACCCGTCTGACGCCGTGGAGGATGGGATCCGGGGATTATTGGAGCGCACACCGGGATTTATGTCCCACATTGATGAAATTATCCACGGTACCACCCTGGTGATTAATGCCATCATTGAGCGCAAGGGCGCCAAGACAGCTTTGATGACCACCCGGGGATTTCGGGACGTCCTGGAGCTTGGCCGGGAGATTCGTTATGATGCCTATGATATTTTTTCCGAATATCCGGAGCCGCTGGTAACACGACCTTATCGCCGGGAAGTAACCGAGCGTATTTCAGCGGATGGCCGTGTGCAAGTGAAGCTAAATTCCGCTGAAGTCGCCAATGTGCTTGCCGAGCTTTGTGATGCCGGGATCGAATCACTGGCGGTTTGTCTGATAAATTCTTACGAGAATCCGGCCCACGAAATCCAGATCAAAGAGATTGTGCGGCAAAAGGCACCAAACCTCTCACTATCGACGTCTTATGAAGTTTTGCCGCAGATCCGCGAATACGAGCGCACGTGTACGACTGCCACCAATGCCTATGTCAAGCCCATCACCGCAAAATATCTGGCCAAATTGTCCGCTCGGCTAGAAGCACTCGGCTTTGAGGGCAAGCTTTTTATCATGCTCTCCAGCGGCGGTATTACATCGGTTGAAACCGCGCGTGAGTATCCGGTTAGAATCATCGAATCCGGACCGACCGCCGCGGTGATCGCCTCGCAGCATTACGGCAAAATGTTTCAAATTAAAGATATGTTCTGTTTTGACATGGGGGGTACCACCGCCAAATCCTGTCTGATTCAAAAAGGGCAGGCCGGGCTGGTTTCTACTTTTGAGGTTGGCCGTGTCCAACGGTTCAAAAAGGGCAGCGGCTTGCCCATCCAGGTGCCGGTGGTGGACTTAATGGAAATCGGTGCCGGTGGCGGCAGCATTGCCCACATCAGCAAAATGGGCCTCTTACAGGTGGGACCGGAAAGCGCCGGTGCCGACCCCGGACCAGCCTGCTACGCCCGTGGCGGCCAGAGCCCTACCGTCACCGATGCCGATTTAGTGTTGGGCTATTTGGATCCGAATTATTTTTTGGGTGGAACCATGCCTTTGGACAAAGCGTCTGCTGAAGGGGCAATTGAAGAAAAAGTGGCCAAACCTTTAGAAACCGATGTAACGGCAGCTGCATTTGGCATTCACGACCTGATCAACGAGACCATGGCAGCTGCTGCGAAAACCCATATTGCCGAAAAAGGCGGAAATCCAAATATTGTCACCATATCTGCATTTGGTGGCGCGGGGCCGGTGCACGCCTATGGTCTGGCCAAAAAAATCGGTGCACCGCGCATACTGGTGCCGCCCTTAGCCGGCGTTGGCTCCGCTCTTGGATTTTTCACGGCACCGGTAGCCTTTGATTTGACCCGCAGCCACCGTGAAACACTCAAGGATGCTGATTTTGATCAAATCGAACAATTGTTTAAAACCTTAGAAACAGAAGGCGCGGCCATTCTTGAGCAAGCCAATCAGGAGCAAAAAATTATCTTTGAACGCACCTTAATGATGCGGTTCGTGGGGCAGGGCGCTGAAACCGACCTGCATATTGATACCCGACCCTTTAATCAATGGAAAAAGGAACAGATCAGAGAACGCTTCGATGACGTTTATCAAAAGTTATACGGCAGAACCTACCCGGAGACGCCGGTTGAATTCGTGAACTTTAAAGTCCGTGCCAGCTTGCCCGAACGACCCTTTCGCATCCCGGCGTTGCGAACGACCACAACGTCAATTGAGGATTGCATCAAAGGCCAACGCCAGGCATTTTCACTAACCCAAAAGGAATACATTCCATTTACCGTTTTTGATCGCTTTAAACTCTTTCCCGGCGCGTCTCTGAGGGGGCCGGCCATTATTGAAGAAAAGGAATCCACCATTATCGTCGGGGAAGATGCCAGCGCCACTGTAGATGAACACGGTTTTGTATGGATCGACTTGAATGCGGGATAACCTAATTGCGGATTTCAGATTTCGGATTGCGGAATTAAATACACGAGAATTAGATAGGACAATTGCGGATTTCAGATTTCGGATTGCGGAATTAAATACACGAGAATTAGAATAGTCCAATTGCGGATTTCGAAATTCAAAGGCAGAAAATAATGCTCATTCACTAATCGCAGAAAAAAAATCGAAAAGGTTTAAGAAAATGGAAAATAGAGGCGGAAATGAAAGCGATAAAATAGAAACAAAACTCAATCCGCAATCTACTTTTGATGCGATTACTTTGGAAATTTTATGGCGCCGGCTTATTTCCATCGTCGATGAAGCCGATGCTTCGGTTGCGCGCACAGCCTTTTCCAGTCTTTTGCGGGATGCCCAT
>JASFIV010000085.1:0-15896 GCA_050122475.1 Desulfobacterales bacterium | reverse complement strand
GCTTATACGGTGTCCTCCGGAGACTATCGCAATATCTGGTTTATACCTTATTGCTTTGTTAATAAATTTCCTGTTGATCCATTCAAGTTCCCGACTTTGTAACCATTTCAGTTGCTGTCTTATTCTTCCAGGGAAAATATAATTTCTGTCATCAGAGGAATATAGTTGATGGCCCATTGAGGTGATGGCATTTTCAATATATTCGGTTACTGTCAAAAATAAAGGGTTATGATAGCCCGAAAAAAGAATTTTCATAAAAATATTTGTTAAAAAAAAGATTGTTCTGACTTATGATTATTGAAACATTTAATGAATTTAATATTCTGCTGAGAGCTTCTGCAAATTTTGTTAATTTGAATGTGAAACAACTTCATCCAAAACACCTGCTAATTTCTTTGTTAATTCTCTCCTATCATATTTTCGTATTTCTTCCATGTTTGGATCTATGAACAACTGTCCGCTTTTGTATTTTTTATAAATTTTAAACAAAACTTTTTTTACTGATTTTATATTATTCGGCTCGGCGACGAATCCTGTTTTAGTCTTATTTATTAAATCAACCTCGAATCCAGGTGGTGCAATTGCCAGAATAGGAGTCCCGCTATATATATATTCGTAGATTTTTGCGGGAATGACTCCTGAAAATTTATAAGAGGCCTTTTTTCCATCTATTGATTCTATAATATATAATAGAAGATCAGAATTTTTTTGATATTCTATACATTTAGTGTGGTCAACATTTCCGGTTGTTATAACTATATCCTCTATATTCAATTTTTTTATTAACTCGGCAAATCGATTTTTATAATTTTTTGAAATTAGCCCAACGAAAAGAACGCATATATCGTTTTTAGGAATCTGATTCTCGCGGATAAATTGACTTAATGCATTAATGAATGTTTCAGGGGAATAATAGAGTTTTTCCGATAATTTTCCGGTATAAGTAATTACAAATTTTTTATTTTCTTTTTTTTTCACACCCGAATAATCATCAGCATCATATCCGTTTCTTATTAGAACGAATTTCTGGTCATCAAGAGATCCAAATTTTCTTTGAATATCAAAAATAATGTCGGTTTTGCAGGCGATAATCTTATCCGCAAAATTAATTACATAATTTTCTAACATTTCTGATATCTTTTTTCTTAACCCATTTCTTTGTCCAAAAGGCACTGAAGTCGTCCAAGCATCGTGATAATCTAATACTAAAGGCTTTCCAGTTATTTTTTTTAGAAGAATACCGATAATGCATGCAGAAGATGGTTCCATTGAAACTAAAATGAGGTCAACATTCTCTTTTCTCATTATTTTTTTGGCCTTGAGGAATCCAAATGGCACCCATCCGTCACACCAGTCAATAATTACGAGACGATAGAATATTACACTATAGATCTTTAAAAAAAAATTCATAATTAGAGAAGCGAATTTCCATCTATAAAATTTTTTGTATTTTCGTTTTAATATAATTTTCAGTATTGAAGGTTCGAGTGAAAAAGCTTCTGTTACAGATGTTTTATCCGGAATTTCTTTTCTAAGTTCAAAGTCAAATAGAAAATAATCTTTTTTTACGCTGACAACATGAACCTTCCAGCCAAAATCTGAAAGAAATTTTGTAAATTTTAATGGCCTTTGTACCGCACTTCCGCCGCTAGGCGGAAATGAGTAGCTTATATACAAAACCCTTTTTTCTATTCTATCGCTGATTGGTTTTGTACACATATTTTTTAATAGTATCCTGATATAGCTTTTCTAGCACAACCACTTCTTTTTTAATATCGTGATATTTTTTGACATGTTCAGATCCAGCTTTTCCCATTTTAGAGAACAACTTAGGTGTTTTTAAAAGATAAATAATATTTTGGGCTAAGCTATCGACATCTTTTTCATCTGATAAAAGAGCACTTTTTCTTGGCCTTGTTATATAAGGAATATCTGCATGGTATGTCGAAATAACTGGTGTGCCACAAGCTTGTGCCTCAAGAATTATTGTAGGCGCGCCTCCTTCAGCATCACCGTTTTTAGCTGTTACACTTGGTTGAAGCAAAAGATCACAATTGTATAATTCTTCGATAACTCTCTTATGCGGTTGCATCCCCATCCATTTTATTTCTTGGGAGATTTTTAGATCATAGGCTAACTGACGTAGTTCTTCTTCCAATTCACCACCTCCAATTACGCGAAACTCAAATGTGAAATTATTTCTTATTTTAGCCAATGCTCTAAGTGCATATTCGAGCCCTTTTTTTTCCACAAATCTACCAACAAATAAAATTTTTGCCGGATACATTGAATCGTACGAATTCGGCTTAAAGTGATAATTTTTCAGATCAATAGCAATTCTTTGGATCGATATTTTTTCTTTTGGGCATCCGATAGAGATGAGCTTTTCTTCCATCGAAGGCCCTTCTACTAAAAATTGGCTGCCGCTTTTAAACAAAATTTCATATTCGATTTTAAATTTTTCTAATACTTTATTATCGAAAAGATCAAAACCATAAAAACTTGTAATAAAGGGTATCTTCAAATCGGACAGAAGAGGCAAATATTGGCACCCAACAGTTCCAAAATGTGCGTGAATTGAGCTAACCCTTTCCTTACGTATAATTTTTTTTGCATATCCTAAGGGTTGTTTTATTACTCTACGATACCAGTTATCTATAAACCAACTGCACGATAATCTTTTCCCATAAGTCGAATACAATTCTCCTCGTGGAATAGGAAATTGGTCCAAATTTTCTTTTACTGTTGAAATGACTATAGGGTAACTTTTATCAAAGCTACGAATGTACTGCCATATAAATGTTTCAGCTTGTGCTAAATATGAATGCATCAGATGAGCGACTTTAATCATTCTCTTTTTATCCGCTTACTAAGTGATGTTTTGCCTGCAATACCTGTATGCTCAAAATTTTGATTGAATATGGAACTTCTATAATTTTTTTCTCAGCCAGCAAAATGGTATGCCCATTGCTCTCGAATTAAATCTTTGATCTGAACATAGGATTTAAGATTGATCGCATGGATTGCAACACCATAGATTATTATCCCGAATGGCACTTTGATTATTAATTTTGACCAATGAGACCATTCCTGAGGTATAAAGAACGCCAAAAATGATACGCATACAGCCATTACGATCGCACAACCTAAAATACCTATGATTCTGGATAAGACATCGTAGAATGTCATGTTAATAAGCCTTCCAGGAATAGTGAAATTATGATATAGTAGCATAATGTTAGCCATCGCATAGCAAATAACGACTGCTTGAACAGATCCTATCCACACTCCAATAATAAAGCTTATAACTCCTATAGTCCCTGCCACTATACCCCATCGAAACATTAAGTCGGTTCGACCCTGAGAATTATATATCCATCCAACCGTCGAAACTATCGATTGCATTAGCCCGATTATACAGAATACCCGTAAAATTGGGATCATTTCAGTCCATTTATTGCCAAATACTGCTATAATGAAAGATTCACTCACAATGAGAAGAGTTGTCATAAGCGGGAAAGTTACTAAAGCAATAATACCGACTGTTTTAAGATATATTTCCTTGACGCGCAATTTATCACTCTGAATTTTCGATAGTGATGGAAACATGACCTGGCCTATCGTAGATGCAATCTGATTTATTGGCATTACCATGATTCCATATGCTCGTGTATAAATTCCTAATTCAGTGGTACCAATAAATTTTCCAATCAACAAATCATCAATATTTCGCGACCAATAATTAAAAAAATTAAAACCAAAGAGATTTTTGCTAAAATTTAATAAATCTTTAACCGCGTTGGTATCGAATTTTATTTGAGGTCTCCAATAGCTAACTTTCCAAAAAATCAAAACACTAGCTGTTGTTGTAATTATTGATTGCCAAACTAAGCTCCATACACCAAAATTTAGTATAGCTAAGACGATAGCAAGACTACCCCCGATTAAAATTCCTGTTGTTTCAACAATAGCGAGTTTTCGAAAATCCATCGAGCGTTTTAGTATGGCTTTATGTATGCTGCTTAATGAACTAATAACGAAGGTCGTTGAAATTAGCACAGTTATTGGTTCAAGTAGCGCCTCTTCATAAAATTTGGAAATAAGCGGCGCCAGCAAAGCCATTACCAATGCCAGTAATATCCCAAGAGACACATTTATCCAGAATACAGAGGACAAATGGTTTTCGTTAATGTCAAGCCTCTGGATAATAGCGGCTCCAAATCCAATTTCAGAAAATATGCTAACAAAGCCAGAAAACACCATAATCATAGCCATAAGACCGAAATCTTTGGGTGATAATAATCTAATGAGAATAACAAAAATTAAAAATTGTAATAAGGTTTTTAAAGTACGTGCTGCTACACTCCACTCAATTCCTGCTATAGTTTGTTTTTTAAGTGACATATCTTATTTTTCCGCAGTAGCTGTAAAGCTTGCAGTATCTGACGAATTAAAATCAATACGATCGAGATGAAGTGCTAGTTTTTGAGAAACTCGAAAAAGCATTTGCAATATCGGTCGTATCATTCTGATTTTGTACTGGTTTAAATGATAATTTAATCTGAGGCCGGCCATTACCCAAAAACCTGTATTCGGCATGACTCTGATATTTCGAAAGCCACTTTTCTCCATTAGATATTTTAGACCATATTGAGTGTAGCGATAATAATCGTAAGGAGATTCATGAACACCCCACATAAACGGTGTTGTCAAAATAATATTCCCTCTCTTGCACAGTATTCTCCGGCATTCTTTTAAAAATACAAGAGGCTCGGGCAAATGTTCCATCACTTGAAAAGAGACAATTGTATCGACCGAATCAGATTTTATGGGTAACGCTTTAGAGATATTTGAATAAATGTCGATTCCATCTTTATTATGCACTGATAAAGGCCAATCTATGCCAAAATAATTTTGAGAGAGTTTTTGGATTTCCTTTTTAAATGGCTTTTCTCCGCAACCAAGATCCAGAACAGTTCCTTTAATTAAATGTGAGACCAAATTAAATGACCGATTGTTTATATAAAAGGCTAACCAATTATATTGTCTATAAGAATATTCTATCATTTTTTAATGAATCGATTTCTAATAATTTTTCCAGGATTTCCTTTGCAAATAACGTTGGATTCAACATTTTTATTAACAACTGTATTGATTGAAATAAAGCTGTTCTTTTCTACTGTTACTCCTGGGAGAATAACTGAATTAAGTGCAATACCAACGTTTTCCTCCAAATATACTGGCCCTTCAACAATACATTGGCGACTATGGTCAACCATTGGACCAAAACAAAAATTTCGGTTTGATGGATTACTTTCTGACCTATAATGACTCGTAAAAGAGTAAACTTTGCAATCTGCCGAAAACCCGCAAAAATTGCTTATATAAATACCACTCGATATTCCGGAAAAGATACTACCTATTCCAATATGTACGTGACTGCCAATAAAAATCTCGCCAGGTTTTCCAGGATATCTTTCATTCTCTTTTATTATTTTTTCTCTATTGCTATGATCTAGTCCAGCTATAAGAACTACATTTTTATCTATCCAACAGTTATTTCCAATAGTGATTAATTCGGGATTCTGAAAAAACACGCCAGTATCGATTTTAACATTTCTACCCAAAAATTTTAGCCTGTGACTATAATAGCATGCCCTCATTTTCAATCCTACCGGGCCTGGCCAATACGAAATAATAAACTGTAAGACGTCTGATAGCCAAAATTTAAAAATCTTCATTTTATTAAAGCTAAATATTATGAAATTTTATTCTAATGTTGGAAAATTTATGCATTGCCGTACTGCTTTATTTGCATTTGGGCAATCATTTACTTTTATCTTTGTTGGATGAATATTCCCTAAAAACCAAACTCCCAATGATACACCCAGCTCTCTGTAGGCCCATGAAATGTCCTGCTTCTTTTCCGGCTCGACCATTACCGGATATCGCAAGTAAATAGGTATGGATTCTTTTATAATTAGAGGCTTTTGGTAACCATTAGTGTCACACCAGTTAACCCATCTGAGCGCATTTTCCCTTCTTTTTTGATTATATCGATCGATTTTAGTAAGTTGGTTTATCCCAATTTCTGCTAAGGGGGATGCCATTTTACAGTCATGAAAAAAAGGTTTCCCGCCATTTTCTTCTTCTTTTGTGGTCGAAACCAAAATTTTATCTTTATAATAAGTTTGAATTAGTTCTTTCTTCCACCAACGTTGCGGATCTTTATAAGAGTAATAATTAATAAGTACGCTATGAAGAAGTTTATCAATTACTTTTTTAGAAGGATATTTAGCTTGGTTATAATATTCCTTAATGCGATCTGCAATTTTACTATCATTTGTAGTAACTATGCCACCTTGAATCGTCGTAAAAGCTTTCGATTGCTCAGTACTGTATATTGCCACGTCTCCCCAGTTTCCAACTTTTTGATCTCTAAACTCAGCGCCGATCGCTTGAGCGCAGTCTTCGATTACATAAATACCTCGTTTTCGGCAAGTAGAAATAATTTTCTTATAGTCCCGGCAAACAATACCGTATAGATGATGAATTACAACAGCTTTTGTTTTCGAAGTGAATTTCTTTTCAAGTAGAGAGGCATCTAGACCGAAAGTTTCGAGCTCTATATCACTATACACTACTTTAACGTTTGCAATCTTAAATGCATTTGGTACTACTACACAGGTATAGCCCGGTACTATTACTTCATCTTTTTCTTGCAATTCCAACGCATGTATGCACGCGGTCAACGCAACCCTTCCCCCCATAAAGGCGAATGCAAATTTGGAACCATTCCACGACGCAAATTTTGATTCATATTTCTTGACAGTTTCAGAAGAAAACCAACTATGCCTCGACCGAATCTGTTTTTTTGCTATTCTAACGTCATCATAATCAAGGGTGCCTGAAACTAAAGGTGGGGTTTTTAAGGGAGATCCGAGGACCCAACTAACTAGATTTCTGGCCTGGTGTAATCCGAAACGAACAACATTTTTTGGCAATAAGTATGAGTTAAAGCCCAGCATTTTCGATCTTAGCTAAAAACATGTTTGACTGCTGCCGTAACGTCTTCAACGTCTTTTTCATTAAGCTTAGGAGAAAGTGGCAATGAAATTGTTCTTTCTGAAATAAACTTTGCATTTGGAAAGTCTTCTGGTTCAAAGCCATATGTTTTTCTGTAATAATCATGTAAGTGGAGAGACATGAAATGGATGCCGGTTCCAATGTTAAGGTCATGTAACTCTTGTTGAACTTCATTTCTTGATTTAGTTATTCTGTCAATATCCAACAATAAGGTATATAGGTGTCTGGCATGCACGGTATCTTTTTCAGACTCGATGGGACAGATAACCGGAAGATCTGAAAATGCTTCATTATATTGTTCCCATATTTTTTCTCTTTTCCTCAAATACGTGTCGATTCTATTCATTTGATGTAATCCAAGAGACGCCTGAATATCCATCATGTTATACTTGAAACCAGGAAAGATCACTTGATAGGGTACAAAGCCATCATCGGAATATCGTTTCCATGCATCTTTGCTTAGGCCATGGAGACCATACATCTTGATCTTATCTGCCCAAACTTCTTTATTCGTTGTTACCATACCTCCTTCACCGGTTACGATATTTTTAGTAACATAAAAACTGAAACAGGAAATATCCCCAATTTTTCCAATTTTCTTACCATTGTACCATCCCTCTATGCAGTGTGCTGCATCTTCAATCACTAAAAGATCATGCTTTTTGGCAATATCCATTATGGCATCCATTTCGCAGGGTCGACCCGCAAAATGAACGGGAATGATCGCTCGCGTTCTGGGCGTAATCGCTTCTTCGATCTTGTTTGGGTCAATGTTCATCGTATCTCGCTGGACATCGACAAAAACCGGAGTCGCACCTGTATGGACTATGGCGTTCGCCGTAGCGCAAAAGGTCAATGGTGAAGTAATCACTTCATCGCCCTGGCGGATCCCAGATACAACCATCGCCAAATGAAGGCCAGCCGTGCATGAATTAAGTGCCAGGGCAAATTCACTTCCGATAAATTCTTTGAACATATCTTCAAACTGGCCGACTTTTGGTCCCGTGCCCAGCCATCCTGACCTCAAAGTATTAACAACTTCCTGGATTTCAGGTTCTTCAATTAAAGGGCTGCCGAATACCAGGTAATCTTTGCGTTTTTTAAACATGATTTTACAATACTTTCTTTTATAAGATTAGAAACAGCTCCGCCTTCTCAATTACATTAGGCAAAGATATACAATTCTTTGCAATCTCAATAAGTTCCTAATGAATTGCCAAGGGAAATCGCTGTACACTAGATTGTGGTTTGCTCTAAAAAAATGGGCTTTACGAGGGGACGGACCCTAAAGCCCACAATTTCAATTGGAAATTTTGCAAGTTCTGTGCCCAGGAATTTGAAATTATTCGGTTTATTTTTCGATTATCCACTGCAACCGGCTCACACAGGCATGTAAAGCCTGAACAGTGATATTTTCATTAAATTATAACATGTTATAAAAATTTTTCTCTAAAATGAATCTCATATCTCCCAAAAGAACGAATCTGTTTTTTCTGAGAGTAAGGCTAAAATTTCAGCCGAAGATATCCGGCGACATTTTATTGACGCGCCGATCATGCTTCCAGTAGACGCTTATTCGATCCAAAACTGAATTTAATTCTAATTATTACGAATTGTTATGACAAAGTTGCTAGCAAATACGAGTCGATGCAGTGCTTATCGGCAATTTTTTCGGCTTCGAGCGTCAAAATTCCATATTCACTCCACAATACTCCACCTCAAATTTAAATTATTATAGACTTTTTAAGCTTTAATAATTATTATGAAAATTAATTAACCTGTTTTATTTTTTTTCTTGACACTCCTCTAAATCTGTACTTAAATTGGTAATACGTGGACTAAAGTGGAATAGGATGGAGAACTATGTTCCGGGGCAGCTCATTTCATACCATCGACAATAAAGGTCGATTGATCATTCCGGCCCGATTTCGGAAGTTTATCAAGTCCAAAGACGGCGACGGGGTAATGATTTCGCGTATGGACAACTGCCTGGTGGCCTACCCGTTCAAGGAATGGCGCAATCTGGAAAAAAAGATTTTATCTCTGGCGGAAACCAGTGAGAACATGCGCCGGTTCAGGCGAGTGTTCATCGGGGGTGCCTTTGAATGCTCATGCGATAAACAGGACCGCATTCTCATCCCGCAAAGCTTAAGGCAGTATGCCGGTTTCAACAAAGAAATCGTGCTGGTGGGGGTCCTCGAACATTTTGAGATCTGGGCCCGCCAGAAGTGGGAACAGGAAAACATTGCATTGGAAAAAGATTTCAAAAAGGAGGAGGTCAGAAACGAAATTGCCAAATTAGGACTCTAAATCTATGGCGTACCGACATATTCCTGTAATGCTCAACGAAGCCATCCATTATCTGAACTGCCGGCCGGGCAAAACCTACACTGACTGCACTCTGGGTGGATCAGGTCATGCCAAAGCCATATGTGAGCGCATTCTGCCGGACGGATTGCTCATTGGAATCGACCAGGACATCGACGCCATCACAAACGCTCAAAAAGCCCTGCAATCCTATTCATCGAATATCCACCTCTTCCATGGCAATTTCAAGAATCTGCCCCAGTACTTAGCCCGGATAAATATCGATGCCGTAGACGGCATTTTACTCGATCTCGGATTGTCGCTGCATCAGCTTGAAAGCAGCGGCCGAGGATTTAGCTTCCAGAAAGATGAACCGCTGGATATGCGCATGGACAAGCGCTCCGCAACCCGGGCCCGTGATCTGATAAACGACTTTAGTGAGGATGCGCTTCGAAAAATATTTAAAGACCTGGGCGAAGAGCGCTGGTCCAAACAAATTGCCCGCAGCATTGTTAAACGGCGCCGGCAGGAAAAAATCCAGACCAGCCGGCAACTGGCCCAAATCGTCAGCGAGGCAGTCCCCCGCCGTAAAATCGCGGAGGCGCGCATCCATCCGGCCACGCGGGTTTTTATGGCACTGCGAATTGCGGTCAACCGGGAACTCGAGGTGCTCAGCGGTTTTATGGCCTGGGTGGCCGACTGGCTGAATCCGGCGGGCCGGCTGTGCGTTTTGTCTTTTCATTCGCTTGAAGATCGGATTGTCAAACAACAGATCAAAGCAATGGAAAAAGGCTGCATCTGCCCGCCGAAAATACCTGAATGTGCATGCGGTAAAAAGCCGGTGATGCGCGCATTGACCAAAAAAGTGGTGCGGCCGACAGAAGCCGAAGTTGCCCGTAATCCCATGGCCCGCAGCACCCGGCTCAGGGCAGCTGTGAGAATTTAATCCGTAGATTAAATTCGTTATTCGTTAAATGGTTGATTGGTTAAATCGTTTTTGAAGCTTGGAGCGGACAGCAGACCACAGATTGGTCAAAATAGAAAAAAGTATTTGTCCGCAGATTACGCAGATTACACAGATTATATTCTTTAAATTAGAATTAAAGATCGGAAATTAATAGCCTTCTGTGGAATCCGCGGATGAGAAAATAAGAAAACATGCTTATGGCTCGATTCGATAAATTCATTTATGTGTTTCAGTTTATTTTGCTAATCGTGCTGGTTATTTTGGCTTCAACTGTTTGATCGGTTCGCACTATCGGTGAGCCCCATGAAACGCAGGAAAAAAAAGGCACGTAATCCTAAAATATTGGCGGTGAGTCTCATTATTATGGGACTTTTTATCGCTGAACTCCTTTTTTACACCTGGTGCCGGGTGCAATGCGTACAAACCCGATATGAAATTTCCGAACTAAAGGTCAGGCAACAGCAGCTGATCGCACATCAGGATAGCTTGAAAATCGAACTGGCGCGCCTCAAATCACCGAAACGGATTGCCAAAATTGCCAAACAGCAGCTCGGTTTGATCGCGCCGACCAGCAAACAGCTGATCATCATCCCATGAAGGGATTTATAATGAAGAACGCCTCACGCAAAGACGCTAAGGCGCAAAGATTAAAAAGAATCGAAATACAAAAAATACAAAAAAGCTTAACCACAAAGGCACAAAGATCAAAAAGAATCATAACAAAAAATTTTTTCTTCGTGAACTTCGTGTCTTCGTGGTGAAAAAACATAAATGCCATGACGAATAAATACATGCGATTGCGGGTTTTATTGGTGGGATTGGCCTTCATCGCCCTGTTTGCGGTGATTGGCGCCAAGGCCGTGCATCTGCAGGTATATCGCAGTCCCTGGCTAGCCAAAAAAGCCTCGAGTCAGTATGAACAATCGCTGAAATCCGTCGGTAAACGTGGCACCGTGTATGACCGCAATTTAAGAGAGATGGCGGTGACCATCGACGTTACTTCGATCGCCGCGCGGCCGCCTCGGATCGAGCAGCCGCAGCGCACTGCCAAAGCACTGGCCAGGATATTAAAAACGGATCGTCGAAAAATCTATAAGAAACTAAAAGCCAAAAGCCCCTTTGTCTGGATCAAGCGTCAGGCCAACCCGAAAGAGACGGCTGCTGTAAGGAAATTGGCATTGGCAGGGATCGAATTCGTACCTGAGCGCAACCGTTTCTACCCCAATAAGACCCTGGCATCCCAGGCCCTGGGATTTACCGGCCTTGACGGCTACGGACTTGAAGGAATTGAGTTTGCCTATGACCGCTACCTGAGGGGAACCAACAGTAATCAGATGGTTTACAGAGACGCCCGGGGCAAGGTTTTCAACGAGCAGCAGGCAGCGGCCGGCCTTAACTACGGCCATAATATCATCCTGACCATCGATCGCGCCATTCAGTATATCGCTGAAAGCGCCCTGGAGGAAACGGTTAAGGAATACTCTGCCCGTTCCGGTATCGCCATTGTCATGGAGCCCTCGACCGGTGCGGTTCTGGCGATGGCGCATGTGCCGCTTTTTAATCCGAACGCTTATACGGAATTTAACAAAGAGCTCTGGCGTAACCGCGCCATCACCGATCCATTCGAGCCGGGTTCAACGATGAAAATATTTAGCGCGGCGGCAGCCATTGAATCCGGCGACATTAAAGCCCATGATATTTTTTTCTGCGAAAACGGCGCCTATAAAATCGGCCGCAATGTAGTGCACGACATCAAAAAACACGGCTGGCTGTCTTTGCAACAGATCATCAAATATTCAAGCAATATCGGCGCGGTAAAGGTCAGTGAGAAACTCGGTCGCAAACGGCTTTACAAGATGTATCGCAAATTTGGCTTCGGTGCCAAAACCGGAATCGATTCTCCCGGTGAAACTGCCGGCAGTCTGGCGCCTTACAAACGCTGGACCACGATTGACACCGGCGCCATTTCATTCGGCTATGGTGTCGCGGTGTCTGCCCTGCAGCTGGTTACGGCGGCTTCCGCCATTGCCAACGATGGCCTTTTAATGAAGCCTTTTTTTGTGCAGGCCATAACAGATCAACATCATGAACCCATCGAGCAGTTTAAGCCGCAAAAGGTCAGGCGGGTCATCTCTGTCCGCACCGCCCGTACAGTCAGGGCCATTATGAAGACCGTCATCACCGAAGGCGGCACCGGTGTTAATGCCGCTCTGGAGGGTTATACGGTCTGCGGTAAAACCGGTACCGCGCGCAAGCTGGATGAGAGCGGAAGCTATTCAAAGAGCAACTATATCGCCTCTTTCGTCGGGTTTACCCCGGCTGAAAAGCCCAAATTGGCGATCGTGGTCATTATCGATGAACCCCAGGGTAAGTATTACGGCGGAACGGTAGCCGCACCGGTGTTTCGCCGGATCGCCCGTGAAACTTTAAATTACCTGAACATACCGCCCGAAAACGGCACAAAACAATTTGCGACTTCGCGTAGAATCGAGGCCAGAGGGTGAAACTGTCGGATCTGGTTAAGGCTGTCAAACCATTATCTGTTGAGCATACGGGTGCTGATAAAGACCTCGATCCGCAGATCGCGTCGGTTCATTATCGTTCGCAGGAAGTTGGTCCTGGCGGGCTGTTTGTGGCCATCGCCGGCCATACCGTCGATGGTCATGATTTCATTGAAGATGCAATTGAAAGAGGTGCGGCTGCCATCGTTTCGCAAAAACAGATCAGCAGCCCAATACCCAACGTGCGGGTTGCCGATAGCCGTCTGGCGCTGGCCCATATTGCCGCTTGCTTTTATGGCAACCCATCTGAGCAATTGACGGTTATTGGTATTACCGGCACCAACGGCAAAACCACAACCGCTTACCTGGTGGAAAGTATCCTGCAGCAGGCCGGGTTAGCGGTAGGCGTCATCGGGACCATTAATTATCGTTATGCCGGCAAAACTTTCGACAACCCGATCACGACGCCCGAATCGCTGGACCTGCAGCGAATCTTAAACGATATGCTGCACAGTGGTGTCAGCCATGTGGTCATGGAGGCTTCATCTCACGCCATTGACCTTCAGCGTATCAGAGGCTGCTGGTTTGACGTAGCGGTGTTTATCAACCTGAGCCAGGATCATCTCGATTTTCATGGTGACATGCAAGCTTACTGGCTGAGCAAGCAACGGCTTTTCACCGACTATCTGGTTGAGGGGCCAAAACGCGCGCAAGCCGTTGCGGTTATCAACTGCAACACTGCCAGCGGCAAAGAATTGGCGCAAAAGCAGACCGTTCCGGTGTTGACCACCGGTTGGGGGCCGGATGAAACCGTTCGCGCTCAGAACGCGGTTTGCAGGCCCGGCAGTATCGAGGGCGAACTGGAGACCCCGGGCGGCAAATTGGATTTTAAATCCCGGCTGGTTGGCGAGCACAATCTTGAAAATATCCTCTGCGCGGCCGGGGTAGCAGCCGCACTGGATATATCAAACGCTGATGTGAAATCCGGAATAGAGGCCGTTTCTGCCATTCCGGGGCGTCTGGAATTCATTGAAAACAAGATCGGTCGATATGTGTATGTCGACTATGCCCATACACCCGATGCGCTTGAAAATGTGATCATGGCTTTAAAGGCGGTGATGAAAGATAAAATAATCTGTGTGTTCGGCTGCGGCGGTGACCGCGATAAAGAAAAACGTCCGCTGATGGGTGAAATCGCTGCGCGCCTCTGTGATCTGGCCGTTATTACATCAGACAACCCGCGTACCGAGGATCCGATGGTCATCATCGATCACATCATCGCAGGGGCTCAAAAGGCCAAAGGCCGGAGATACCAGCCGGCTGATCTAAGCAATGGATTTAAACATAAAGGTTATGTGGTCGAGGCCGACCGCAAGCAGGCCATCCGGCTCGGAATTGAGGTTTCCAAATCGGGTGATACCGTGCTGATTGCCGGAAAGGGCCATGAAACTTATCAAATATTAGGATCGACAACCATTGACTTTGATGACAGACACGAAGCCCGTAAAGCGCTTCGCGCTGTCCATCCTGAGCCTTAAGCCCGATACCTTGCGCCAATGCTTTACGGACAACGGACCATGGACAACGAACAATCTTTAGCATGGACATTAGCCGACATCCTGAAAGCCACCGGTGGTGAATTATTGAGTGGAGACCCCATGCAGGGATTTGAAAACATTGGTATCGATTCGCGCGACATCAGAGCTCAGGATGTGTTTGTTGCCATTGCCGGTGATGTTCATGATGGGCATACTTTTGTAAAAGATGTCGTTGAACAGGGCGTCAGCGGCCTGATTGTCAGCCGGGAAAAATCGGCAGATTTGCCGATTGCCGCTTGGCAGACCCGGCAAATCGCCTGTGTGGCCGTTGCCGACACCACCCGGGCGCTGGGTGACCTGGCGGCCTTTCATCGTTCGCGAACCGATGTGCCGCTGACGGCCATAACCGGCTCCAATGGCAAGACCACAACCCGTCAGATGACAGCACAGGTGGTGGCCCAGAAATACAACACCCTGGCGACCATCGGCAATTATAACAATCAGATCGGCGTACCCCTGACCCTGCTCAGGCTGAGCGGTGAATATGAACAGGCGGTGGTCGAGGTGGGCACCAACAGCCCCGGTGAAATTGCCCGACTGGCCCAGATTTGCGCCCCGAATATCGGCGTCGTCACAAATGTGGGTCCAGCGCACCTTGAAGGCCTTGGATCTTTGGATGGCGTCATGCGCGAAAAAGAACAACTGATCGAATATCTTAAAGCCGGAGGCAAAGCCGTACTGAACGCCGATGACCGTAGAGTCCATCAGATGGCAAGCCGCACGGAGCGGCAAGTGCTCCTCTTTGGTTTGTCCAAAAACGCCGGTATCCGGGCCACAGCGGTAAACGAACGAACAGGCGGCACTTCATTTACGCTGCATTTGCCGGACGAGCAACTGGCGGTGACCCTGAGTGTCCCAGGGCAGTTTATGGTTCTGAACGCATTGGCTGCTGCCGCCGTCGGACACTTACTGGAGCTGTCGGCCAAAGAAATTAAGGCCGGTCTGGAGAGTTTTGAACCGGTCTGGGGTCGCATGGATATCTTTCAAACGGCTAACGGGATCCACATCATCGATGACACCTATAATGCCAATCCCGAATCGATGAAAGCCGCCATTACGACCCTGAGGACTTTACGGCGCAATAACCGCAGCCTGTTTGTCGCCGGCGATATGCTCGAGCTGGGAGACCAGTCTGAAGCGCTACATAAACAGGTGGGTGCATGGGCCGCAGCCGCCAACATCGAGAAACTGCTGGTAACCGGTGAGTTTGCAAGCGCCGTGGCTGCCGGTGCCATGAATGCCAAAATGAAGCCGGCAGATATATTTATCGGAACCCAGGATGAAATCATCGACACACTCAAGCAATCGCTGAAGTCCGGGGATTGGGTTTTGATCAAAGGATCACGGGGCGCCCGGATGGAAACCGTTGTCAAAGAGATCAAAGATTGGGCCACGATTAAGCCGGAGGCCTAATCGTTATTCGTTAATAGTTATTCG
>JASFIV010000084.1:0-16008 GCA_050122475.1 Desulfobacterales bacterium | reverse complement strand
TTTTAGGGTATCCAAGTTGCTCATGAATGGCATCAACGATCATTGCTTTTGTGAGTGTCATAGATCACCTGCTCCTCCGAAGCGTTAATGACTTAAATAATTTTGCACGCAAGTGCTAACTTATCTATATGGGGTTTGTCAAGAAATATCTTAAATTTAAGCAAATATTTGTTCGTTAGCTGCGAAAAGTATGCCAGAAAAAAAGTAAAATTTGTAAAAAATCAAAAAAATGGGACCCATTTTTTTCGGTATGAGCCTATTTTTGATACGGGGTAAGGAAATCTGAAGAAATTTTCGATTGGAATATTTTGTGATGAGCGGTTGTATTTTTGGATTAAACAGCAGACGTGAAACCTCACAAAAAGTGGCTCCGGCGCTTAATCGGATTTTACCACAATTCGCTCTTTATTGGCCTCAAAGGTTTTGGGGCCGATTCCTGGAACTTTAATGAGATCTTCGGGTATTCGGAACGGACCGTTGGTTTCTCTGAATTCGACAATCACTGCAGCTTTTTTGGGGCCAATACCTTTCAACTGAACCAATTCTTCGGCCGATGCTGCGTTGATATTTATTCTGGTATTATCGTCGGCCTGCAAAGCCGACAGATTCAGGCAGATCGCAAACAGGATTACGGCCATTTGAAAAAAGGATTTTCCCTTGCGCATGAGACACCTCCGTTAAAAGCAGTTTATGGGAGTCGTGAAATGAACCTTGCGATAATGTACTGTTTTTTCTTTACCCGGATGGCCTCATTCCGCATGGCGATCCTTAATTATGGGTCACTAGCAAAGTGAATCACACAAAAATGAATCAGCCACCCGTCTGTGGCAGGTGGCTGATTTTCGGAGCGCTCACATGATGGAGTATGGCGCTTATTGCGCGATGATCTGGTCTTTGATTCTATCAAACGTCCGCAAGCCAATTCCCGGAACATCCATCAGCTCTTCAGTCAGTTTGAAAGGACCGTATTTCTGGCGATGCTCGATGATACGCACGGCGTATTTGGGGCCGACATTCTTCAATTGAGCCAGTTCCTTGGCAGAAGCGGTGTTGATATTTATTCTTTCGCTTTCCTGTGCCCCTACTGGACCGATACTAAAAAAAGCGATAAACAGGACTACAAAACCCAACCAAAATAATGGACAACGCCTCATATTTCAATCACCCCCAGACGCTTAAAACAATAGCACATCAAGTTATGCATATTTTAGCTGATGCACACCATGGCCGCAATACGGCAATTGTCGTATTTTTTTTAGTACTTTATGCGCAAGACTTCTTAAGAAGTATTAGGAAAGGTGGCGGGGCAAATGAATTTTGTAATGAAAAAGTACTATCCCCTTTGGATGGCATTCGTTATTCGTTAATAGTTATTGGTTATTGGATGTTATAAATTGATCTATGGAATCATGCTCACGCTAATAACAAACAACAAATAGCGATTAACTTTCCGTTGGGCGATCGAGCTCAACGGAATTGGGTACGCCGGCCTTATAACCGATCCCCTGCCCTTTCAGGCTGTAACGCGTCACCGATGCCGGTATGAGCGCAGAAGCACCCTGTGGCAGCTCTATTTCAGTCTGAGAATCGTGCTCGACGATCGTCAAATGTCCCCGTGTGCAGATAATAATCTCTACGCTATGCTGCGGTGGACTATGATAAACGCTGCCCGCCTTCAGGGTAATAACCGATAAAACAAATTCTGTAGCCGGACTGGGGTATATTCGCTCATTTGCGCCTAAAGCCTGAGGTTTCAGGAGCGTGGCGTCGCGACCTTCAAAATTTAATGTGCGCAGCAACTCCGGCACATCCACGTGTTTAGGCGTTAATCCGCCACGCAGGACATTATCGGAATTCGCCATCAGTTCGATGCCCAGCCCTTCCAGATAGGCATGGAGTTCACCGGCATCTAAGTAAATGGCCTGACCCGGTTCAAGACAGATCAGATTCAAAAAAAGTGGTGAGAGCACACCGATGTCCTCAGGATAATGGTTGGCCAGTTTTATCATCCACTGAAACTCCGGACGATCAGTAGTATCATTGCGTGCTTCGTTGAGAGCTTCACCCACAATACGCTTTTTTTGATCCTGACTCAGAGACATCAAGGATGTGTAAAATCGCTGAAGTCCCTGAGGTGTTGGGCGTTGTTTTAATTCGGCCAGGGCATCATTGAGCAGTTTTAGATTCAGTTGTTGCAGGTCGGTTAGGATGTTCGGAATCCGTCGAAAACGGCTTAAGGCCCAAAAACGGGTTAATGCACAGATACATTCGGGTTTGTGATTATCATCACGATAATTACGTTGGGCGGCATCCAGAGGAATTTTTTGCTCATTTTCGCGCTGAAAGCCTTTTTGGGCCTGGTGTTTGTTGGGATGGGCCTGAATGGAAAGTGGTTTTGCGGCTGCCAGAACTTTAAACAGAAACGGCAGACGACTATTGAATTTTTTAGCAACGGTTTTCCCCAGGATTTCATCGGGGTGCTGGGATATCAGCTCTTGCAGGGAGACCCAGCGGCCGTTGTGGTAGGCTAAGGACGGAGCCTTGGGATGCGCCCCCATCCAGAGTTCTGCCTGAGGTCGATCTTCATTATTCGGGCGACCTAACAGCTCTGGAATCGCTCGCGTCGAACCCCAGACATATTCCTGAATCGTATTTTTCAAAAGATGAATGTTTGCCATTTCAATGCTCCATTGTATGGACGCAATTGATCTTTTAATCGCGCATACCGGCGTCAGCTTTCATGTAATTTTATTATCATGACCATTCATAACCGTCATGTCAAAAAGTGGATCCGCTTGCAATTGTCCTTTTTTTTACGATCGGAACGCTTGACAGCCATTCTGCCAACCCATTGATAATAAATCAGAAATTTTCAAAGACTTGACCAAAACCCATTTTTATAATATAAATAATAATAATAAGTAGTTAGTTGGATTACAGTCGCAGACGTACAATTTAATCATCAAAACTCATTTCATTCGCCAAAAGTCAACTAAATTCTGAAAACGGTTATATGATTGAAATTGAATCTTCGGGTATTACCGACATCGGCAGAAGAAGAGAACTGAATGAAGATTCTTTATTCTACAATGACGGCATGGGGCTTTACGTAGTTGCGGACGGCATGGGCGGGCACAATGCGGGTGAAGTCGCCAGCCAGCTGGTTGTCGATACTATTCGTGACTACCTGAATCAGAACTCAGATCCGGATCCCGTGCAGGACCCGATCAAAGCCGACGGCAAACTGTCTAAAGATGCCCGCCGACTGCTGTCCGGTATCCACCTGTCCAACCATGTCGTCCATCAAGCGGCCCTGCAAAACGAAGACTATAAGGGGATGGGGTCAACGGTTTCAGTCGTGTATCTGACCGACAGAACCTTTATTGTTGCTAATGTGGGCGACAGCCTGGTTTATTTGATTCGGGATGGTAAAATTAAGCTTCTCTCTATACCCCATACACTGGTAGCCGAGCAGGCTGAGCTGGATCCGGAAAACGCTGAATTATTATGGAATGACTTTAAGCATGTGCTGACGCGTGCAATGGGCGTTGACAAATCCGTGAAGGCCGACATAAAGGAAATACCGTTTTTCAGGAACGATATCCTGGTGATTAGTTCTGATGGTTTAACCGATAAAGCAACCCCAGAAGAAATCCTTGAGCTGGTTGATAATCAGCGCTCACATCTGGCCTGCCAAAAACTCGTCGATCTGGCAAATGCCCGGGGTGGCGAAGATAATATTACCGCCATTGTGCTTAGAATTAAATCCGAGGTAAAAAATAACCGTAGCCTTTCCGCGCGGTTTAAAAACATATTCCAAAAATTACTTAACACTCATTAACAACCGAATAATAAATAAATCGAACTGACCCATGCCAAAAATCACGCTCAAATTTAAAGATAATGTTTTAGCCGATTATCATTTGCCTCCAGGGTGTTCCCTGAAAATAGGACGTCGCAAAGACAATGATATAGTCATCGATAACCTGGCCGTATCCAGCCACCATGGTAAAATCGATTCGGCCGGCGACGGATTTGTCTATATTGATTTAAAGAGCAAAAATGGCTCTTTTATAAACCAGCAACTGGTCAGCTCGCACTGGTTGCAGGACGGTGATGTCATTTATATCGGCAAGCATTCGCTTACCTTTGCGTATTTTGAAAGTGAAATCCGCCCGGAAGACACAGAACAAAGCGAAATGGAAAAAACCATGGTTATAGACACCAGCGAGTACCGATCCATGGTGAATCAGAACGACCCCCAGCCGACAACTGCTGCTCAACAGAAGCCGAAACCCGTTGAGAACAGCCAACAAAAGCCGGTCCGGGGTTACATTACCTATCTGGCCGGTGGTGAAGGCACACTGGCCCTCAAACAAAAGGTCACTAAAATTGGCAAAGATGCGTCCAACGATATTGTCATCCGGGGTTGGAAAATTGGAAAAACGTCCGCCACCATCAGTCGCACGCGGGATGGCTATTATTTTAGCTATGTGAACGGCCTGGCAAAGCCCAAAATCAATGATAAAAGAGCAGCCGACAAACCGATAAAACTAAATGAGCTGGATATCATCCAGATTGGTCCCATCAAATTACAATTTATCGGCAAAAAGCCCAAAAGACAGAATGCCTCTTGAGCCGCTTTTGATCGCATTTTTCGTCCAGGGAATCACCGCATCGATACACCGTCATCACCGTGCGCCTATCCTGATGTCGTTCTTCTCTTTTTTTTAATTCTTGCCTGCCTGTCGGTAGCAATCTCGTTGCTTAACAAAGGATTTTTCCCAATCGTCGCTTGACGAGCGATGGTATTCGAGATACCCATTTTATAGTGGTTGTCAAAAAAACGTTCCGATTGATTCAATCCCAAATCCAGAAATGATTTGTTTGCATATTAATATTCAATGAAAATTGCCTTCATTCATTATCATCTCAAGACCGGCGGCGTGACCACCTGTCTGAAGCAGCAGCTAAAAGCACTCAAAAGCGATTGTGATATGTGTGTCATCACCGGAGAGCTGCCGCCCAACACGTTTCCGGTAAAAACCATCCATGTACCGGAATTGGCTTACAGCAGTGTCTATCATAAGCCATATGTACCCGAAAAGGTCGCCGCAACAGTAATCGAGAAAATTTGGACTCACTTTGACGGCCCCTGTGACATTGTGCATGTGCATAATCCGCTGCTGGCAAAAAATTCAAAATTCTTGAGGTTTTTAAAACTGCTGCAACAAAAAGGCCTAAACCTGTTGTTGCAGGCCCATGATTTTGCTGAGGATGGTCGCGCGCGATTGTATTTTCACGAAGATTATCCCGTCGACTGTCATTACTGCGTTGTCAATTCACGTGACTATAAGATTTTGCGTAAATGCGGATTAAAAAAGCAAGGCCTGCATCAACTGTTTAACTGCGTGAGCTTGCCGCAATTGCCGCCTGATCCAGTTGCAGAAAAACCTTATGTTGTCTATCCGATCCGGGCGATTCGCCGAAAAAATATTGGTGAAGCCATTTTATTATCCCTTTTTTTCGATCCTGGGGAAAGGCTGGCCATTACGCTGCCGCCGAACAGCGCGGCCGATATGGTAAGCTATGAGGCCTGGAAAGCGTTTGCCGCCGATTATCGCCTGCCGATTGAATTTGATCGGGGCTTGGACACGCCATTTGAAACCATTGTTTGTTCGGCCCGCTATTTGCTGACCACCAGCATTACAGAAGGCTTTGGATTTTCTTTTCTGGAACCCTGGCTTTACCATAAGTACGTCAGCGGACGAAAACTTGATGATATCTGTAATGATTTTGAAATTCGTGGAATCGATCTTAATCACATGTACAGCCAGCTGATGGTGCCGCTTAAAGGATTTGATGCAAATGAATTTTACAGCCAATGGAGCCGCACGATTATGAACACTGCCCGGATTTTTAATATCCAGATTGATGCAGCTCAAATACGGCGCGCATACGAGACCATCACCGAGGGTGGTTTGATGGATTTCGGCCTACTCGCGGAACCCTACCAGAAGCAGGTACTGCACTATCTAATGTCAAACAAAACGCATTTGCAAAAGCTGTTAACACGCAACCCGCTGCTTTCAGAAATCAGCAACGGAACGAATCAAAAAAACCGCATTGAAGGGAATCGCAACGCTATTGTGCGCAGCTATAATATGGCCCAGTATCGCCAGACGCTGTTAGATCTTTACGCCCGGGTGGTTACTACACCTGTAAAGCAACGAATCAACAAAAAGACATTATTGGCTGAATTCTTCGACCTAAAACGGTTCAGCCTGTTGAAATGGGGAGAAGATGATCCGCAATGATGAGATCAAATCGTATGTGACACCTTTGTCACCACAGCCCACAGGCCTATCACCCGCTGGTCAAATTGCAGGCCCAATTGAATGTATCCTATTTGATATTTACGGCACGCTGTTTATCAGCGCGGCTGGCGATATCAGTATGGCCCGCCAAACATCTCCCCAAATTTCAATGCTTGAACGGCTGATTGCTAAATTTGAGTTAAATGTTGCTCCCCAGATCCTAATCGAAAAATTGCACCAAGCCATCGAGGCGCATCACTATCAGTTAATGCAAAGCGGGATAGACATACCCGAGGTCGAAATTGACATCATCTGGCAGGACATTTTGGCATGCAATGATATTGAGCAAGCGCGAAACTTTGCCATTGAATATGAGTTGATCGCAAATCCCGTCTATCCAATGCCCAATCTCGCGAAACTGCTGGCGGCCTGTCGGCAGCAAAAATGCCATATGGGCCTTATATCCAATGCTCAATTTTTTACACCGCTCTTATTTGAGTGGTTTTTGGGCGCCGATGTGTCAACTCTTGGGTTTAGCCCAGAGCTGACCATTTTGTCGTATCAAAAAGGATATGCCAAACCTTCACCGATTCTCTTCGAGACAGCCGCATCTGCAATTGCGGCCAAGGGTATTGCCAGTTCCGCAACGCTGGTTGTCGGCAATGACATGCTCAATGATATTTACCCGGCCAAACAAATGGGATTTCAAACCGCGCTATTTGCCGGCGATGCACGCTCGCTTCGCCTGAGAAAAGATGACCCGCGTTGTCGCGATCTGTCAGCAAACATGGTTTTGACAGACCTAGTTCAGCTTATTGCCTTTCTTTAGCAACACATCCGACCCGTCTATTACCAAGCTCCATAATTCTTAAATCCCAAATCCCAATGACCAAAATTTTAAATTCCGAACGTTTGGATCATTCAAAAATTGAGATTTGAGATTTAATTGGCCTGCGACGAGCCGTTCGGCCCTGAGCTTACGGCCGAAGGGCTCAGGCCGAGTCGTAATTTGGTACTTGCAATTTGAACGATTTATTTTCTAAATCGGTTGGAGTGCCAATTGACCGGTATCCTGATTCTTTTTTGATTGCGATTGCGGAAAATCAGGTAGCCTTTGTGACGGCCAAATTCGAAAAGGTCGCGCGTCAGTTTTACATCCATTTTGCAATACTCGATAAGCTCGTGAATGCGTCCCTGTTTCCACCACCTGAGGGCCTGAAGTCCATCTGCGGTCTTGCTGGAATTCAGTGTTTCCTGAGCCAGATGGTCCAATGACAGCCGGTATCCTAAATGGTTGTGAATTTCTTCGAGGATATCAAGGGTGTTCAGTGTTGTAAAATCAAACGATGAATAGCCCTGCAGGACATGATAATCAAATCGTTTAACATTAAAACCAATAACCAGGTCAAACCGTTGAAGATGCGAGATCAGATCCTGTGTCTGATCTTCCAGGTAGGAACGAAATGCTCTTCTACGGGCATCATAAATCACCCCGCAGCTGATGCCCATTCGGTTCGCATGTTGCCAACCACCGACTTCTGCGGCTGAACGCTGCGTTTCCAGATCAAATACGCCATAATAAAGTTCACCAGAAGCTTGATTCCGCCGGTGTGGCTGAGTGCCTTCTTGAGCCCCGGATGCCCGACGCTTTGAGGGCAAGCGGTCAGATTTGGTTTGAATGCGGTTTGTGGGTGCTTTGTAGACCTCCAGGCGTTCTAAGATAAAAACGGCTCCGTTTTTATCCATTGGCCGATTACCGGAGCCGCACTGGGGTGAGTGAACGCAGGACGGGCATCCGGATTCACAAGGACAGGCCTTAATAACGTTCTGGGTATAGTGAAGCAAGCGCTGCGCATCTGCAAATGCCGCGCGTGTCAAACCGGCACCACCAGGGATCCCATCATAAATAAAAATAACAGCGTCTCCGGTTTGGGCATGATAATTAGTGGACATCCCCCCGATGTCCCTGTGATCCACCATGACCATCAATGGAAAGATACCAATAGCCGCGTGCTCAATGGCGTGCAGCGCCCCCATCAGGTCCACATCCAGTGCATCGCATTCATGCTGGATCTCAGTGGGTATGGTAAACCAGAATCCTTCGGTTTCAAACTCCTGAGGCGGCAGGTCCAATGCAAATCGATCTAGTCGTCTATGGGTCTGGATGCACCAGCGTTCATATTCGAAAACCTGATCTGTTACTTTAATTTTTCCATAATAAAAATCCGTTCCAAATATATATTTTGACTTTTCAATATTCAAAACCTCGGTTAGTTTATGGCTCCGCACACGCGTATAGTAAGTGACCGCATCCTGAGAAACTGTAATCTTGCGCTGCGGGATATCCAGATTTTTCACCACAAAGGTATCCCCTTTATGAAGGTAAACCGCTCCGGGATGGGTTTCCCGGAAGGCCCGGTAGTCGTCAATTTCTCCGATGGGCTTGTTGGTGTGGGTGGCAATGATCTGAAAGGGATTTCCGGCCCCGCGCAAATTGATCTTCCGATGAGGCGCCTTGTGCCCCGTGTAAATTGTACGCCCATCGGCACTTCGCAAAAGCTGGCCGTCCTGCTCAAGTTTAGCGATAATTTCAGCTGCAGGTTTATTGGCGATCATGGGGTCGGCGATATCCAAGGGCAATTCTGTTGCCGCACAGATCAAATGCGGGCTCATTATTTGGACGTTCAAGGGGTTGACGACTGCCGGTTCTGGTGCGCGTTCAACAAAATCTTGCGGATTGCGCATAAAATACTGATCGAGTGCATCTTCTCCGGCAATCAGAATCAGAGCTGAGTCCTGACCGCTACGACCCACTCGCCCACCTCGCTGCCAGGTAGAAATGATCGATCCCGGATAGCCCACCAGCAGGCAGAGATCCAGATCCCCGATATCGATTCCCAGCTCCAGTGCACTGGTTGAAATAACGGCCAGCAGATCGCCGTTTGCCAGCCGCGCTTCAATTTCTCGACGTTCCTGTGGAAGAAGCCCGGCGCGATAGGCACTGATCCGATCGGCAAGATGGCCGGATTCGTTGCCAGCCCACATGGCAATCAGTTCGGTCAGTTTGCGGGATTGGGTATAAACGATAGTTCTCAGATTCTGTTTCAGAGCCATTTTAAGCAATAGTATGGCAGTGCGGGCCGGTCCGCGGGTCGGATTTAAAAATAATAAATACCGACGTCCCCGGGGTGCGCTGCTGGAATCCACTACATCAACCTTCATGCCGGCGAGTTGATTGATCAGCTGCGCCGGGTTGGCTACCGTCGCCGAGCTGAAGATAAAAGTCGGTGAGCTGTCATAGTGTCCGGCAATGCGATGAAATCTTCTGAAAATCTGGGACATGTGAGACCCCATCACACCGCGGTAGGTATGGACTTCATCAACCACCACCATTCGCAGTCGTCGCCAAAAAGCGGCCCATTTTTGATGAAAGGCCATCAATGACAGATGCAACATCTCCGGCGTGGTAATGATCAAATTCGGCGGGGCCTGCCGGATCTTTTTGCGCTGATAGGCGGAGGTGTCACCATCGTAAATAGCGGCTGACGGCCGGGTAGATTCCAGGTGGGTGGTCAGCATTTCAAAGGTCTGCAACTGATCCTGCGCCAGCGCTTTTAAGGGAAATATGTACAGGGCGGTTGCTTCCGGATCTGCTAGAAAATGTTCCAGCACCGGAAGATCGTAAATCAGGGTTTTACCGCTGGCCGTTGGCGTGGCAACCATTACGTGTCGGCCGTTGCGGATAAGATCAATGGCCAGTGCCTGATGCCGGTATAAATGTGTGATACCGGCGGGTTCCAACATGGTGTCGATTGCAACCGGCCACGGACGGCTCAGTTCAGCCCATTGGACCGGTGTGGCCGGCAAGGTCTGGTGATACACTATCTGAGATCCCAGGCTTCTGGAATTCAATAGCGATTGTAAAAATTCACTTATTTTGAATTCTAAAACCATGTGGTTCGAAAATGGTAGAATTCAGAATCCATACAGTCGTCCTCTGTTTATGCTTTTACACGCTCGACATATTGGCCGGTGCGGGTATCGATGCGGATCAATTCACCTTCCTGTATGAAGGGCGGAACATTTAGCACATGGCCGGTCTCCAAGGTTGCCGGCTTGGAATCACCCGAGGCGGTGTCCCCTTTTACCCATGGGTCTGTTTTAACGACTTTCAAATCGATAAAATACGGCAACGTTACTTCAATCGGCCGGCCCTTGAACAGCAGAACATTGCATACCGTGTTTTCTTTTAAAAAATTTTTGGCATCACCGATTTGCTCTGCAGTTACAAATTCTTGTTCGTAGTTGGTTGTGTTCATAAAACAAAATCGATCCCCATCCGCGTACAAGTATTCCATTTGGACCTCTTCCAGATCGGCGGAATTGAATTTTTCACCGGATCGAAAGGTTTTATCAAATTGGACGCCGGTCAGCATGTTTTTTAATTTGCATTTGTATAGTGCCTGCCCCTTACCGGGCTTGACAAATTCAAACTGGACAATCACATAGGGCTCCCCGTCCAATTCGAGTTTAAGCCCCTTTCTCAAATCACCACTTTCGAGCATTTTTTTAGTCCTCCTTCACTACTATAAGCGACCTCAAAGATAAACTTACATATCAAGCGGTATCATCACTCCGGTGCGATAGCGCTCTTTCAGTCTGACGAACGTTTTTAACCAGCTGTTTGACTTTAGCCAAATCTTTTTTAAACCGAATCGGCTGGCCCTTTTCATCGAGCGCATTGGTCTGGGTGCAGCTGTCGACACCGGCCGGATTGACCTGTTGAATGCCGTCCACTGCGTTTTGCGGGGAAATTCCACCCGCTAAAATTACCGGAACACGAGAGACCTCAACCAGCTTGCGGGCTATTTTCCAATTGCAGGTTTTACCGGTAATACCGACATAACCCTGCACCGGCTGACTGTTTTGGTCACTGCCGGCAGCCTTCGCCAAGAAGGTATCGGTTAAAAAATAATCACTTGCAGGTTCAAATCGCTTTGCAAATTCCAACGTCGGAACCTCATCGGCATCACCGCTTTGCGCAATCGGAATGGATCGCATCACTTTGATTTGGGGGAATTGATTTTTTACGGCAGTCTGTAGCTGGATCAATTGATTACAAAAATCCCACAAGCGCGCATGTCCCACCAGAGCCTCACAAAAGTGAACAATATCGGGTTGATAATAATCCAACGTTTGCAGGACGGTTTCCGGGTGGTGATATAAGGGTATCAAACTGCTTTTGGCGGTTGATGACCGAATAGTTTCAATGGTCTCCTTTAAAATTGACTGCTGCCAGTTATCTTGCGAGAGGATGACACTGCCGATATGGTCCACATCCAAATCGATAAGATATTCAGCTTCAGCCGGTGTTTGAACTTCATATATTTGTACAATTAATCGCTGCACGGGCAATTGAGTTGAACAAATTATTCTAAGAGGTTGACATTTAGTGCCGTCTCTAACATATTCACCCTGAATTCGCAAACCAATGGCCGCAAAATCGTTCATTTCAGAGCAAAATTAAAGATCATATCATTGGAAAGCAAAATCACTGAACGCGCGATGTGACACAAACTGGTGAGCATAATTTAGCATCATCGAAGTTGACGTGTTTCAGTTAAGGCTGATATCTTTTATTGACCATTCAAAAAGCTCAAGGACTTCGGTAAACCGATGATACTCATTATCGATTTTGGTTCTCAATACAATCAATTGATTGCGCGTCGCGTGCGTGAGAATAAAGTGTATTGCGTGATTGAACCGCCGACCATCAAAACCGATGCCATCAGGCGCCTGAATCCTGAGGGTATTATTCTGTCAGGCGGTCCCGCCAGCATCTATGAAAAGGACAGTCCTAAAATACACCCGGCTGTATTTAAAATGGGCATACCGATTCTGGGCATCTGTTACGGCATGCAGTTTATGGTGTCGGCGCTAGGGGGAACGGTCAAGCGAGCCGGGCGGCGCGAATACGGTTTTGCTGAACTTCGCATAAAACGGCAAAGCGGTGTCTTCAAAGGTCTTCCCCTAAAAACGCAATGCTGGATGAGCCATGGCGATTCCATTCAGCGCTTGCCAGAGGGATTTACCATATTGGGTTCCACTGAAAATACGGCCGTAGCGGCCGCGGCCAATCGCAAAAAGCATCTGGTAGGGGTTCAGTTCCATCCTGAAGTGGCCCATACGCCGCTGGGTAAAAAAATTCTGCAAAATTTTTTATTTGGTGTTTGCGGGTGCAAAAAATCCTGGTCGATGAAATCCTTTGCCAAAGAATCGATCCAGGAGATCCGCCAAACGGTTGCTGACAAAAAAGTTATTCTGGGCTTAAGCGGTGGCGTGGATTCTTCCGTAACGGCAATGCTGCTCCATCGAAGCATTCATAAACAGCTGACATGCATTTTTGTTGACAATGGCCTTTTGCGCAAAAATGAGGCCCATAAATTAAAAGCAACCTTAAAGCAGCACTTGAACATCAATATCCGATTTGTCAATGCTACCGCCCGATTTTTAAAGGCCTTGAAAAACATCACAGATCCAGAAAAAAAGCGCAAAATTATTGGTCGAATTTTCATGGATGTGTTTGAAGCCGAGGCCAAAAAGATCAAAAATGCTGAATTTTTAGCCCAGGGCACCTTGTATCCGGATGTGATTGAATCGGTATCGGCATTTGGCGGTCCGACGTCAGTTATAAAATCTCACCATAATGTCGGCGGGCTTCCGAAAAAAATGAAATTAAAGCTGATTGAACCCTTGCGCTACCTGTTCAAGGACGAGGTTCGCCTGTTGGGCAAGGAATTAGGGCTGCCGGACGATCTGATCTGGCGACAGCCTTTCCCCGGACCGGGCCTGGCTGTTCGCGTTCTGGGCGAAATTACCCGCAAGCGCCTGCGAATTTTGCGCGACGTGGACGATGTTTTACTTGAAGAGATCAAAGATGCTGGATATTATAAGAAATTATGGCAATCTTTTGCCGTCCTGCTGCCTCTGAAAAGTGTAGGCGTTATGGGTGATGAACGAACCTATGAAAATATCATCGCGGTTCGGGCAGTGACGAGTAAAGATGCCATGACCGCAGATTGGGCCAAATTGCCCCATAAACTACTCGGCAAGATTTCCAATCGGATCATCAATGAGGTTGATGGGGTTAATCGGGTGGTTTATGATATCAGTTCCAAACCACCCAGTACCATTGAATGGGAATAAAAAATAAGGACTGTAATCATGATCGACGACGAACAATATCCCTCTTTTAAATTTGAAGGCGATGATGAAGAACCGGATTCCGAACAAACAGTGTACCAGGAGGACGTCAAGGACCGTAGAGTTGAAAAATTAAGCCATCGAGTGACCATCATATCGATTCTCATCCCGGTGCTCATCGGGGCTATATTCTATATTGCCTACCGTGAAATTACCAGTCGCGTCAGCCATAGCCAGGATGCCGGTGCCATGGAAATTCAAACCCTTTCCAGTCAACTGGAAGAAAACTTTGCCGCCTTATCCGCAAAATACGGCGACCTTGAAGCTGCGTTAACCGAAAAACTGGCCAACCTTGAAAAAGTCGACAAAGCCATGAAAGCCAATCTTAAACAGGCCGAAGACACCGTAGCCAAGATAAATGCAACCAAGGCAGATAAAAAAGACCAGCAGGAAGTTATTGCCAAAATCGATGCTGCCCTGAGCCCCATCCGCACGGAATTAAAAGGTCTGGCTGCGATGCGCAAGGAGATGAGGGATCTGGCAACGATGCGCAATGATCTCAAAACGCTTTCTGCGGATATGACGGCATTGGATAAGGATTTGAAACAGCAGCTGTCAACACTGTCTAAAAACGTGGATCAATCATTAAGCGGTTTAAAACGGATCCAATCTGACATCTCAACGCTGACCAACCAGAAAATGGATAAGGAAGCGCTGCAATTTGAACTGCTAAAAGCCAGAAAAAGTTTCCAAAGAGATTTAGATGTCACCAAACTGGCAATTGACAAGCGACTTGATTCGATGCTCAGAAAAATTAAGGATCTGGAAAAATTAGCCCAGGCGCCGCTTGCGTCTCCGGGATCTTCCGGCAGTTTTACAGAGCAGGAAATAAAGGAATAACATGGATCATCAATTGCTGGCGGACATTTTACAATCCGTGGCTGACGGTCAGCTGACTGTTCCAGATGCCGTCAATAAATTGCGTCACCTGAGTTTTGAGGATATCGAATTTGCCCATGTCGATCATCACCGCTCTTTGCGCAAAGGCTTTCCTGAAGTTATTTTCGGTCAGGGGAAAACAGCGGACCAGGTCATCGGCATCATGGATAAAATAACCCGGCAGGAAAACATTTTACTGGTCACCCGTATGGAGCCGGAAAAAGCCGATGCAGTCATTGCCCGCTTTCCTGATGCGGTTTATCACCCGGATGCCCGTATGATCGTTTGGATGCGTGAAAAACCGGATGTAATTGGCCGCGGAACCATTCTCATCATTTCAGCCGGCACATCGGATATTCCGGTCGCAAAGGAAGCATTTTTAACTGCTCAGGCCATGGGCAACAGGGTTGAAACCATATTTGACGTCGGCGTGTCGGGCCTCCATCGATTATTGAGTCATCAAGAAGCGATCCAAAAAGCATCTGTCCTGATTGTTGTTGCCGGCATGGAGGGTGCATTGCCCAGCGTTGTCGCCGGAATGATCAGTCGCCCGGTGATTGCAGTGCCGACCAGCGTCGGATATGGTGTCAGCCTTGGTGGCCTGACAGCCTTATTTGCAATGTTAAACAGCTGCAGTTCAAATGTTGCGGTCGTCAACATTGATAACGGTTTTGGTGCGGGGTATGTGGCGGCTATGATCAACCGCCCGTAGCCTCAAACGGTTGCGTTCATAGTAAAATCTACAGACTTTAATAGTTTCCAATCAGAGGGGCGAAATATTAAATTTCGGATTGCAGATTGCAGATTTCGGATTGGTAAAGCACTGAATGAATCATTCAGTAATCATCAACCCATTTTCATCGACTTTCAATATCTGCCACAATCCGCATTCCGCAATCTAAAATCCGCAATCGAATTTGCGCCAGTGGTGAAGTCGCTGAATAACAAAACCAAGTAGAATATTCCTACTGCATCAAAAGAAAGAGATTGCTTTATGCAAATTCGTGATGCGATAACGACTTTTTCTCAGAGCGAAAAAATTAAGGGTGGGTTGATCTGGGCCTCGCAGGCGGTCGAACTTTTCAAGGCCTTGCCGGAAATCGATAAACCCGGCGCTGAAAAGATCATAAAGTCCTTGGTCGACATGATCGGCAGCGAGATACTGATATGCAAAAAGACAGCGCCAAACGAACTCTGGCAGGAAGTCGAGAGAAGCATCGATACCGCCATGGTCATGATCAATTCCAATGTGGCGCACGAAGCCGGCTACCATCTCACCCAGGCCCTGACACAGGTGACCACCATCGGTCAAAGATCCATGACTATTTTAAAAGACAACGGGCTTCTGTGACATTGAAAACGTGTTCATTTGCGGTTCATCCATCCCTTTTTAATCTTGTCAGACGGATTAGTTGACACCCTGAGACAAAATTCCGTAAACACAGCTTCCTGAATACTTCTAACCAGTTTGCATACGGAGGAATGTATGAATAAAAAACAACGGATCCTGATTTGCAGTCTCATTTTGCTGCTGGACCTGACCGTTTTT
>JASFIV010000083.1:0-16257 GCA_050122475.1 Desulfobacterales bacterium | reverse complement strand
TGTCCCCGGAAATCCACTGGAACACCGGTAACATCGGCCGCACCTGTGTGGCCACCGGCGCCTATCTGCATCTAATCAAACCCCTGGGATTTTCGCTGGACAACAAGCACCTCAAACGAGCGGGATTGGACTACTGGAAACGCGTCAAGCTTAAGGTTTGGGATGATTTTGAAGCCCTGCATTCAACCCTCGACCCGCAGCCGCAGGAGGTGGTCATCTTCTCAAAAACCGGAGCAAAGCCGTTCTGGACCCTGCCAGCTGCACCGCGCTTATTTTTGGTATTTGGCTCTGAAACCCGGGGATTGCCCGAACACATCCTGCGTATGTACCCGGATGCCACCTATCACATACCCATCACCAGAGACATCAGATCATTAAATCTTTCCACTGCCGTTGGCATTGCGCTCTATGAAAGCCTGCGTTCGGAAGATTCATTTCATGGCTGGCATACGCATTAAACCATTAATTTAAAGTGTTGGATATTTTAGAAATTCAAGTATAATAGGGTAAGTGGCCACCCTATTGAAAGCCAGGTTGTGCAACGACAAAATTCATTACTTTTATATTGTTGACATTTAAAGTAATGTGATTATTTTCTAATCGTCCATTAATTGAATACCTGTCGTGTATCCGAAGGAGGATGATTTTTAATGCGCTTCGATAAATTTACAATTAAATCTCAAGAGCTTATTCAAAATTCGCAGTCGCTGGCATCGCAACTGAATAACCAGCAGATTGAGCCCGAACATTTGCTGGCCGCGATGCTTGACGAAAATGATGGGATCGCCATTGCCATGCTACGTAAATTGGGGGCTTCTCCGGGAGAAATCGCTCAGGAAGTAAAGGCTGCCGTAGATCGGCTGCCCAAGATTAGCGGTAGCGCACCAACGGAGGTCTATATTTCACCCAGGACCAAAGCGATACTGGAGCAGGCATTTAGCGAAGCCACCAAGATGAAGGACGAATATGTCAGCATCGAACATATTCTTTTGGCCATATCCGAAGAGACCGTCGGCGAAGCTGCCAAAATTCTGGCCCGTGCAGGTGTCACAAGAGACGCCATATTGCACGGTTTACAGGAAATAAGAGGTAAACAGCGCATCACCGATCCTAATCCGGAAGACAAATATCAGGCCCTGGAAAAGTTCAGTCGCGACCTGACAGATCTGGCCCGGCTGGGTAAATTAGATCCTGTCATCGGCCGGGATGAAGAAATCCGACGCATTGTTCAGGTGCTTTCCAGACGCACGAAAAACAACCCAGTTTTGATCGGAGAGCCCGGTGTCGGCAAGACGGCCATTGTTGAAGGTTTGGCCCGACGAATTGTGGAAGGTGATGTTTCCGAAACGCTCAAGAATCGTCGTCTGGTCGCCCTTGATATGGGCGCCCTGATCGCCGGCGCTAAATATCGGGGTGAATTCGAAGATCGCCTCAAAGCCGTCTTAAAGGAAGTCGAAGGCGCCGAAGGTGAAATCATTCTATTTATCGATGAACTTCACACCGTTGTGGGGGCCGGTGCGGCCGAGGGTGCCGTGGATGCATCCAACATGCTCAAACCGGCGCTGGCCCGGGGTACGTTGCGGTGTGTGGGGGCCACAACGCTGAATGAATATCGCAAATACATTGAAAAAGATGCCGCTCTGGAGCGCCGCTTCCAGCCGGTTCTGGTCAAAGAGCCTTCGGTGGAAGACACTATTTCCATCCTGCGGGGTTTGAAAGAAAAATACGAAGTCCATCACGGGGTTCGCATTCAGGATTCGGCTATTGTGGCGGCCGCGACCCTGTCACATCGCTATATTGCCGATCGGTTTTTACCGGATAAAGCCATCGATTTAATTGATGAATGTGCCTCCAAGCTGCGAATCGAAATCGACAGCATGCCGGCCGAAATCGACGAGGTTCAGCGCAAAATTACCCAGGCTGAAATCGAACGCCAAGCCCTAAAAAAGGAAAAGGACCCGGCTTCTAAAGATCGCTTGAAGAAACTGGAATCCGAGCTGGCCGATATGAACGACGAACTGACCCAAATGAAAGGTCACTGGCAAAATGAAAAGGATCTGATCCAGACCATTCGTAAGATAAAAGAAGAGCAGGAACAGCTAAGCACCGAGGCTCAGCTGGCCGAAAGAGAGGGCGATCTGGCCAGGGTGGCTGAACTGAGATACGGCAAGGCTCTTGAGCTTGACAAACAACTGCAAGAAGCCAATCAAAAGCTTTCCGAGCTCCAGCAATCCAGCAAAATGCTCAAAGAAGAAGTTGATGACGAAGATGTGGCTGAAGTGGTATCCCGCTGGACCGGTATTCCGGTCAGCAAGATGCTCGAAGGTGAACGCGACAAACTGGTCCACATGGAAGATCGGCTTCATCGGCGCGTGATCGGTCAGGAAGAAGCTGTGGCCGCCGTATCCAATGCTGTGCGGCGGGCGCGCTCCGGGCTGCAGGACCCCAACCGCCCAATCGGTTCTTTTATATTCATGGGGCCCACCGGAGTTGGCAAAACCGAGCTGGCCAAGGCACTGGCGGAATTTATTTTCGACAGTGAACAGGCCATCGTTCGCATCGACATGTCCGAATATATGGAAAAGCATTCTGTTGCCCGGCTGCTCGGTGCGCCGCCGGGGTATGTGGGCTATGAGGAAGGCGGATATCTAACCGAAGCGGTCCGCCGCCGGCCGTATTCGGTGGTCCTGTTTGATGAAATTGAAAAAGCGCACCCGGAAGTCTTTAATGTCATGTTACAAATTTTAGATGACGGGCGCATGACCGACGGTCACGGACGCACCGTTGATTTTAAAAATACGATTGTCATCATGACTTCCAATGTGGGCAGCCAGTATATCCAGGAGCTGGCAACAGCCAACCGGGAAGAAATGGAGAAACGCGTGACCGAGGCCCTGCGGGCCAGTTTTCGACCCGAATTTTTAAATCGCATCGATGAAATTATTATCTTCCAGAGCCTGACAGCCGCTGAAATCCTCAAGATTGTGGACATCCAGATGAACCGACTGGGCCGCCGTCTTGCTGACAGAAATATCGAGCTTATATTATCCGATGATTCAAAAGAGCTGATTGCCAAACAGGGTTATGATCCGGTTTTCGGCGCTCGGCCGCTGAAACGGGTGATCCAGCAATATATTGAAAACCCGCTGTCTTTGGAGATCTTAGAAGGTAATGTATCAGAAGGCGCCCGGATCCGGGCCGAGGTCGAAGACGATAAAATCGTGTTTACGACGATATAGTCGCAGTTTTAATCGGAAAAAGCCCGGCTCTTTGGAAGCCGGGTTTTTATTTAGGGCACTAAATTTTGAAAATCCTATTGTAATCTAATGGAACGCATCGTAATATCCAGACATTTATTACAGAATATCAATTTCTTATGAGCCAATCTGTTCCCGAAAAATTACGGCGCTTTTACGATCAGTTTTCCGGCAGCAACCAGGTGCTGATTGTTATAAATGCCGATCCAGACGCCATCGCCAGCGCAATGGCCGTAAGGCGTCTGCTATGGCGTAAAGTGCCCAATGTAACTATTTCCAATATCAACACCATCAATCGACCGGACAATCTGGCCATGATACGGCTGCTGGGCGTAAACCTGATTCCCTTCGATGACATTCAGGTGGATCAGTTCAGCCGGGTGGTCATTGTCGACTCCCAGCCGGATCACAATGAAATTATGTCGAACCTTGATGTGGATGTCATCATCGACCATCATCCCGATTCAGGTTGCAAGGCTCCGTTTGTGGATATTCGGCCGCAATATGGCGCCACATCCACCATTTTGACCGAATATCTGCGTTCGGCCAAAATACAACCATCAGCCAAGCTGGCGACCGGTCTGTATCATGGCATTAAAACCGATACCAATGATTTTAAAGGACGAACACAGATTGAGGATGTGCGTGCGTTTCAATATTTATTTCGCTACGCCAATATCCATTTGGCCCGCAAAATTGAACAGGCTGACCTTCGATTTGATCTTTTGAAATATTTTAAGATCGCTTTGCAGAACATGCGCCGGCGGAAGGGAAAAGTATATGTCCATCTGGGAAATGTTGTCAATCCGGATGTTTGCGTGCTGATTGCCGACTTCTTTATGCGTGTCAATACCGTCACCTGGAGCATCGTGTCCGGAATTTGTGAAAAAAAATTAACCATCATTTTTCGAAACGACGGGATCCGCAAAAACGCCGGCAAGGTCGCCAAAGAGGGATTTGGAATGCTGGGAAATGCCGGCGGCCATAAGAACATGGCCAGGGCAGAAATCGCAATCGGCGACCTGAAAGATCGGGTGGATGTTAAGGACGATAAAAAGCTACTGTCCTGGATTATTGGGAGGACGGCTCGTCGCGCAGAACCCAAGTAGAAACTATCTTAACAATTAATTTAAACCATTGAGCTAAAATTATATCCGATATTAAACCATTTTTATTACTCACGCAAAGACGCTAAGGCGCAAAGAAAAAAACAAAACTTAAAAATCTCTTGGCGTCTTTGCGCCTTTGCGTGAGACCCACGGCTTTAGTTCATTATGTCAATCATTACGGGTGGATAAGACATGGCGCAAAAAGATTCCGGTATAAAAGTAAGAATCCTGGGTTCGGGGACGTGTGTGCCCTCGCTGACGCGCAGTTCGTGTTCGGTTTTAATGCAGGTCGGCGCTTCAAAAATGTTGTTTGATAGCGGGCCGGGCACCATGCGACGCCTCCTGGAAGCCGATACGACCATTTTCGATTTAACCCATATTTTTTACAGCCATTTTCATCCCGACCACACGGGCGAATTTGTTCCCCTTATTTTTGCCACCAAATACCCAGACGGCGGTCGTCGCAAAAAACCCCTGACGGTTGCCGGTGGCCGCGGTTTGCTGGATTTTTATGAAGGGTTAAAAAAGGTCTACGGGCACTGGATCGAGCTTACTCCCGGCCTGCTGGAGATGATTGAATTCGACAACCAAAATGCCGATGCGATTACGTTCGAAGATTTTTCGGCGTACACCGCTCCGGTAAAACATAACCCGGAAAGCATTGCCTTTCGTATTAGCAGCCCTGCTGGGTATTCCGTTGTTTACACCGGGGATACGGATTACAGCGAAACGATCATTGATCTTGCAAAAGATGCGGACCTGTTGATCTGTGAGTGCGCCCTTCCGGATAAATTGCGGGCACCCGGCCACTTGACGCCTTCGCTGGCAGGAGAACTGGCAACCAAAGCCGGCGTCGGCAATTTAGTCCTAACCCACTTTTATCCGGAGTGTGAAAAAGCAGACATTGCAGCAGAATGCCGCAAGACTTACAGCGGCCATCTCGTTCTGGCTGATGATCTCATGGAATTGGAAGTTCGCTCGTGATCTTTTATAGCCGGGTGCTAAAAAGCAATGTTTGATCTAAACAGCTTATGAAATACTATCCGATAAACCTGAATATCCAAAACCGCAATTGTCTGGTTGTCGGTGGCGGTGGGGTGGGCACCCGCAAGGTGATCGCCCTGCTGAATTGCGGTGCCCGGGTGACGGTTGTCAGCCCCGATCCAACATCCCGGTTGAAGAAACTGGCCGCAGAAGGATCGATCCAATTAAAAAAGCGCTCATACCGCAGCGATGACATCAATAAAATGTTTCTGGTAATTGGCGCCACCGACGATGAAAATTTAAACCGGCAGATCAGCAAAGATGCCGAGCGTGTCAACATCCTGTGTAACATTGCCGACCGACCCGAGGTGTGCAATTTTATCCTGCCGGCCATTGTCCGCCGTGGAGATCTGGCGATAACGATTTCCACTTCAGGCAAAAGCCCGGCCCTGGCGAAACGGCTGCGACTGAACCTGGAAACACAATTCGGTGAAGAATATGCCGATTTCTTGCGGTTAATGGGGGCCATCCGCGATAAACTATTACGTCAGGCCCATGAGCCCGAGGCGCATAAGGCCTTATTCAATCAATTGATTGATAAAGATCTCATCGGGCTGATCAAATCCGGCAACACGAATGACATCAATACCCTGCTGCATGAGGTGTTGGGTGAAGGCTTTAACATCGAAGATCTATTACCTGAATTCTGCATGAAAATTAATGAGAAATTGTAAATATACCTAATGGCAGCGCGTCAAACAATTCGACGAAGTGACATGAAATATATTTTTTTAATGGTATAGCATATTGTTCGGCAAAGCCTTTATGGAGCATACATGGAATCGATAATCCTCGTTAGCATCGTACTGTACCTGTTAAGCTCGGTCAGCTATTTCGCGTATCTATTTCTTCAAAAAGACTACCTGCAACGCACGGGTTTTTTTCTGCTATTGATCGGTTTCCTGTTTCATACCCTGACCATCGTTTACGGCTTTATGCGCAGCGGCCATTTACCGGTCAGCAACATGCATGAAACGCTCACTTTTGCCGGCTGGGCAATCGCTGCTGTATTTTTGGGCATTACCATTAAATTTAATTTAAAAATATTGGGAATATTTGCAGCCCCAATTCTGACGGTCATTATGATCGCCGCGTCGCAATTCCCCAATGAGCCCGCTGCGGCAACTAAAATTTTCAAAAGCTTTTGGCTGGTCAGCCATGTAGCCGTCATCTTTATCGGTGAAGCGGCGTTTGCCCTCGCCTGCGGGCTGGGGATTTTGTATTTGCTGCAGGAAAACGAAATCAAAACAAAGAAACATCGTTTCTTTTTTAAACGACTACCGTCGCTAGAAATGATGGATAACATCGGCTATGTCTGCATCGTGGTGGGTTTTGCCATGCTAACGCTGGGCCTGGTCACCGGCTTTGTTTATGCCAAGGCCGTCTGGGGCCGGTTCTGGAGTTGGGATCCCAAAGAGGTCTGGGCCGGAATTACCTGGCTGTTTTATGCCGTTTTGCTTCATGGAAGGTTGACCGTCGGTTGGCGCGGCCGACGCTCGGCCATCATGGCCATCATCGGTTTCGGGGTGCTGATTTTCACTTTTTTAGGTGTCAATCTGTTTATGGAAGGGCATCATGAGGAGTTCACCAAATTCTAGTATTTAAGCTTTATGCGCCGCAGGCAAGAATGTAAAAGGTAAATTTACCACGAAAGCACGAAAAAAAACACGAAAAATAATTGATATTTCGTGCTTCTCAGATTTCGTGTTTCCGTGGTTTTAATAACTGCGTCACGAAGGCCACAAAGAAAAGTCTTTAAAACAAAGATTTAATATCCTTCGTGATCTTCGTGTTCTTCGTGGTAAAAACCAATAGCGACGAAAACCATAAATTGTTCGAGCTATGCTGGATATCGTATTACTGGGCATAAATCATAACACCGCTCCGATCGAGGTACGGGAGTGTATCGCCTTTACAGAGGACCAGTCAAAATCTGCCCTACATTCGCTCATGCGAAAGACGTTCATCAAGGAAGCCTTGCTTTTTTCAACCTGCAACCGGGTGGAAGTTCTGGTGGTCACAGACGACAGCACCCGGGCGGTGGATGAAACCAAAAACTTCATCGCCGAATTTAATAAAATCCCGCTGGAACAATTTGAAAGCGCCCTATATGTCCATAAGGGCAATGAAGCGGTGCGACACGTGTTTCGCGTGGCCGCCAGTCTGGATTCCATGCTTGTCGGTGAGCCTCAGATTCTGGGCCAGATAAAAGCAGCCTACCGCACCGCTACTGAAGAAAAAACCTCCGGTGTCATTTTGAATCGCCTCTTGCACCGCACCTTTTTTGTCGCCAAAAAGATACGTTCCGAAACCGGCATCGGCGACCGCGCCGTTTCCATCAGTTATGCGGCTGTTGAGCTCGCCCGAAAAATTTTCGATGTGCTGGAAGGCAAAAAAGTGTTGCTTATCGGTGCCGGGGAAATGGCTGAATTGGCAGTCGAGCACCTCATCCGTTGCAAGGTCGAACAGGTCTGGGTTGCCAACCGAACATTTGAAAACGGTGTCGAACTGGCCACACAGTTTAACGGCCAGGCCATTCGGTTTGAGGAAATACCTGAAAGTTTGAAAACAGTCGATATTATTATCAGTTCAACCGGCGCAACTGAATATGTGATTCGGGCCGATCAGGTCAAAGGCATCATTCGTAAACGCAAAAATAGACCGCTATTCTTTATTGATATTGCCGTGCCCCGGGACATCGACCCGGACATCAACCGGCTTTCGAACTCTTATGTGTATGATATCGATGATTTAAAGGGAATTATAGATGAAAACATCGAGGATCGCCACAAAGAGGCCATTAAGGGCGAACGCATAGTGGATGAGGCGGTGATTCGCTTTCGAGAATGGTATGAAAGCTTAGATGTGGTACCGACCATTATCGCTTTGCGAAAAAAAATGACCGCTATTGCCGAAGCAGAACTGAAAAAGACCCTGCAGGCGAGCATGATCTCTGAGCAGGAGGCCAAGGCCGTTCGCAGAATGGCCGAATCGCTCATCAATAAAATTCTGCACGATCCTACCCGGTTTTTGAAACGAAACGGTATGCTCGAAGACAAATCATTTTACATTGATTCGGTTCGAAAGCTGTTTAACTTAGATGAATAAAATAGTTCGTTGTTTGGGGTCCGTCGTCCGTTGAAAATCATTGCGCCATGATGACAGGTTGGGCACAAAAACCCCCGATGGTTGTTTTATTATGGACATGCAACGGACAACGGACAATAAATCTGGAGGATTTATATGCGCAAAACAGCATTTCTATTTCCCGGCCAGGGCTCTCAGAGCGTCGGAATGGGTGCAGAATTTTATCAGGAATATGATTTTGTGCGCGAAATTTTTGACATGGCTGAAGAAACAGTCAAAATGCACATCTCAAACCTCTGTTTCAAGGGCCCAATGGAAGATTTGACCCAGACGGTCAATTTGCAACCGGCCGTAACAACGGTTAACATGGCGTGTCTGGCGGTTCTAAAAAAGGAAGGCGTCGCTTATGATTTTTGCGCCGGCCACAGCCTGGGAGAGTACAGCGCTTTAAATGCCGCTGATGTTGTATCTGCTGAAGATACCATCAAGCTGGTAAACCATAGGGGTAAACTTATGCATCGCGAATCCGTCAAAAATAAAGGAGCGATGCATGCCATTGTGGGCCTTCCCATAGCTGAAGTGGAGGCATTGGTCGCCGATGTTCAGCTGCAGGGCATTGTATCAGTCGCCAACCACAATAGCGAACTGCAGATTGTTATCACCGGTGCACCGGAATCCGTTGAACAGGTTTCAGCGCTAGCTCGCCAGCAGAACGCCAAAGGCATACCGCTTAAAGTCAGCGGCGCCTGGCACAGTGAGCTGATTAAGGGTGCTGAAGAGGAGTTCAATACCATTCTTTCGGAAATCAATTTTGATCCCCCTGAAAAAACCCTGATTTTAAATGTGACCGGCGAGATGGCCACCGACGCAGATGAGATCAAAGCCGGTATGCAGCGGCAGCTGTGCAGCCCGGTTAAATGGTATGACGCCATGAATACATTGATACAGCAAAAGATCGATGCGTTCGTGGAAGTCGGACCGGGAAGGGTCCTAACCGGCCTATTAAAAAAAATTATACCATCGGATAATTCTGCTAAAATCTACAATGTCAGCAACATGAAACAGCTTGAAAAACTTATAAAGGAAACCGTATAAGCCATTTAAATAACTAAAGTATTTTTGCAAAAAGGCCGATATCACCATAAATTTTCATTGATAAATGATGATCATATGTTGTCGCCGGGGTGCCGAGGTGGTATAATTGGCAAAACGCTAAAAAAACAAATAAGGCTTTACAGGCAAATTGAGTTGTGCTATTGAAAGCAATTTTTGAAAGTCCTTATCAGCTCTGGAAAGAGTAGGGGTTTGCCTATGAAAAAGAAAGATAAAGAATATTTTAAAAAATTGCTCACAGATTGGTTGGAAGAGCTTTTGGACCAAGCGGGTGATACGGTGTCCGGTATGACCGTACCGAAAGAGAATTTTCCAGACCCCACCGATCGTGCTGCGCTCGAAGCCGACCGCAATTTCATGCTGCGCATACGCGACAGAGAACATAAATTGATTAAGAAAATTAAAGAGGCGATCGCACGCCTGGAAAATGACACTTACGGCATTTGCGATTCATGCGGCGAAGATATCTCGCTAAAAAGGCTTAAAGCGCGGCCGGTTACAACTCAGTGCATCGACTGTAAATCCAAAGAGGAGGCGTTAGAAAAGGCTCTTGGATTATAACAACCATCTGGGGATAGATCTTCATATACACTCATCCGCCTCAGATGGCTCCCTGTCACCAGCCGCAATCCTCGATCACGCCCTGAATCTCAACCTTTCAGCGATTGCCATAACGGATCATGATTCAATCGATGGATCCAAGGAGGCCTTGCGGACCGGTATACCCCCGTCTTTAGATTTTTTAACCGGCGTCGAGATCAGCGCAGCTTATCCCCCCTTTTTTCCAGGCTTCGGCAGCTTCCACATCCTGGGTTACGGCATTCGCCTTGATGATCCAGTCTTAAATCAAACGCTCAAAAAACTCCAAGTGGTCAGAAAAAACCGTAATCCTAAAATTATCAAGCGTCTGAATGAACTGGGCTACCCGATTTCATTGGAAGACGTCCAGCAGACCGGGGGTGAAGGCCAGATCGGCAGACCCCATATCGCCCTGACCCTCAAGGAAAAAGGCTATGTAGCGTCCATTGGTGAAGCCTTCCGAAAATTATTGGGAAACCAAAAGCCTGCCTATGTTGGAAAAGAGCGCCTTGGATGTAAGGAAACGATTGAAATGATCCGGGGTGCCGGAGGCATCGCTGCATTAGCCCACCCGGGCCTGCTGGACATTGCAGATGAAAGCCAGCTGGAAACACTCATCCAAAATTTAATGAATATCGGTATGGGTGCGATTGAAGTCTACTATCCACACCACACCGCTGAACAGACAGAGCAGTTTGCACGGCTGGCAAAACAATATAACCTGCTAATGACAGGGGGAACAGATTTTCACGGTGCAGTAACGCCGGAAATTCAAATGGGATCGGGCACAGGAAACTTGTTTATTCCACTTCATATTTATAAAACATTAATGGGCGCATTATCATAAGTTTTGAATATGGATACAGAAAATTCGATCGATATCGAACAAAAACTGGGTTATCAGTTTCAATCAAAAGAACTGCTCGCCGAAGCCTTGAGACACAGCTCATATGTAAATGAGCAGCCGGCATCAGATCTGCGGGACAATGAGCGGCTCGAGTTTTTAGGAGACGCGGTCTTAAACCTTATCGTCGGTCATATTCTGATGGAACGCTATCCGCAAATGAAAGAAGGCGACCTTTCCAGAACCCGGGCCAATTTGGTTAACGAGACTCAGCTGGCCACTATGGCACGCTCCATTGGATTGGGGACCTATCTTCAACTGGGCAAAGGTGAGATCCAAACCCATGGCATGGAAAAAAATTCTATCCTGGCCGGGGCGTATGAAGCTTTAGTCGCTGCTCTCTACCTGGACAGCGGTTACAAAGCCACCTTTAACATCATCGAAAAGAATTTTGTGCCCATTCTCGATCAGGTTCAATCGGCAAGCGACAGCTATGACTACAAAAGCCGTCTGCAGGAATGGGTTCAGGAAAAACACGGTGCCATACCCAATTATAAGGTCGTCAACGAAAAGGGACCGGATCACGATAAAACCTTTTGGGTAGCGGTAAAGGTTTTTGGGATTGAAGCGCAGGGCACCGGTAAAAATAAAAAGGCAGCCGAGCAGGATGCGGCCCGCAAGGCGCTTGAGATTCTTGAAGAGGAATCGCCATAATTCAAAGCAGCCCATGTCAATTTTTATATTCCACCCTGTCGATCAACAGCTGCTGGTTGCTTGCCGATGGCAGTTGGTCACTGGCTCCTGGCAACTCATTGTGTCTTTGATAATGACTTATAAAAGTAGAGCGGATCATGTCATTTCCTGATCGGCGATATGAATTACAGGATGCCTGTGACCCGATATTTGGGATTAGACCGACGTCATCGGCGGTCCAAAAATATAGGAGCCGATCATCCCAAATATCGAGTCACTATGCCGCTACAGGGTAAATCAGCTGCATATCGCCTTTTGAACACATTAATGTATGAAATCAAGATGTGAAATCCCGTTTTAGGCGGGGGCAGAAAATAACATGCCCGCTCCTTAGCCCTAATCGACATATCCGAGCTTTGCTCGTTTACATCTAAGAACAAATTGTAGATTGCCACTTGAAAAAAATGCTTCCAAATAAGAGTCAGTCGCCAGTGACCAGTCGCCAGCCGCCGGATGCCGGCGGCCAGCTGCCAGAAGCCAGAAGCCGTCCTTTGATTATCCCCGTTTTTCTGCCCCACGCCGGTTGTCCCCATCACTGTGTATTTTGCAACCAGTCATCTATTACCGCCACCCATTCAAGTCCGTGCGGCAAAGATGTCCGCCGGCAAATCGAAACCTTTTTAGGATTCCGGCATAAACACCGCCGATATACTCAGATTGCTTTTTTTGGGGGGAATTTTTTTGGGATTCAATCCCAGACCATCAAGGGTGTGCTGACGGTCGCAACAGAATATGTGACCGCTGGCTACGCGAATAGCATTCGTTTCTCGACCCGACCGGATACCATCGATCATCAGCGACTGGCAGCGATCAAAGCGTTTCCGGTAACCACCATTGAGCTGGGTGTTCAGTCCATGGACGATCGCGTGCTAAAACGCAGCAACCGCGGCCACACTGCCGCAGATACGGTCAAAGCCGTGCAGCTTCTCCAGGAACACGAATATGAAGTGGGGGTCCAGATGATGGTCGGTCTGCCGGGCGATAATGTCCGGCGTCTGCAGGCCTCGGCCCGAAGGATCGCGCGGTTGAAACCGGATTTTATCCGTATCTATCCCACGGTGGTTCTGGCCGGCAGCCCGCTGGCAACCATGTACCAAAAAGGAGATTATATTCCATTAAGCCTCACGGAAGCGGTCAGGCAGGTGAAGGACCTGTACCTGTATTTCAAAAACGAAAACATTGCGGTGATTCGGATGGGCCTGCAGGCAACCGAAGCATTTGCAGATGATGCTATCCTTTTGGCCGGGCCTTATCATCCTGCTTTCGGGCATATGGTTTATTCCGAGATCTTTTTGGATATGGCCGTTGTGCAACTGCAATCTTCAAATTCTACTGTACAAAGCGTTAGGCTGCACGTTCATCCGCGCAGCGTTTCCAAGATGCGAGGCCCAAAAAACGGTAACATTAAAAAGCTCGACGAGACATTTCATCTTAAAACCATTGAAATCGTTCCGGACGCGAGCTTAAATGAAGATCAATTGACCGTTAAGGTCCGTACTTAGAAGTTATAACGCCATCTTTATTTATATCGGCAAAGAGGACTGATGCGGTCAAAAAAGAGATATGATTAAGACTGTTTCGGGGTGCTGCTGCTGATTGGCGGCTGCGACGCTTTATACCGATCATATAAAATGCGAACGATACCATCGGCCAGGCCGACCTGAGGAACGTACATTTTACGGATACCCGCCCATTTCATCACCTTTAGATAAATATCCAATGCCGGAATGATGACATCGGCGCGATCCGGCCGTAACGCTAACTGCTTGATGCGCTCCTCAACTGTAAAATGCTTTAAAAACCGGCGGACTTTCATCATTTTGTCATGTGAAAGCGGTTTGCCGTTTTTACAGTTTGCCAGACGAAATACCTTATTGATGTTTCCCCCGCTGCCAATTGCTGCCATGGTGGTAAAAGGTGCTGTGCAGTTTTTCAGCCACAGTCTCATCTTTTTCCAATAGGCCTTGCTTACCAGACCCTCCAGCAGCCGGATGGTGCCGATGTTAAAGGAGCCGGTCGTCATAATTTGTCCCCGGGAAAACAGGGTAATCTCTGTGCTCCCCCCGCCGATGTCCACATATAGGTAGGCATCATTTCCACCGAACAGATCGGCACTTTTATTTTCAAAAATAAACTGTGCTTCCCTTACGCCATCGATAATGTCGACTTTAATATCAGCCTCGGTCAAAATTCGATGGCAGATTTCCGACCCATTTTCCGCCTCACGCATGGCCGATGTGGCACAGGCCATCATATCCAGCGGTTGAAAGGCTTCGATCAGATGTTTGAATCCGATCATGCTCTTTACCAGTTGAGAGACCTTGCTGTCTGAAATGTGTTTTTGGGTAAAGGCATCGTCGCCCAGGCGAATGGGCATACGGATCAGCGACATTTTTCTAAAAGTCGCTGAATAGGTCTCTTCGAGCACACCGGATAATAGCAGTCTGACGGCATTAGAGCCGATATCAATAGCGGCAAATTTTAAAAGGGATTCCATATGGACCTATGCTCTGAATGAAATTTTGGCCTTAATAAGAGCGACACTCCGCCCGAGAGGCATCCAATAATGGAAACCACCCAACCAAACGAAATCATTTTTTATAAATTTACAAATGATATTCTGAAACACGTTCTTAAGAATGTCAAATTCTGTTTGACTTCATTATGTAAATAAATGTCCGACTTCAGTTTTTAACGGTTTGAAAACAAAGATCAGCATACCCTAAATGGATTAAAAATTAACAGGTTACCGGCGGCCTGGTTTTATTGGGGTTGACATTTCATCCAGCTGTCTTCTATAAGAAAAGAGTTGGGGGAAATATCTGATTTCACAACCTGCGTCAATTCTGAAATCGATCCACAAACCGTCTCGCCTGTTCATCAAACGCGCGTTCTTGCCAATTGGACATTTCCCGCTTTGTCAATTCAAGAAATAAGCGCACCCTAAAAGTGGTGACCGGGGAGGACATCCTATGAGCCCTCAGGAACATCAAAAGAAAGAACCATTGATTGCCAGAGAGGACCGGCCAATCGATATTTCCGCGGCCAAAGATGTGGCCATTGAAAAGACATCAGCACCGGTGGAAAAACCACAAAAAATCGATGTCGATTCGCCCGCTGCACTTATCAACCGTGAGTTAAGCTGGCTGAGCTTTGCCCGCCGGGTGCTCGCACTCGCTGAGGATCCCGACCTACCCTTGCTTGAACGGGTCAAGTTTGCCGGCATCATGGGCATGCTGTATGATGAGTTTGCGATGAAACGAATGGGCGGGCTTAAGCGCAAGATCGAAAAACGGAAACGCAAAAGGAAACAGAAACTGTCCCCCGACGGACTTAGCGCCGAAGAGGAGCTGCTGGCCTGCCGCGAAGAACTGCAAAAACAGGCTCGTCTCGTTTATCGTCTGGTGACCGATGAGCTTCGACCTGCTTTAGAAGAAGCCGGAATCCCCATTTTAGAATATTCTGTTTTGAGTAGCAAACAGCAAAAACAGATGCAGCGCTACTTCCTTGATTCGGTGGAGCCCATCCTGACACCACTTGCTGTAGACGTTTCGCACCCCTTTCCGTTTATCAGCAACCTGGGGCTGAACATTGCGGTGGAGATTCAAGAAACCAAAAAGAAGCGTAAGTGCTTTGTGCGCATCAAAGTGCCGGCAAACCGCCCGCGCTGGGTGCCTTTGGCCGATAACGCCGGATTTGTTCCGCTTGAGCAAGTGATCGCGTCCAACCTCGGTCTGCTGTTTCCCAAGGCAGCCGAGCTGAAGTGCTATTTTTTCCGCGTAACGCGTGTTGCCAAAGATGACCCCTGGGAACGGACCATTCCGGATTTGGAAGACCCGGAAGCTGATATTATTCCAGGCCGAATCATTGGCATGGTAACCGAAGAGCTAACAGCCCGCAAATTTGCCGGTGTCACCCGTCTCCAGGTCAGTTCGGACATGCCCAAAAAAATGCAGCGCTGGATCGCCAAGCAGCTCAAAGCGGATCTATCTGAACTGGAAACCGTAGAGGGGTTGATGAGCCTGGCGGACTTGATGAAGTTTCAGGTGGAAGGGTATCCGGAGCTACGCGACCCCCCCCATCATCCGGTATTCCACCCCAGACTGCGACGCCTGGATTTTAACGATTCGGCAGATATATTCGCAGAAATTCGCAAAGGCGACATTTTATTACACCATCCGTACCATAGCTTTGACAGCTCCATCCTGCATTTTTTACAAAGCGCCGCGGTCGATCCGCAGGTGTTGGCCATCAAGCTCACCATTTATCGCACCAGCAGTGACTCGCCGATCGTCCAGGCGCTGTTGGAAGCGGCGCGCCAGGGCAAACAGGTTGCCGTGCTGGTGGAAATCACCGCCCGTTTTGACGAGGCACCCAACATTGCCTGGGGCAGAATACTGGAACGGGAGGGCGCCCATGTTGCCTACGGTGTGGAGCGGCTCAAAACCCACGTCAAGTTGGCCCTGGTCGT
>JASFIV010000082.1:0-16315 GCA_050122475.1 Desulfobacterales bacterium | reverse complement strand
CATTTTTTATATCCCGGGCTGTTTGTGCGGGTGCGGTTACCCATCAATGAGCGCAAAAACGCATTGCTGGTCAGCGAGCGCGCCCTGGGTCTGGACCAGGGGGGGCGCTACCTGCTGGTGGTCGACAGCGAGAACAAAGTCGAGCAGCGTTATGTCGAAATTGGTGCCCTGCGCGACGGCATGCGGGTCATCAACGACGGACTGAAGCCGGAGGATCGCGTCGTGGTCAAGGGCATCCAGCGGGCCATTCCCGGTGGCAAGGTCACACCCCTGCAAGGCGAGGCCGCAGCACCCGCCAAAGAAACGCAGCCGGCAAAAGAGTCAGAGGAGAGTTCCACCGAACAATCAAAGACCTCTTAATCCAGGGGAGAATATTAACCCCAAAGATCACGAACCTGCCCGCCTCACCTGCCCTCGGCCATGAGCTCGGGCCGAATGGAGCGGCTTGCGATGGCGGGCGTGGGAACACAAATAAAGATAAAATTTAAGGCAATTTTAAAATCCTTTGTGAACTTCGTGACCTTCGTGTTCTTCGTGGTTAAAAGCCGTCTGCGAACGGCATACAAATTATTGATAGCGACTTAGCAGGAGAAAGTTCGCCCATGATTTCAAAAGTCTTCATCGAGAGACCGATCTTAGCCACAGTGTTATCCCTGGTGATCGTCATTGCAGGGGCGGTGGCCTTCGGCACGCTGCCCGTGGCCCAGTACCCCGAGATCGCCCCGCCGATCGTGCAGGTCAAAACCACCTATCCGGGAGCCAATGCCGTGGTTCTGGCCGAAACGGTGGCTTCCCCCATCGAGCAGGAAGTCAACGGCGTCGAAAACATGCTGTACATGGCCTCTACCAGCGCCAACGACGGCACCTACACCCTGGACATTACCTTTGCGGTTGGCACCGATGTGGATATCGCCCAGGTGCTGGTTCAAAACCGGGTCAACACGGCCATGCCCAAACTGCCCGAGGAGGTCAAACGCGAAGGGGTAACGGTCAAAAAGCGCTCGGCCAACATTTTGCTGTTCATTGCCATGAGCTCGCCGGATGAGCGCTACGACAGCCTTTTCATTCATAATTATATCACCCTGCGCATCAAAGACGAGTTGCTGCGCCAGAAAGGAGTCGGTGACCTCAGCGTCTTTGGCGCCGAGGATTACAGCATGCGCGTCTGGCTGGATCCCAACCGGCTCAAAGCGCTGAATCTGGCCACCCAGGATGTCATCCGGGCCATCGAGGAGCAAAACGTACAGGTGGCTGCCGGGCAGATCGGTCAACCGCCGGCCCCTGCCGGGCAGAATTTTCAACTCAGCATCAATACCCTGGGGCGTCTTGCCGAGCCCGAAGAATTTGAAGATATCATCATCAAAACGGCCGAAGGCACCCGTGTTACGCGCGTCAGGGACGTCGGACAGGTGGAATTGGGCGCCAAAAGCTATAACACCTTTTTTGCCAGCAACGGCAAGGAGGCCGCCGGCATCTCCGTCTATCCCCTGCCGGGCGCCAATGCGCTTGAAACCGCCCAGGCCATTCGAAACACCATGGAGCGGCTGGGTCAGGCCTTTCCCGAAGGACTGCAGTGGGATATTCCCTTTGACACCACATTATTCATTGAGGAGTCCATTCGACAGGTCTATCAAACCCTGATCGAGGCCGCCATCATCGTTTTTATCGTCATCTTCATCTTTTTAGGAGACTGGCGTGCATCGATTATTCCCGGTATTGCCATACCGGTGTCCTTGATTGGAACTGCGGCCGCCATGGCGGCTTTAGGTTTTTCCATCAACATGATTTCCTTGTTCGGATTGGTGCTCGCCATTGGGATTGTGGTCGACGATGCCATCGTGGTGGTGGAAAACGTCAGCAAAAAAATGGAAGAGGGGCTGAGCGGCAAAGAAGCCGCCATCAAAGGCATGGCCGAGATCACCGGCCCGGTCATTGCCACCACTCTAGTCCTGGTCGCCGTATTTGTGCCGACCGCATTTTTACCCGGTATCTCCGGCCAGCTTTACCGGCAGTTTGCCCTGACCATCGCCACTGCCACCATATTCAGTTCCATCAACGCCCTGACCATGAGTCCGGCCATGTGCGCACTGCTGTTGCGCCCCCGGGATCCGAATAAAAAGCAAAATATCTTTTTCCGTGCCTTCAATCGCGGATACGGCTGGTGTGAAAAAGGATACGCCGGAATTGTGGGACAGATGGTGCGGCGTACGGCTTTCATGGCATTGATTTACATCGGACTGATCGTGCTTTCAGGCTGGAGTTTATTTTCGATACCCACCGGGTTTTTACCCATCGAGGACCAGGGATACGCCATTGCCGCTTACCAGCTGCCGGATGCCGCCTCCCAGCAGCGTTCGCGTGAAGTGGTCGAGAAAATGGATGCCATCATCTCAAAGACGCCCGGCGTGAAGGACTGGATCACCATCGGTGGGTTTTCAGCCCTGGATGAAACCAATGCCTCTAACGCCGGTGCCCTTTACATTGTCTTTGAAAACCGCGCCGAACGCGAGGAAGAAGGCCTCACCCAGGACGTGATTCTGGCAAACCTTCAGGGCCAATTTAATCAAATCCAGGAAGCCATGATTTTCACGGTCCTGCCGCCGGTGATCCAGGGTCTCGGGACCAGCGGCGGGTTTGACTTTCGCCTCCAGGACCGCGGCGGGGTCGGCCCCACCCAGCTCCAGCAATGGGCCCAGCAGATCATTCGTGACAGCGAGGCCCAGTCAGGACTGGTGGGTCTTTACACCCTCTTTCGGGCCGACGTGCCCCAGCTGTTTATCGATGTGGACCGCACCAAGGCCAAGACCCAGGATATTCCCTTGGATGACGTTTTCGGCACCTTGCAGGCCTTCCTGGGTTCTGCCTATGTGAACGACTTTAACAAATTCGGCCGCACCTTTCAGGTCAAGGTCCAGGCCGCACCCCAGTTTCGCATCCAGACCGAAGATATCAGTCAGCTGGAGGTGCGCAACAACAGCGGCCAGATGGTGCCCATCGGCACCCTGGTGGATATAGAAGATACACTGGGACCGCAAGTGGTGTTTCGCTTTAACCTGTATCCAGCCGCCACCATCGGGGGCGCGCCGGCACCGGGCTACAGCTCCTCCCAGGCCCTGGCGCTGATGGAGGAAATGGCGGCCACCAAACTGCCCCCATCCATGGGCTTTGAATGGTCCGGTATATCGTTTCAGGAAAAACAGGTGGGGGGTGAGGCCATCCTGATTTTTGCCCTGGCGTTGACCCTCGTTTTTTTGGTACTCGCCGGCCAATACGAAAGCTGGTCCAGCCCGGCGGTTATTATTATAGCTGTTCCGGTTGCCTTGCTGGGAACTGCCATCGCCCTGGTGATGCGCGGCTTTGACAACAATCTCTACACCCAGATCGGTATCGTGCTGCTGATTGCCCTGGCCAGCAAAAACGCCATTTTAATCGTCGAATTTGCTCGCGAGCTGCGCGCCGGGGGTAAAGACATCGTTGAAGCCGCCGCCGAGGCCGCGCGCTTGCGATTCCGGCCGGTGTTAATGACCGCCTTCTCGTTTGTTTTCGGCGTTATGCCGCTCGTATTCGCTTCGGGCGCGGGCTCTGCCAGCCAGCAGGCCGTGGGCACGGCCGTCTTCGGCGGAATGCTGGCCTCCACCGCCCTGGCGGTCCTTTTTGTTCCGGTCTTTTTCGTGATCTTCCAGCGCCTGAGTGAATTCAAGCGAAAGCCAAAGAAAGTTTCCAAGGAGCCTGCAATTCAAACAGCCGATAGTTAGGCCATCCATACCCTTCAAATTGACATGGTCCGCCTTAAGGTAAGCGTTGGGGGTTCAGTTAGCTTATCCGTTAGTGTATAAGAGTATCTTTGCCATGCAAAACCCATTGCCAGAAAGCAAATTGCCAAATAAATCAATATTCCGTCGGGCCTGGTTTTGGATCCTGACCGGCCTTGTGTCATTCGGGATCTCGCTTATCCTCATATTGCCGGTTGGCATCGACTATGGCATCGAAGCCTACCTCGAGGATCAGGGAGCGGATCAGGCCAGTCTGGAGGATGTGGACTTCAATCCGTTTACCGGCCGCATGACCCTGACAAACTTATCGATTTCTATCGGATCACAGACCGTGCTTCAAATACCTGAAGTCACCTTAAATATTCAGTGGGCGCCATTTATTCGCAAGCGATTTGTTCTAAAACGATTTACCATTAGCGATACGGACATCGTCGTTGAGGAACTAAAGGATGGATCCTGGCAGATTGGTGGTATTACCATACCGCCTCAAAATACAACCGACGAATCTGCTTCCTGGGGCTTTTCATTTCGGGAGGCAACTGCCAAAAATTGCAAGGTCAAATTGATCAGTAGTAAGCTCAAATCCGACCTGGCGATCGAACAGGCCAAACTCTCAAAGCTCAACAGCTGGTCGTATGATGACAACGCCCGTCTGGAGCTTACAGGAAAACTCAATAATGCCCCACTGCAACTGCAGCTGGATGTGTCTCCATTCAGCAGTGAAATTTTGGCTTCCGGCAGGATCAAATTAACAGGCTTAGACCTGAAACCGTTTACTCAGCTACTGCAACCGCACCTCAAAACGCTTGAGGGCCGCCTCGACATCGACGCCAGTATCGAAACGCGTCATACTGCTGACAGTGGTGGTATCAGCCACTACCAAAAAGGTCCGGTGAAGCTTCATCAAGTCCACGCTCAGATTGCGGATATAAATTTATCAAAAAATGATCTGGCCTGGGATGGCGGCATCCGGGTGAATTTTCCCGCATCTGAAAAAGAGGTAAAGGTCAGCACAGAGGGTCAGTTAACCGGATCCGGGCTGTTATTGAACATCGAAAATGAAAATCTCAAGATTCAACAGGATAATTTAAGCTGGAAGGGCAAGATCAATTATGTAAAGGATAACACCAACCAGAAAATAAACACCGACGGCCAGATCAGCTTGGTTGATTTCCAATTGGAATCGCCACAATTAAATATAGCCGAAGAGAAGCTCACCTGGCAGGGCGCCCTCGAGTTTTCTTCAAACCCAAATAATGAGCGTCAGAAAATCATTGCAGATGGTCGCTTAGACGGAGCCGGTTTGGCGATGACGATACCCAATAAGAATATCAAGCTTCAGCAAGAACAATTTGGCTGGCAGGGCAAAATCGATTATGTGCAGGATAAAATCACACAAAATATCAAAACCGACGGCCAGATCAGTTTGGTCGATCTCAAAATGGAATCGCCGCAGTTAAATCTTACCGAAGAAGAGCTTAACTGGCAGGGACCCCTTCAATTATCTTCAACCGCAGATACCGGGATACAGGGGGTCACTGCGGATGGCGTGCTCGCCGGCAGCCATTTGCAGATGAGCCTGCCGGGCCGCAAACTCAAATTAAAACACCAGGGATTGTCCTGGAAAGGGCGCCTGGATAGCGGCGAAACAAATGATTTTGCTTCACTCCAGACCGCAGCGGACGCCACGTTCAAAGATGTCGAAATTCTTCATTCTGAAACCCATCAGCATTTGCTCGGTGCAAACCAATTCGACCTGCAGGCTATCAAAGTTGATAGCCTAAGTACGGTCAGCGTATCGGGTATCGTATTGAACGGATTGGCACTTCTCGCAGAACCCAAAGCTGCGCCATCATCTGAGGCAGATCCCTCTCCCCTTCGTATCCAGGAAGTCAAATTCGATAATGTCCGACTGTCGCAGCAGAAAGATCTTGCCATCGATGCGGTTCAGCTGACGGGCGTTAAAGGCTTTTTACACCGCGACCGGAAAGGGAAATGGACGGCCATCGACCAATTGGCGTCCATGCGAAGTGACATTCCTCCTGATGATCAAACTCAGCGAGCCACTTCTGATACCAGCGTCAAAGAGAAATCTGATGAATTTGGACTTCGCATCCGGCAGGTCGACATTTCCGGGGACAGCGGATTGCAATTCAAGGACGACAGCGTCAGCCCGGCATTCGATATGAATCTCAGCATCTTAAAGGCGCGTCTTGTTGACCTCGACAGCAGCCGTCCGGAACAACCCGCGTCGCTTGAGCTGCTAATATCCGACAAAGAAAACGCCCGCCTATCTCTCAACGGTACCCTTCAACCGTTTGCCGAGAAGCTCAGTTTGAATTGGGTCGGCAAAATCGAGGCTTTAGAGTTGCCCACCTTTTCTCCGTATGTGATCCAAAACACGGGATACCGTTTTACCAGCGGTGAATTGGAAGCCGACATTCCTCTAAAAATCGCCCAGAACGAGCTTGATGGCCAAATCGAGTTGATTCTCTACAATCCCAGGATAAAAAGGGCAAAAGCAGAAATTTATGGCGAAGAACAGCGAGGTAAAATTCGGCTGAATATGACGCTCGATTCAGCATTGAGAATGCTGCGTGACGAGCAAAATAATGTCAAACTTAACATCCCCATCAGTGGCAACATCAATGATCCGCAGTTCAGTGTTGCAGACGCGATCAACCAGGTACTGGCCCGAACGCTTCAGAAATCTGCCATTTCGACTCTGAAATACATGCTGGGACCTTACGGCATCGGCATTTCCATCGCCGAACTGGCTTATGATCAGGCCACAAAGATTCGTCTCAATCCCATTATGTTTGCGCCGGGAAGCGATGAGCTTGACGAAGTGGCCACCGATTATTTGAAAAGAGTGGCTGCTGTTATGAAGGAATATCCGATGGCGCGGTTGAGGGTGTGCGGCGTGGCCACTGAAAGTGACCGTGCAACGATAAATCAAAACACATCGACAGACGCAGCCCTTTTGGCGCTTGCCAAAAATCGCGCTGAAAGTATCGAAGACCGACTTGTACAACTAAACAGCATTGATTCGAAGCGAATTATCGCCTGTGAGCCTGATATTGATAAAGCCGCAGAAGCCAAACCGCGGGCGGATCTCGAGATTTAGAAAAGTGCCGTTCACATCATTGAAAACCGCGGTTTACCCGTTTAATCTGTCTGTAATCTATCTTCTTTCTTCGGCCTGAATTCCTTCACAATAAACCGGTAGGCGATGTAGTATTTATAAATGTTGCCAACGTATTGCACCGTCTCCGACCCGATTTGCCGGGCGGCAATGATTTCCACGTTTCGAAACCAGCGATTGGGATTAAATCCGGATTTTCGGGCTTGCTGCCGCAGCTTCGTGACTTTGGCCGGACCCGCATTATAGCTGGCAAACGTAAAGAGCATCTTATCGAGCGTATCCATGGGTTCGTCCTTAAAATAGCGATCATGCAGAAACCGAAGGTATTTAACTCCCGCGTGGATATTGTGTTCCATGAGGTTTATATTGCGGATATTCACATTGGGGTCGGCGGCAGTGCTGGGCAGCAGCTGCATGACCCCCACAGCACCGACCGGGCTGCGTTTGCTCTGATCGATGCCGGATTCCTGGTAGGCCAGGGCGGCGATCATCAGCCAGTCAAAATTGTATTGCCGTGAATACTTTTTGAAAAACTCAACCGCACCTTTGAACCGCTGAAACTCTTTCTCGGCCAGCGCGTTGCGCACCCAGCGGGTGTTTTGTAAGTAGCGTTTATACAGGATGTTGCCTTTTAACGTTCCTTTTTTGTGTGATTGAATAAACCGATCGATCACATTTTTCAGCTGAGGACTATTTTTACGAATGGCCCAGGCGATCTGCCCGCCGCTTCTGAGTTTGATATCCGGATGCAGCTTTAAATCCTTGAAGATTTGCGCCCAGAATTCTGCCTTGTGACTGTCGATCACAATCATTGGGATTAAACCGACATTCATCATTTCCAGAAGATCTTCATCCTCCAGATATTCGTCAGCCGGCACAATTTTGATGGGAGACTTGCCGGATTTTTTGAAACGGGCGTTCAACTGCAGAATGCTTTCATAGTAACTGCTGGATTTCCTGACGTGAATTTCTTTTCCGGATAGATCTTCGATGGAATTGATCGGTGGTGCCGCAGGCCCCGAGATAATGATTTCATCAACACCGGTCAGATGGGGAGCAGAAAATTCAGCGTTTTTCTGGCGGGCGGGCGTTATGGTCAGATTCCCGGCTGCAATGTCGCCGATTCCTTCCAAGAGGGCCGGCAACAGCCGGTCGCGTCTGGTGGGTATAACCACCAATTTGATTTTAAGCGCTTTGCGTTTTAGTTCTGCATTCACATACGTCTCAAATTCTTTGAGAAGCTCGTAAGTCAGACCGCGCTGATCGGCACCATCCAGAAAGTAAAATGTCTTGCTGGGTGGTACCAGCGCTCGGATCAGATGCCTTTCGGTCATTTTGTCGAAATCACCGGACCATTTCGTTGCAACTCCCAGATCGGACTCAATTGCTTGTGTCATCGAGGCATTTATGCCCAGACACAATAAGCTGACAAGTATCAAAATTGAGCGCAAATTATGCATAGCTTATCTTCCTGCTACCGGGGATCGGCTCGTGGATATCATTGAAACAAGGCAATTCATCACCTGGCTTGTCCCGATTGAAATTTGTATATATGGCGTATAACCTATACACTACACCATCAAATTTTTGTCAAGGATTCTAAGGTCCCAGATTCATGCGATTATATTTTGTACTTGCTATTTCCAGCCCAATTAATATGGTATCGATCAAATTAATGAACAATTGAAAAATTTATCGAAAGACGTATGGATTCAATTGCGATTATCATTGCTTTTGCCCTGGGGTTTGCCGCCCGCCAGGTCGGTCTGCCCCCGCTGGTGGGATATCTGGTGGCCGGTTTTGTCATCAAGGCCAGCGGGCTGGAGGGCGGCGCCCTCATCATTGAGCTGGCCGAAGTGGGGATCTTGCTGTTATTATTCAGCATCGGCTTGAAACTGAAGCTGCGCAGCCTCACACGCCCGGAAGTCTGGGCCGGTGCCTCGATTCACATGCTGGTTACCGTTACCGTCTTCGGTGCCGGAATTTTTATGCTGGCTGCTGCCGGTTTATCCAAATTCGCAGCGCTGGATTTTAAGCTTTGCCTGTTGATTGCTTTCGCACTGAGTTTTTCCAGCACGGTTTTTGCCGTTAAGATCCTTGAGGAAAAGGGCGAAATGGCAGCCCTGCATGGACGGGTGGCCATCGGGATCCTGATTGTGCAGGATATTATTGCGGTTATCTTTATTACCGCATCCACCGGCAAACTGCCGTCGCCCTGGGCGCTTCTGGTACCGGTTATTCTGTATGCCGTGAGGCCATTGCTGCTTAAAATTATGGATCGCTGCGGCCATGGCGAACTTGTCATACTTTTCGGTCTATTACTGGCCCTGGTGGCGGGCGCAGAAGGATTTGAACTAGTGGGACTCAAGCCCGATCTGGGCGCTTTGATCTTAGGGATGCTGGTGGCCAGCCACCCCAAGGCTTCGGAGATGGCCAACGCCCTTTTCAGCTTTAAGGAATTGTTTCTGGTGGGTTTCTTTCTCAGCATCGGGTTAAAAGGGCTGCCCGATATGGAAGCCCTCGGCATTGCCACCCTGTTCGTAATGCTGACACCTTTCAAAGTCGGCCTCTTTTTCCTGCTGCTGACCCGTTTTAAACTCAGGGCCCGCACAGCCCTGCTGGGATCCTTTAGCCTGGCAAACTACAGCGAATTCGGTTTGATTGTTGCCTACATCGGTGAGACCAGCGGCTGGATCAGCAGCGAATGGTTGGTAATTATCGCCATTGCCCTTTCCACGACATTTGTGCTGGCATCACCGCTGAATGCAGCGGCCCATGATATTTATAGCCGCTTCGCCAAACGCTTAAGGCCCTATGAAACGAAAACACGCCATCCGGATGATCAGCTCATCGATCCGGGTGATGCGGAGATTGCCATCTTCGGCATGGGCCGTGTGGGTACCGGAGCTTATGATTTTCTAAGGGAACATTACGGTGACGTGATTATTGGCTGCGATTCGGACCCGAGCACCGTAAGACACCATCAGGTAGCCGGCCGGAATGTTGTCTTAGACGATCCCACCGATCTTGATTTCTGGGAGAAATCGGCTCAGCCAAGCGAAAATGACCAAGAGAATAAGATCCGTTTGGCCGTGCTGGCCATGCCGAAATTTACAGCCAATATGCAGGCCGCCAAACTCATGACTCAGGCGGGATTCAAAGGTCTTATTGCGGCCAGCGCCCGTTTCGATGATGAGGTCAAAGCATTAAAAGAAGCCGGTGTGCAGGCCTATAATTTTTTTGACGAAGCCGGCGCCGGATTGGCCGAGGCCGCTTATGAAAAACTAAAAAGTACATTGAAAGACAAACCTTAGGAGAATGATAATGAAAAAAGCCAGAACTCTGCTTCATCTATGTACAATCCTGAGTGCCATCGCGCTGCTGGCCGGCCTGGTCAGCGGCGCCCGGGCTGAATCCAGCGTCGCATTATCCGCCGGACAAACAGTTTACGTGCCCATCTATTCCCATATTTACAGTGGCTTGAAAGGCCGCCCCTTCGAGTTGGCCGCAACGCTGAGTATCCGCAACACCGACCCCAAACATCCCATTACGCTGATGTCGGTCAAATACTTTGATTCAGAAGGTAAACTCGTCAAGGAATACCTGGAAAAGCCATCTGAATTAAAGGCCATGGCAACGACCCGCTATATTCTGCCCGAGGGGGATACCACCGGGGGCTCGGGTGCCAATTTTCTGGTAAAATGGAAAGCAGCGGCAAAAATCAATCCGCCCCTGATTGAAGGGGTGATGATCGGCACCCGCTCCGGCCAGGGCATTTCTTTTGTTTCCCGCGGTCAGGTGATTAGTGAATGAGCTTGATTTTTTGTTTTTAGCATGCCCATAATTGCAAATAATTTTATTGCAATTTGCCCCAGATTTCTTGACAGTGCGGTCAAAAAAATCTTAAATTCACACTTTCAAAACATTTCTTCAGGGGGAGATAAAATCATATGCGGTATTTATTCTACAAACCCTTTGTGCTTATGTTGTTGGGATCGTTATTCCTGTTGGTCATCTCTGCATGCCGTGAAGAGCCGCCACCGCCGCCCAAACCCATCCGTGCAATCAAAACCATCACCGTTTCCGAGCAGGCATCCGGCAGGATCAGAGAGTTCTCCGGCGTCGTGGAGGCCGCCGACAGCTCCAGTATCAGTTTTGAGGTTGCCGGCAACGTTCAGCAAGTGCGTGTCGATGTGGGTGACCGCATCACCAAAGGCCAGGTGCTAGCATCGCTCGATCCAGAGCCCTTCCAGTTAACGGTGGCTGAGATCAAGGCTGAGCTTAAAAAAGCCAGAGACAATGTTACCAAAACAAAGGCGGAATACGAGCGCCAAAAGCGAATTTTCGAACAGGGTGCGGGTGCGCAACGGCGCGTGGAAGTCGCAGAATTTAATTACCTGGCCGCCAAGAGCGGGGTTAAGTTTCAGGTTGCGAGACTGAATAATGTCAAACGCGATCTGAACAGAACCGTCCTGCGGGCGCCTTTTGACGGCGCAATCGCCAATCGGTATGTCGATTCGTTTAATGAAGTGGCCCGCGGCCAGAAATGTTTTGACATTTTTGAGTTTACCGGCATGGAAGTCGCCATCAGTATCCCCGAAGATGTCATCGAAGATATCCGGATGGATCAGAAAGGGGATATCAAATTCTCCGTACTCACAGACCGCACCTATCATGGCCGGGTGACCGAAATCAGCAAAGTGGCCGGTACCGCCAATGCGTTTCCGATCAAGCTCACCATCGAGGACCCGGATCAGCGCATTCGTCCCGGAATGACCGCCCGGGTGGCCCTGATGCTTGCCGGTGATGAAGGAAAAACCGCCTATCTGGTTCCGTTATCGGCAATTTCCCAGCGGGGTGATAGCAGGAAAGGTTTTGTCTTTATCTACGACACCGGGACATCGACCGTAAAGAAATCACTGATCGAAGCCGGCAGCGTTCGCGGCAATGATATCGTCATCGAAGACGGTGTAAAAGATGGGGACATTGTCGCTGTGGCCGGCGTCAGTTTTCTGGAAGACGGTCAAAAGGTCAAGTTAATGGCGCCCGAGAAGAAGAAAGAGGAAGAGTTTGAGATTAAAAAGGCTGAATAATCACAACGGTTCAAACCACAAAGACACAAAGATCACAAAGATTAAAATCAATTGCGGATTGCAGATTGAAATATCAGATCGGCTACGCATTTAAAATCCGAAATCTGCAATCCGAAATTTTATTTTCTCCAATACTCCAAATTATTTCATGTAACCACTAAAATATTTTCAGGCGATTTGAGATATTAATCGAATAAAGAACGAAGGAACGCGAACATGTCTGCCATTACCAACTTCTCTCTGGGCACGCAACGACTCACCATGGTGATCATTTTTACCATTATCCTTGGCGGTCTGGGTCAGTTTCTCACCTTCCCGCGCCTGGAAGATCCAGCTATTGTCATCCGTGAAATTGTGGTCACCGCTTTTTTCCCGGGTATGAAACCGGCAGATATCGAAGAGCTGGTCACCCGCAAGCTCGAAGCCCAGATGCGCACCCTGCCGGAAATTGACGATATGTGGTCGGATTCGAAACACGGCCGCGTTATCCTGCATGCTGAAACCCGCGACGAAGTTGAAGATCTTGATTTCGTCTGGCAGCGGGTTCGCAACAAAATGAGTGATATCAAACCGCATCTGCCCGCCGGCACCATCGGGCCCTTTGTCAATGACGAGTTCGGGCTGGTATCGGTTGCCGACATCGCCCTGGTCTCAGATGGGTTCTCGATGGCCGAGATGCGCATCGTGGCCCGGGATATCCGCGATCGTCTGTATGAAATCAGAGGGGTGCGCAAAATTGATCTCTACGGCGTTCACAATGAGCAGGTTTTTCTGGATTTTTCGACTACCCGGCTGGCACAGTTCGGCATTACCGGGGAAGAAATCATCGACACCCTGGTCCGGCAGAATGTGGTGCTGCCGGGCGGATCCTTTGACGCCGCCCAGCAGGATGTCATTGTCGAGCCCACCGGCAATTTCCGCAGCATTGAAGACATCGAAAATGTAGAAATCACCATACCGGACACCCGGCAAACCATTCAACTCAAAGACATCGTGACGGTCTATCGCGGCTACGAAGACCCCCCCAGCGATATGGCCTATTTCAACGGCCAGCGCACCATCGTCATCAGCGTATCGATAACGCCGGGGGTCAATTCGGTGGATTTCGGTCAGCGTTTGACCCGCAAGCTCGATCACCTGGAATCTCAGCTTCCCATTGGCTATGAATTGGAGTTCGCCACCTTCCAGCCGGATCTGGTTGAAACCGCCGTGGCCGGCGGACTCAGCAACGTTTACCAGACCCTGGTCATCGTCCTGGTAGTCGTCATGCTATTTTTAGGGGTGCGCACCGGGCTGATCGTGGGCTCCTTTGTGCCCATGACCATGCTGCTGGGTCTGATCAGCATGCGCTTTTTCGGCATCGAGCTCGAGCGGGTGTCAATTGCATCATCGATCATTGCTCTGGGAATGCTGGTGGACAACGGCATTGTGATTGCCGAAGATATCCGTTCCCGGCTTGAACGCGGCGAAGAGAGAAACGCGGCCTGTCGGGCCACCGGAAAGACGCTGGCCATTCCGCTGCTGACCTCATCGCTGACCACTATTTTTGCCTTTTTGCCCATGTTATTGATCGACGGCCAGACCGGTGAATATGCATTTTCTTTGCCCATGGTCGTCATCCTGCTGCTGCTGTCCTCCTGGTTTCTGTCCATGTACATGACCCCGGCTATGTGCTTCTGGTTTATGAAGGTCAAACCGCCTAAGAAATCCCAATCGGCTTCTGAATCTGCCGAAGCGCCGGGTGAAGAAGACGAAATGGATGCCTATTCAGGGCGCTTTTATCAGATCTATCTAAACATATTGGGAAAAATGCTGCATTTGCGGTTCATCGTGATCGTTGCAGCTGCCGGTGTCATTGTTTTCGGCGGATTCCTTGCTTCCCTGTTGGTGCGCGAGTTTTTCGGGCCCAGTGTGCGCAACCAGTTTCTGGTCTACGTCGACATGCCGGCCGGCTATCGGATCGATAGCACCGATGCAGTCGTTCGGCAACTGACCGACTGGCTGGCCGACAAAGAACAAAATCCGGAGATCACCAGTACGATTGCCTATGTGGGCATGGGCGGGCCCCGCTTTTTCCTGGTCCTCTCACCTCTGGACCCGGATCCCCACGTCGCTTTTGTGATCGTTAACACCGAGTCGCCCGATCCGGTTCCGGAACTGGTCGAGCGCGTGCGGCAGTACTTTGTCGATCATATCCCCGAAGCCAATGGCCGCGTCAAGGAGATGTGGATGGGCTCGGAGGAGCCCGGCTTTCTGGAGATTCGCGTTTATGGTCAGGATCCTGCCTACATTTTTGAAAAAGGCAATCAGCTTGCCACCCGCTTAAAGGCCATGCCGGGCAGCCTGGATGTGCGCAATACCTGGGAGAACAAAGTCATCAAGGCCCATGTCGTTGTTGACCAGGCCCGAGCGCGCCGGGCGGGTGTGACCTCCAAAGAGACGGCCCTGTCCCTTCAATCGCACATGGATGGGGTGAAAGTGACCGATTACCGCGAACTGGATGTGGCCATCCCCGTCATAAGTCGATCAATAAAAGAAGAACGCAAGGTCATCAGCGACCTCTGGAATGTTATGGTGCGCTCCCCCAGGGACGGCACCAACGTTCCGCTGACCCAGATTGCGGATATACGGGGAGTATGGGATTTCAGCCGCATCTCCCGCCGCAACCAGGAGCGCTGCGTGACCATCGAGGCAAAGCACGAATATCTAAAAGCACCCGAGTTATTGGAGGCCACCAAACCCTTTATCGAGGAACTGGAATTAGATGAAGACAGCTGGTGGGAGGTGGGTGGCGAGTTAGAATCACAAGCAGAAGTCATGGAAAAACTCACCCGCTGGATGCCCCATTGTTTCTTTGGTATTATCGTCCTACTGGTATGGCAATTCAATTCGATTCGGCGGCCGATGATCATATTTATCACCATCCCACTGGCTTTTGTGGGCGCCTTTATCGGGCTGCATGTCATGCGGGCGCCCTTTGATTTTTTCGGCATGCTGGGGCTGCTCAGCCTGGCCGGGGTGATTATCAACAACGGCATCGTGCTGATCGACAAAATCGACTCCGAGAGGGCTGCCGGCCGCGAACCTTATGATGCTGTTGTCATGGCGGCCGTATCGCGCTTCCGCCCGATTATCATGACCACGATCACCACCATCCTGGGCGTAATGCCCCTGATCATATCCCAGGATGCGCTGTTTTATTCGCTGGCCATTATCCTTGCTTTCGGGCTGGCGGCTGGCACCGTGTTAACGCTGGCGGTCGCGCCGGTAATCTATTCGGTGTTTTTTAGGGTAAAGGTGCCGTGATAAAAATAGCGGCGCTTTATATTTTTGAGGGGTCGGGTAGTTCTTCAATCTAATCCCTAATAATAGCGGAATGAATTATCAGCAGCGAAATCGTGCACTGTCTGAATGGTTTAGGGAGTGTTGCCAAAGAACAGCAATAACCCTAAAGCTACAGAATGGCGCAAATTTGATTTTGCGTCTAACCCATTATTTTATATTTGAATCCTGTTCTTTCGCTACACTCCCTAAATCACGAGTTTGCACGATGAAGTCGCTGATATTTCATCCCGCGGTCGATTTAAGAAAAGCTCCTCGGCCCCTCATGTGTTTATAAATGGCATATAAGCTTGATTGAGGCGGGCAAGCAAGCCAATCTACCCTATTTAGGGTTGCGAACAGCCGCGATTCGTGCTTTATATCTCAAAATATTGAACCGCAATTGGCTGAATCACATCCACAGGAGTCCACTTATCTTACATTAAGAGGTTATCGTTATGATAGCGAGATGTTTCCCTAAAAAATCATTGACCGGCAAGGGTGCGGAAACCTTTAAACTGACTGTTTGCGGGGTGCTTGCTGCCGTGCTCTGGCTGAGCGGCTGTACCATGGTGGGGCCGGATTTCGTCAAACCGGAAGCACCGGTCCAGTCCGAATGGATCGAATCCCGCAACCCGGAAATAAAGACCGAGCCCGCCGATTACCGGGATTGGTGGGCGGTTTTTAACGACCCGGTGCTCAATAGCCTGGTCGAAACCGCTTATCAACAGAATCTACCGCTACAAATTACGGGTCTACGCATATTTCAAACCCGAGCCCAATTGGGTGTACTGATCGGCAATGTCTATCCCCAGCAGCAGCAGGGCCGCGGCGGTGCTGAATACAATCGCCTCAGCGAAAATTCTCCCAATAGCTTTAACATCGATGATTCGTTCTGGCAGTACAATGCCGGTTTCGATGTCACCTGGGAGCTGGATATCTGGGGCAAATTCCGGCGGGCGATCGAATCCGGGGTGGCCGAT
>JASFIV010000081.1:0-16323 GCA_050122475.1 Desulfobacterales bacterium | reverse complement strand
TTGATCTAAGACTATATCAAAATGCTAAAGTTCGCGTTTGGGTTGGCCGGTTGAGCCAGTTTAGCCGGTTTAGCCCGTTAATAAAGGAAAAAGGTCCTATTTTTTCTACTGAGTCAACGGGCTAACGGGCAACGGGCTCAACCCAAAACCTTATGCTCATTTTTTAGAAGGTTTTTTATCCAGTGAGCCGATCAAATATAATAGCCGCCGCTGAGCGCACCGAAAGATGATTGTAATCCGTTTTGCCAGCAATCGGTTCGAGCACATAATCGGCTGCGGAAATGAATTCCTGGGTTAAGCCCCAGGCGGTGCCTAAGGCCAGCACATACGGCTTGTCGTTTTTTAACATATTGCGGCACTTTTGATAACTGATGTTGGCCGGGGCCTTGCGCGCGCAGGTTGCAATCGTTTTCGGTTGCATGCCTTCAGAAACGGTGATGCGGTCAATAACATCAGCATATGAGCTGCTGACGCGGATCATCTCCAATGCGCTGCGTCTTTTAGGGTTATATTGTGCCCCGATGCCCTCTGTCCAATGCGAAATGATCTTCTGAATCAGATCGATCTGGTCCTCGAGGGGCGTTACGACAAAAAATGCCTTCAAGCCAAATGTTTTAGTGGCCCTCGATATATCGTGTAAATCCAGGTTGGTCAAGGCGGATGCAATCGTTTGCCCGTTTTTGTTGACCACCGGGTAATGAATCAATGCCACATAAAGATTGGGCATATCGGTTTGCCCGTTCACCCGTTAGCCCGTTGGCCGGTTTTCCAGCGAGGGGGTATCGGGTTAATCTTAATTAAATCGCCTGGTGAATATTATTGTATTTTGGATCATCCAAAAAAATATATGAGAATTAGGTGTCCGCTTTGCTTTTTTTGTGGTGAGAATTTATAATATCTTTAATATTCTGCGACCACTTTTCTAATATTTTAATTTCTTTTTCGCTTAAATCCTTTTTTTGCAGGAGATCAGCGCGTTTCATTAAGGTCCGCATTAAGGCGGATTCCAACCGCCAATTTTCAATTTCCTCATGGTGTCCGGACAGCAAAATATCCGGTACCGCTTCACCCTCAAAGACTTGTGGCCGGGTGTAGTGTGCATGTTCGAGCAAATCATCGGCGAACGAGTCTTTTTCAGCAGCGTCTTCACCTCCGAGGGTACCGGGTAACTGACGAGTGACCGAATCGATGATGACCATGGCGGCGAGTTCGCCGCCGGTCAGTACATAATCTCCAATTGAGATTTCATCATCAATCAGTTCGCTGGTGATGCGCTCATCAACCCCTTCATAGCGCCCACACACCAAAACCAGGTTTTCACACGATGCCAGTTCTTGCGCGATTTTTTGGTTAAATACACGCCCCTGGGGTGTTAATAGGACCTTATGGGCCGAAGGCGCTTCCTGTTCAGCAGCCCGTATGGCAGCGGCCAAAGGCTCAGGCTTCATGACCATCCCGCTGCCGCCACCGTAAGGTCGATCGTCTGTTACCTGGTGTCTGTCTTCAGCAAAATCCCTGATGTTCAGGGTCGAAGCCACAATTTTTTCGTTTTCGATTGCCTTTCGGATAATACCGTGGTCCCAAAAAAGAGCAAACATTTCTGGAAAAATGGTTAATACAAAAAATCTCATTCTCAATTCGAAGCTAGCTGGAATGTTGGAATATTGGAATATTGGAAGAATGAGTTAAAAAATTGAAATCGAATAAATACGAATTTATTCATTTTTTCTCACCCAATATTCCAGTATTCCATCAGCCTGTTTGGAGCTCTTAATTTTCGTCAAAAAACAGCGGAACAGAAATTTTGCTAATAAGCTGAGATCACGTCTCTTCCAGCCCATCGGGCAAATCAACCCGCATTAAATTGGCTTCGATATCGATTGCCTGCACTACTGATTTAAGGGCCGGAATCAAGATTTCTCTGCGATCATTTTTGACCACATACACATCATTGGCGCCGGTTTCAATAATCGAATCCAAACGTCCGAGGTATCGATCGTCCATTGTGAAAACCTGCAGGCCGATGAGCTCATGCCAGTAATAAACACCTGTTTCTAAATCGGGAAGCGCCGCTTTTTCGATCTGCAGGTCGGCACCGATCAGTGTTTTTGCCTGATCACGGTCGCTGATGTTATTCAAGGCTAAAAGGGCTCCCCGAGAATGCGGTTTGATCCAGTCGATTTCGTAACCTTCTTCTCTGCCGTCGGTGGTGCTGACCGATATCATGGCGCCCGGCTGGAAAATTTCCAACGATTCAGCATATGAATGAATCTTAAGGGTTCCCTTGACGCCATGAACACCCACAATCTTTCCGATCGTAACACGATCTTTTATGGGCTCTGGCTTATTCAATAATTTCCAGCACCGTACGTTTTTTCAATTTGGCAGAGGCTGCGCTTAAAATCGTTCGCATGGCCCGAGCAGTCCTGCCTTGTTTTCCAATGACTTTTCCCAGATCCTCTTTGGCCACTTTCAGTTCAAGAACCGATGTCTGGTTCCCCTCAACCTCTGTTACGCTGACTTCTTCCGGACGATCCACCAGTGCTTGAGCGATATAGCTGATCAGGTCTTTCATAGCGTCATCTCCTTTGTTACCGGTTGAGAAACAGGGGGGGATGAACGACTGAATTCGATGCTATCCGCAATTGCGTGCGCTACTGTGCATTCTTGGCGAAGATGCCTTCTTTTTTAAAAAGACTTTTTACCGTGTCCGACGGAATCGCTCCTTTGTCGATCCAGTATTTAATTCGATCCGAATTTAACGTTACTTCAGCCGGATCCTTTAAGGGGTCATATGTGCCGACTTTTTCAAGGAATCTGCCGTCCCTGGGGCTTTCTCCGTCAGCGACAACAATCCGGTAAAAAGGTTTTTTCTTGGTTCCGTGTCTTGCCAGTCTGATTCTAACGCCCATTCAAACGTCTCCTTCAAAATGGCAGCATTCCACGGCCCATTCCGCGCATGCCGCCTTGGTTTAGTTTTTTCAGCATTTTTAACATTTGGGTGTAATTCTTTAAAAGCTTGTTTACGTCCTGAACCCGGGTTCCGCTGCCCTTTGCAATTCTTTTGCGACGGCTGCCATTAATGATGTGATGATTTCGTCTTTCCTGGGCTGTCATAGAATTGATAATCGCCTCAATTCTGACAAACTCTTTTTCATCCACCTGCAGATCCTTTAGTTGTTTCATCTGACCCATTCCCGGGATCATTTTTAACAGGTCAGAAAAAGAGCCCATTTTTCGGATCTGAACCATTTGGTCACGGAAATCTTCCAGCGTAAACTGGCTTTTTCTGAGCTTTTTTTCTAAAGCTTCTGCTTGCTTTTGATCGACGACGTCCTGCGCCTTCTCGATCAGAGTGAGCACATCGCCCATGCCCAGGATGCTCGATGCCATGCGATCGGGATGAAATGCTTCCAGATCGCTTAGCTTTTCTCCTACACCGATGAACTTTATGGGCTTGTCCGTTATGGACTTTATCGACAGCGCTGCACCGCCGCGGGCATCTCCATCCATTTTGGTCAGGACGACGCCACCGATATCCAGCGTTTCATTAAATGCCTTGGCAATATTGACCGCATCCTGACCGGTCATGGCATCGGCTACCAGTAAAATATCAGAGGGCTTGACAGCGGCTTTAATATCCGCCAATTCAGCCATCAGTTCCTCATCGATATGCAAACGTCCGGCAGTGTCCAACAACAGCGTGTCGCAGCCTTGCTGCTGGGCACCGCTCAGCGCTTCCTGGCAGATTTGAACCGGTGATACGTCCGTGCTCGACGGGAAGACCGGTACATCCAGCTGATTGCCCAGCTTTTGAAGCTGCTCGATAGCAGCCGGACGGTAGACATCTGCCGGCACCAGATAAGGTTTACGACCCTTTTTTCTCAAGAAAACAGATAATTTGCCGGCCGTAGTCGTTTTGCCGGAACCCTGAAGGCCGACGAGCATTATTGCAACCGGCGTTCTCCCCGAAAGATCGAGCTGCTCGTTGCGGCCGCCCATTAAGTCGGTCAAGGTTTCATTTACAATTTTAATGACCTGCTGGCCGGGTGTCAGGCTCTCCAGAACTTCCTGGCCCATTGCCCGCTCTTTAATATCAGCAATGAAACTTTTTACGACGCGATAATGAACATCGGCCTCAAGAAGGGCCATGCGGACTTCTTTCAGCCCCTCTTCGATATTCTTTTCCGTTAGTTTGCCATGTCCTTTGAGCTTACGGAAAACGGAGTTTAATCTATCACTTAGGCTATCCAGCATGCGAACACCTGATTGAATCCATAAATTCTTGAAAATACAATCAGAAAAATGATATGTCAAGGAAATTCAGGATTGATTACTGTAATAGGTCCTGAAAACGAGTATATTGTTATTATAATCTGGAGTGATGGAGTAATGGAGTGCTGGAGTAATAAGATTTCGGATTGTAGATTTCAGATTTCGGATTTTAGAGGCTTGAAGATTTGATTTTGTAATCTGCAATCGACTGGGCTGCAATCGACATGAGCTACTTTCGGCCTGAGCTCAAGTCGAAGGCAGGCCGAATGTAGCTCGTCGCAGGCCGCAATCGAAAATCCGCAATTGATTTTGCTCCACCAACCCAATGTTTTCCTAGTCTTGTGCAGCGTTATTTAAATAAACTAATATATAAATCAAAGATCCTATAATTTAGGATAAAAAGATGTTGAATCCGAAGAAGCAGAACATACTTGAGCTGGATCGGGATGCACTCATTTCCTGGTTGGCCGATCGACATATTGAATCGTATCGGGCGGATCAGATTTTAAAATGGCTTTATACGCGACAGACGGATTCATTTGATCGGATGACAAACTTATCCAAAGATATGCGGGCCTATCTGGCCGATCACTTTACGATCGATCGTTTGACAACCGAACACATCGCTACTTCCAAAGACGGCACACGCAAATATGTGTTTCAGCTCAAAGATGGCAAACGAATTGAAAGTGTCCTGATACCGGAGCGCGATCATTATACCCTGTGCCTATCGAGTCAGGTGGGTTGTGCACTTGGCTGTGGTTTTTGTTTGACCGCCAAAATGGGTATTCAGCGTAATTTAAGCATGGCCGAAATTGTTTCCCAGGTTCGCGATATCAAAAATGACCTCCAAGACCCAAAATCCCTGACGAATCTGGTATTTATGGGTATGGGTGAGCCTCTGGCCAATTACCGCAATCTGGTTGCCGCGATCCAGATCATCACCGATGGTGGCTTCGGCTTTGCCTTTGCCGGTCGACGGGTGACTGTGTCAACCGCAGGCCTGGCATCCCGTCTGGCCGATCTGGGCCGCGATACCCGTGCTAATCTGGCCGTTTCGCTTAATGCTGCCGATAACGATACCCGCAGCCGTCTGATGCCGATCAACCGCAAATATCCCATCGAAAAATTACTCGAGGCCTGCAGGAACTTTCCGCTGCGCGGCGGGCGCCGCATCACCTTTGAATATGTCCTCCTAAAGGGTGTCAACGACTCTGCCGATGATGCCCGTCGCCTGGCCAAGCTGTTGCGGTCGGTCAAATCAAAAATCAATCTAATCCCTTTTAATTCCCACCTCGGATGCCCGTATCAGCGGCCGCCTGAAGATACCATTCACCGATTTCAGAATATTCTGATTGATAGAAATTACACGGTCATGATTCGGCGCAGTAAAGGACAGGATATCTCGGCCGCCTGTGGGCAGTTAGCTGGCAAATTAGGTATTGGGTATTAGGTATTGGGAGTATACTGTATCAGCTCTTTTTAGCACCCAATACCTAATACCTATTACCCAATACCTAAATTAATAGTTTTTTAAAGTCAGAGGTGGGGATACCAATGACTTCGATGGTTTGCTTGCCGGATGGGGATTTTACGATCGCCTCGATGGGGGTCAGGTTGGATGCCTTGCTGTAACCGACGCATATCGATCCTGCCAGATAAATTGTTTCTTTTGAACCGCCATGAGGGACCAGTGCAATCGGGCTGGGGTGATCCTTGACATCAATGATCGTGTCGGTTTTCGGATTATGATATTTAAATATGTTTTCGTTATCTTTTTCGGTGCGCCCGATAATCAGTTTGGTGTCCCGGTTTAATCGAAAGTGTCGGCCATACTTTAAAAGGTGCAACTCTTCTTCGGTGCACGTATCCTGATGGTCAAACAGATCCTTCAGTCGGCGTGAGTAACCGACATCGGTCAGCAGACAGCCGCCGGCCGGTGCAGGGTAGTCGGTGATGCCGAATTTTGAGGCCAGCGCAATTTGTCGCTTGCGGCCGCGACCGGCAATGTCGAGCAGGCGTTTGCGGTCAACCCAGCCTTCTTTTTCCGGAATGGTTTCCGGAAGTTTTTTAGCGCTTAAGGGTCGCAGAATATACCCCTTGAAACCGGAGTGTTTGGCCACATACATCAGGGAAGACTTCGTCTGGGACATAGGACGCTGTCCAAGGACCTCTCCGCTAAACAGAAAGTCAAAATTGTTTGCCTCCATCATTTCGCCGGCCAGTTTGAACATCAGCGCGTGGCAATCCATGCAGGGATTCATCTGTTTACCGTATCCGGCCGGTGGATTTTTGAGCATTTTTATATAAACCGGATAAATGGGTTTGACGGTCAGCGGAATGCCGGTTTTTTGCGAAGCCTTGCGGGCTTTGGCTGCTGTAAAAAAAGGCGTTTCAAAGGTAATCCATTCGACATCTATTCCCTGGTCACGCAACACCAGACCGGCAAGCATACTGTCCAGGCCCCCCGAGCACAAACCCAGGGCACGCACATTTTGTTTTTTCAGAGACATAGCGGTCCTTTGGTTTTCAAGATTTTCAAGCTTATGGTCACCCGTGCGCTGTCGGTTGTCCGTTGTCCGTTGCCGGTATTGAGTCTGATATTTTTCTGTCTTGACTGTGTTTATAAAAGCGGCGTATATCCTTCGCTTTAATAAAGCATCTAGGCACCATAACTTTACAATAGTCTCTACACGTCATTTTTGCAACTGACAACAGGCAACTGACCACGGACCCATTGTATGCAGTTAAAGCAGCGCGCTGATAAAATTCGCAAGGTTCTGCGGGACATTTTCCCCCAAGTCACAACTCAGTTATTTCATCAGAATGCGTTTCAACTTCTGGTGGCCACCATTCTTTCGGCCCAGTGCACGGATAAGCAGGTCAATCAGGTCACCCCGGTGCTCTTCAAATACCTCAACACCCCCGCAGATTTTGCAGCGGCACCGCTAAAATCCATAGAGAAATGGATTCGTCCCACCGGCTTTTTTCATAATAAAGCCAAAAACATTAAAAATTGCGCCAAAGCCATTTTAGAACGGCATGACGGACAGGTGCCCCGCACTCTGGAGGAACTGGTAAAATTACCCGGCGTGGGGCGCAAAACTGCCAATGTTGTTTTGGGAGCGGCTTTTGGTATACCCGGCGTTGTGGTGGACACCCATGTAGGGCGTATTTCCAACCGGCTCGGATTAAGTGTTCATAAAAATCCGGTGAAAATTGAATTTGACCTGATGGAAATCATCCCCAGACGCGATTGGAACGATTTCTGTCTGCGACTGATTTTTTTTGGCCGATCGACCTGCACCGCCCGCAAACCCAAATGCCCCCGATGCCCCTTAAAAAGCATCTGCCCCTGGCCTCATAAAACCACCTAACCTTTTTAGATAAACCGCTTTTTCTAATGACCCCGTATAATGAGCGCCTCGTAACAATTGTATTAATCCATACAATTTGAGCTGAATTTTGTAGAAACCCTACCAGACGACCTCATAGAATTACTTAAATTCGTGCGGATTACCTTCGCATATTTTTCATCAAAAGCTAAAAAGGCAGATTTATTGTTATTATTCGTTATTATTTATCGAAAATTACCAATAATATTGAAAAATATTGACAAATTATAACCTAAACGGCTATACAGACCTTTCCTCGAATACCATCTGATTATTTTTAATTGCATATGCGTACAAAGACGGGATCCACATGAAGAAATTACTTTCTACCAAGGCGGTCGCAGAATTTTTAAATGTCAATGAAAAGATGGTTTACACCTTGGTGGCTGAAAAAGGCCTACCGGCTTCTAAAGTAACCGGCAAGTGGCTTTTTCCCAAACACCTGGTGGAACAATGGGTCGAAACTCAGACCATCAACTATCCGGATACCGGCAACCTTCGGCCCCTTCAACACGGAATCCTGGTCCTAGCCGGCAGCAATGATCCCATGTTGGATCGTGCGATTTCACTTTTTAACAGCCAGTTTCAAGCACCCCTGGCCGTATTCGGAAATTTAGGCAGCATGGGCGGATTGCGTGCTTTACGCCAGAATCTTTGCCATATCGCCTCGAGTCACCTGCTGCAGGAAGATGAAGAAGAATATAATTTTGATTATGCTTTTCAGGAGCTGGACGCGTTGCCGGCGGTTGTCAATTTCTCCCGGCGCGAGCAGGGTATTCTGGTGGCCAAGGACAATCCTAAAAAGATATTCGGTGTAGCTGATCTGGCCGAATCCGGCATGCGGATTGTCAATCGGCCGCTGGGTACTGGTACGCGGTTGCTGCTGGATCGTGAATTTAAAAACGCCGGCATCAAGGGTGAAAAAATCGATGGCTATAGCAATGAAGTTCATCGGCATCTGGATGTCGGCCTGGAAATTTTGGCCGGGCGGGCGGACGCCGGACCCGGTATCGGCGCTGTTGCCGGATTATTGAATATCGGTTTCATCCCCATTCGCTGGGAGCGATTCGATTTCATGATTTTAAAAGATCGCTTCTTTGATGAAGGGATTCAACGGTTTTTAGGCCTTTTACACGAAGACTCATTTCGTAAAATGGTCCAAGCAATACCGGGCTATGATATCAGCTTAAGCGGCAAAATGATTTATCCGGGCACAAATGACCCGTCTCCGCTCTGACGAGCTACGACGGGTCAAGTCGACCCCACAAGACGCCGCGGCAAGCAGAGGACAGATGACATAGGACAGATGATGAGGAGGATGTGATGAAACGGTTTGGAGCGAAAATTATTTTGGTGGTTCTGACGATTAGTTTAATTAGCAGCATCAGTTTGGCAGGGGAAAAAATAATTAAGATGTCGACGACAACCAGTACCCAGGCTTCTGGGCTGCTGGACATTTTATTACCAGAGATGGAAAAGGATACCGGCATTAAGGTCAAGGTCATTGCAAAAGGAACGGGAGCAGCAATCCGGGATGGCATGGACGGAAACGTGGATGTCATCTTTGTGCATGCCAAGGCCCGTGAAGAAAAGTTTATTCAGGAAGGCTTTGGCGTCAAACGCTATGCCGTGATGCACAATGATTTTGTTATTTTGGGGCCTAAAAATGATCCGGCTGCGATAAAAGGGCTGACCGATGCGGCCGCTGCCCTCAATAAAATTGCTGCTGCTAAGGCAGGGTTTGTTTCACGCGGCGATGACAGCGGCACCCACACCAAGGAGCAGGCGCTCTGGGAATCCTCTGGATTACCACTGGAAAAAAAGACTCAGACCATTGTCAAAAAGGGCAAGAAAAAAGAAGTCAGTTTTGTCCATCCGCCGGGATTGGGGCAATGGTATCTGTCCATCGGGCAGGGTATGGGCAAGGCCCTGACCTTTGCCGATGAAAAGCAGGCCTATGTCCTAGCCGACAGAGGCACTTTCATTAAATATAAATTCGGACGCGATGTGCCCATCGATCTCGTTGTGCTGTGCGAGGGGGATCCGGCCCTTGCCAATCCCTATGGGGTGATTCCGATCAGTCCGAAAAAGCATCCGCATGTCAAATATGAATTGTCCAAATCCTTTGCTGAATGGCTTGTGTCAAACAAAGGTCAGATGGTGATCAATAACTACCGCTTGTTGGGCAAACAATTGTTCTACCCGGATGCCCTTGCTCCCTGAGCAAAAAATCCGAAGCACGAAATTCGAAATTCGAAACAAAACCGAAATCATGATTTTAAATGTTCAAAACCGTTTTGAATTTTGGTCATTTGAAAATTTGGATTTGTTTCGAGTTTCGATATTCGGATTTCGTATTTATCCAATATTTGGATTACCATGGAACTTCTGATAGACAGCTTCATTTCTGCAATTGCACTGGTAGTTTCTCTCGATAGTGAGATGGTCGATATCGTTGCCGTCTCTTTGAGGGTCAGCTGCTATTCAACCCTGTTTGCCAGCCTTGTAGGCATACCGCTCGGATTTCTGGTGGCCTTTGAATCTTTCGCAGGAAAAAGATTCATCATAACGTGCTTGAATACGCTACTGGCAGTCCCCACCGTAGTGATCGGACTTTTTGTGTATGCCTTTATTTCCCGCAAGGGCGTGCTGGGTTTTTTCGACCTGTTGTATAGCCAGAAGGCCATTATTATTGGCCAAACCTTGCTCATATTACCGGTGGTTGCCACCTTTACCATCGCGGCCATCAGCAGAATTGATCGGCGCTATCGCAAAACAGCTATGACCCTGGGCGCCAATCGCTGGCAGACCGCTTTTATCATATTTCGTGAAGCTCGCTACGGCATTGTTGCGGCTGTGATTGCCGCCTATGGCCGTGTGATTGCCGAAGTGGGCATCAGTATGATGCTTGGGGGCAACATCCGCGGGTTTACGCGCACCATGACCACTGCGATGGCCCTGGAATATGACAAAGGCGCTTTTACGCTGGCCGTGGCCCTGGGAATCGTGTTGTTGGGTATTAGCTTCGGGATGAATCTGCTGTTTCATCTATTCCAGGGGAGGGTGCGATCCTGATGCTTTTTGATGTTTCAAATCTGACCAAAATATTCAGTGATCGCACGGTTCTGGATGTTCCTGCGCTGACACTCAGAAAAGGTGCAATTTACGGATTGCAGGGCCCTAACGGAGCCGGCAAGACCACACTGTTAAATATTTTAGCCTTCCTTGAAACCCCCACTACCGGTGTGGTGACCTATAAATTAAAACCGGTACGCTATTCTGAAAAGGCTCTGCAGCCTTTGAGAAAAGAGGTCGTGCTGGTTGATCAATTGCCGCTTTTGTTTACCACCACGGTATTTAAAAATATGGAATTCGGCCTGAAGGTCAGGGGAATTGAAAAAGAGGAGCGCAAACGCCGTATTCTCAAGGGGCTTGATATGGTGGGAATGGGGAATTTTGTTGATTCACCTGCCCATCTGCTTTCAGGAGGTGAGACCCAGCGGGTGGCGTTGGCGGCCCGCCTGGTATTGAAACCGGAAATAATGCTGCTGGACGAGCCCACTGCCAATGTGGATGTCGCCAGCTCCCAGCAGATCAAAGAAGCCGCTTTAATGGCACGTCGGGAGTGGAACACCACTTTGATCATCGCCAGTCACGACCCGGACTGGCTCTACGATGTCTGTGATCAGGTGATGCACCTATTTAAGGGACGTTTGTTCGGCACGGGAAAAGAAAATGTCATTTTCGGCCCCTGGCAGGAACTGGAACCGGAAAAATGGGGAAAAGTTTTATCCGACAAGCAGCATCTGATGGTTCCTGTGCCGCCAAACCAAGAGGCTGCGGCCATTATTGAAGACCTTGTCGCCAGCGAAGACGAATCAGCAGTCGGTGAGGACGATCTTGTCCTGCGAGGTAATGTATCCCGGCTGACCCTGGAGAAAAACACCGCTCAAGTTGTTGCCACGATCATCGCCGGAAACCTGCCCTTCACCGTGGGATTAACGCCTCAACAGACACAGGAGCGGACCATCTTTCCCGGTAAAGAGATCTTCATTCACTACAGCCTTAAGTGCGTTAAATGGATCTAAACGATTAAGCCCTGATGATCGCGACTCCCCTGATTTAAACGCTAAGCTTTCCGTGTTTGAGAAGATAGGCAACGGCAATACCCACGATGAATCCGGCCGCCAAATTGGTGGCCAGAGTTATTCCTAAAATAACCAGACTCACAAACAGTTCTTTGCGTGCAGTCAAATCCAGTATGGTCAGGCATAGCTCGCCGCCGGCAAAAAGCAGCAATATCCCCAGAACAGCCAGGGGTAAAAGATTGATGATCACCAGTGAACGGTCACCCAAAAGAATTGCCAAGACAATAAACAATCCGCCAATCATGATATTCGAACCTGCCGTTCGAGCACCAAAACGGTAATGAGCTGCCAGCCCACCAGCCCCGTGGCAAAGGGGCATCCCTCCAAACGTTGAACTCAAGAAGTTGGCAAGAGCCATGCTGATGGTAGTGGCACGATAGGTTACCCTGCTGGATTGCGCTTTGAAATACGATTCTGACAAATCTGTGTAGGCAATGACTGCATTGCCCACCGTCATCGGTATTTGCGGCAAAACCAGGGCAAACAGTGCAAAAGTAAAATCGGCCTGGGTGGGCCAGCCGAAAGGAAGTAACGTTGGCAGATTGATGCTGACGCCCAGCTCATTCAGACCCTGGCGGTTGCCAAATATTAGGCCCAAGGCCAGTCCGGCAGTCACGACGATAAGTGCGGCCGGAAATCGCTTATTCTCCAGGAGAACCAGCGTTAGACATACGCCAGCAATACCGATGATAATGCCGATGGGGACGGGACCGATGGATTGAACCAATAGATAGGGTTCGACGGTTGCATGGATTTTTTGAAGCGTTGAAGTCCCCAGCATCAGTTTGACGCCCTGCACCATCAATAATATGCCGGTGGAAAGCTGAACGCCTCTGACAACTGATTTGGGAATGTATCGACCAATCACGGCAATGGCTCCGGTAACACCGATCAACAACAAAACAAGGCCCATCAAATATCCGGATGCCGTGATCTGAGATGCATCCATGGCTGTGGCAATAGCGTATGCGCTGATCACTTTCATTGGTTGCACCGGCACAGTGACGCCGAAATAAATTCCGGCGAATACATAAAAAATGCCCAGTGTCAGCAACAAACCCGTCGGCTTGAGCCCGTTAATGAGTATCATGCCAACAGCCAATGGCAAAAGGGTTCCCAGATCTCCCAGAGAACCGGCCAGCTCAAGACGGTTAAATTTATAGCCCTGCAGCATGTGTATCCTCTCTTCGGGTAATCAGTAGCATATGTGTCCGTTCTGGTAAAGTCACCGGGAAGTTGCTGCTGACTGGCAATTGGATTTTGGACGTTGAAATTCCGCTCAAAATATATTACTTTATGCACAGTTGAAGTGCACTGTATCATATGGTTGATATTTAAGATAAGCTTTTGTGATCGAGGGCCTCTCAAAAAGAAACTCTATTTGTTTCATTCATCAGAGACTGAGCGAAGAAAGGCATTTTGTCTCGGTGAGATAAGATGCCTTTTTATTATTGTATACCGCTTGTCATAAATACGTTCTGAATAAAAGGATGGCGGCATAACGGTTGTAGCAAAAAAATATTCCGCAAACGGAGCGTTTTTTTGACAATCGCTATCTAAGGATTGAGAAGGAAAATTAAAGCTGTGAAAGTCGGACGAAACGATCCGTGTCCCTGTGGCAGCGGGTTAAAATACAAAAAATGCTGTTTGGCAAAAGGAGAGCAGGATCATAAAGATCCCGGGGCTCTGTATGCTCAGCGCTACAAGATTCGGCTCAAAAAGCAAGCTGATATAATGGGAATCCGCAAGGCCGGACAGCTGGTCCTCGACACCTTTGAGCAAATCGCCGATAAAATTCGTCCAGGAATGAAAACGGACGACATCAACACCATTGTCCATGAATTTACGATCAAAAACGGAGCCCGACCGGCACCTTTAAATTACAGAGGATTTCCGAAAAGCGTCTGTGTTTCGGTCAACGAAGTGGTTTGCCACGGCATTCCCGGATCGCGGGTGCTGGAAGATGGCGATATTGTCAATGTCGACATCACCTCGGTGCTCGATGGTTATTATGCCGATGCCAATCAAACCTTTTTTGTCGGTAACCCCGGTCCCGACGCTGTTAAAATTGTCGGCGTGGCCAAAGAGTGCTTAAAACGCGGTATATCCATGGTACAACCCGGTAACACCATCGGCGATATTGGTTGGGCCATTCAAACTTACGCCGAGGGGCAGGGGTGCTCGGTGGTGCGCGATTTTGTCGGCCACGGCGTGGGGTTTGAATTTCACGAGGCACCTCAGGTTCCGCATTTCGGCCAGAGAGGGCAGGGCATCCGTCTGATCCCGGGCATGGTTTTTACAATCGAGCCCATGATCAATTTAGGCGGCCATGAGTTGAAAATCCTGGATGATAACTGGACGGCTGTGACCAAAGATAAATCCTTATCCGCCCAGTTTGAGCAAACCATCCTGGTGACGCAAAGCGGATATGAAAGCTTAACCCCCTATGACCTGAGCTGAGCCGTCAGAGTTTAACCTCACGCAAAGACGCAAAGGCGCAAAGATTTTTATAAACTCGAAAGCATTTTAATAATATTTTGCCTGCCTTTTAGGTTCGTCTTTGGCTGTTATGCATCCTTAGACCTCGGATACGAGCCCTTCCGGACGCCGGCCTGTCTTTTTTGCCACAATCTGCAAAATTCCCAGCATAGCCAACACAATTACAATGATACAGGTGCACATGGCGTTGGCGCTGGCGGTCCAGCCGTCATTTTCGAGCATGATGATTTCGATGGCCGCTAGTTTGACTGTTGCGGAGACCAGAAAGATCACGGCACTGATGGTCGTCATCGAGCGCATGAAGAAGTAAACGAAGTTTTGAAAGAATGCCACCCGTGATAGGGGGAATATGATGCGAAAAAAGGTCCGGAAGGTATCGCCGCCCAGGCTGATGGAAGCTTCCTCGATGGAAGGATCGATATTGCGAAGGTTGGAAATACTGGATAATATGCCCAGGGTAAAGTTGTGGATTACGACACAGATAACGATGATCAAGGGCGTGCCGTAGAAAAAGTAATGGGGTTTATTGAAGGCCAAAATATAGCCCAGCCCCATCACTAGACCGGGGATGGCCGCCGGCATGACCGACAATAAATAAATTGTCTGTTTCATGAACGCTTTGCGCGTTTCCATGACGTAGCCGGCGACCAGCGTAAGGAAGGCGCCGGCAATCCCCACGATCAGTGAAACCCAGACGCTGGTCCAGATGGCGGAATATCCTCCGAGCGACGGAAAACTGTAATGCCCAAAAGTGAGCGACCAATCATAAGGCCACGTCTTAACAAAAGAACCTATTATGACGGTGGCAAATACCAAAAAAATAGCGAAAGTGACCAGGCCGCAATAAATCGTGTAGGAGATCTTTTTCAACGTTCGCGACGGCGGAATCACGGGTCTGGCCGCCCCGCTGATCATGGAAAAGGTCTTGCGGGAAATATAGTAGTTTAGCATAAACGCCATCAGCGACGGCACCAGCAAAATAATACTGATCGTCGCCCCCAGGTCAAAGCGATAAAGATTGGTGACCTGGGCATAAATTTCGGTGGCCAGCACGTTATAATCGGCCCCAATGACCACCGGGTTGCCAAAATCGGTAATGGTCAAATTGAACGTTAAAGCTGCGGCGCTTAAGATGCCGTATTTGGCAGACGGTACGGTGATGCGGGTGAACACTTTAAAGGGAGATGCCCCTAAGCTTTCAGCCGCCTCATCCAGTCTGATATCTACGGCCGACAGGGTCGTATACAAAATGACAAAGGCATGCGGCAAGCAGTAAAGGACCTCTGAAACAATGATGCCGGTGGCCCCGTATATATTCCAGTCGGTCTTCAAAAGATGGGCCGTGATCAAGCCGTTGCGGCCGAACAGATAAATCAGTGCCAAAGCTTGCATAATGGATGGAGCAACCAGCGGCAGCATGATGACATTGCGGAAGAAGGTCTTACCGCGGATGGTCGTGCGGGTCATGGCATAGGCGTAAAAGAACACAATAACCGTGACGATTATGGTCGTGGCCACCGACACATACAGACTGTGCCACAGCGCTCTGAGGGTGTAGGCGGTGGTGAAATACTTTTGGAAATTGGCGAAAGTGAAATTGGCCAGGGCAAACTCGCCGCCCTTGAAAAAGCTCATCTTGAGAATGGCCGACAGAGGGAAGAGCATAAAGAAGCACAGAATCAAACCGATGAAAATAGTCACGGTGGGAACGATAAATCGATCGATTTCCATCCGTGCGGCAGAAACCCGATATTGTGTGGTTATGTCAGCAGGTGCTGATGCAGTCGGTTCCATTATTTTAGGTTGACCGGTTAGGCCGGTTGAGCCGGTTTAGCCCGTGATAAAAGTACGACATGATTGACAAGAAAGGGGTTAACCCACCAAAGGCGGACAAGCGGGTAACGGGCTCAACCAAGATCTATAAAATTCATTTTTGAGATACGTTCAGATGAGTTTTCGAAATAATTCCTCATACTGATGAAATTCATCCGGTGGGAAATAAAGCT
>JASFIV010000080.1:0-16402 GCA_050122475.1 Desulfobacterales bacterium | reverse complement strand
TTACACGGATTTATAAAATAAATAATAAAATCTAGTTATAGAGATAATAATCTGCGGAAATCTGTGTAATCTGCGGATAAGTATTTCTCCCATTGCGTTATGCTCTATTCCGGTGAACGCCTTTGTGCTGAAATAAATTCAAAGGGGATCTATCGAAGATCTGTTTGACAAACGAATCGAACTATGAAAGATGCAAGGCTTAATCCCAAAAAAAAGGAGCGCATCAGCATGTATGTAAAGGAAATCAGCGAGATTGAAAATCTGATCCAGAAACAGGCCCAGTGGCGCAATCGATGCATCAATTTGATCGCCAGCGAAAACGTTGTCAGCCAGCGCGTCCGCGCACAGGCTGGATCGGATTTTGCCCACCGTTATGCCGAGGGCCACCCGGGTGAGCGCTATTACCGGGGCACATCCTATATCGACGAAATCGAAAACCAGCTGACGACCAACCTAAAAATCCTTTTCGCATGCGATCATGCCGAGGTCAGACCTATCAGCGGCACCAATGCCAATGAAGCGGTTTTCAGCCGTTTCGTTAGTCCGGGGGATGTGGTAATGGTCAACTCCACACCTGCCGGGGGCCATATCAGCCACCATCGGGAGGGATCTCTGGGAAAATTTACCAAGAATATAATTGACATCCCGCTGACCGCTGACGGGTATCATCTCGATCTGGAAAAAACGAAGTATTTGATCGAAAAGGCCAGGCCCAAAATTATCGTCCTGGGTAAAAGCCTGTTCCTATTCCCCGAACCTGTTCAGGAGCTTTCTGAAATCCGCCAGCAATATGGAACGCGCATCATGTATGATGCGGCCCACGTCCTGGGACTCATCGCCGGCAAGCAATTTCAGCGGCCTTTAAAAGAAGGCGCCTTTTTAATGACCGCCAGCACCCATAAAACCTATTATGGCAGCCAAAGAGGGCTCATCCTGAGCAATATGGAAGTTGATGAATGGCGTAAAATCGACAGAGGGGCCTTTCCCGGATCGTCGAGCAATCATCACCTGGATACACTGGCCCAGATGGCCATCAGCACCTATGAGATGATGGAATTCGGTGAACAATATGCTGTGGATACCATCAAAAATGCCAAAGCCCTGGCTGCAGCAATGGATCGCTTTGGTTTCGATGTGCAGGCCAAGGAATTCGGATATACCGAAAGCCATCAGGTGGCGGTGAATGTGCGCGAATTTCGTGGGGGGGAACGGGTATCTAAAAACCTGGAAATTAATGATATTATTATTAATATGAATATGTTGCCCCATGAGCCGCTTAAAGCTCACGATCATCCGGATGGCATTCGAATAGGTGTTCAGGAGATGACCCGCTTCGGAATGGGCGTAGCGGAGATGGAACACATTGCCGAATTGATTAAGGAATGCATTATCGATCGCAAGCCGGTTAAAGAAGAGGTCAACCGTTTTCGCTCTGAATACCAGCGAATTAAATACAGCTACGATGAGCCAAAGCCCAAACAGCTCAAAGTGCTGGAAGGCAAACAGCTAAAAAATTAAACCGGTTGAGCCTGTTACCCGCGTGACCGCCCTCCTGGAGTCATTGAATAAAAAAAGCAAAAAAGGCAGATCCTAAATTGGCTCTGCCTTTTTTCTCATGGCTCCCTGAATGCCGTTGTTCTCGTGCGTGGTCATTCGCCAAAGTAGTTTGAAGCCCGCAGGGGAAGATGCACGCACATTCGAGAGACCAAGAAGATTATGATCATTTTTCCTATATATCTATACAAATAGCATGCCAGTTTCGATAATAAGCATCAAATTAATCTAAATTATGCATAATTACAGAACATTAGGATATAATTAAGCTCCGCGCGGCCGGAGGATTATGTCTTTTTATTCACACCTGTTTGTGAAAATGTTTACATATTTGCCAATTTTTTGACGGGAAGGCGACGAATGGGTTGCGATTAAAAATAAGAAGGGCGCACTATGGCGCCCTTATCTGGTATCTGAATCTTTAATATTTCTTTTAATGGATGGTTATTTTACAAAAGGAAAAATATCTGTATATCCAGTAATATCAGTAATTAAAAGAATAAGGAAAACAAGAAAAGCCACAATCAAAAGCATCGTAAAAAACCCGTTACCGCCGGCAGGAAGCTCCTGCAACTGTTCGGCAAAACGGGTTGCCTCTTCATCGGTCAGACTATCAAGGCGGTCCTTGGCCTCTTGGGGATCAATGCCCTGTGAGATCAGCATGCTTTGCACGTCTTCACGGGCCAAAAGGCTTTGAAGATAGTTGCGGGCATCGCTGGCGCGCTCGGTATCGACAACTGCTTCGGTCCCAACCATGGCCGCCATAGCAGATTGAAACGGACCGGAAAGCATAAACATAAAAACAGCCATAAATATGCCAACTGGTTTAACGCTGGAGCGAATATGCTTCATAATGGGCCTCCTCCTTAATACCTAAATTGAGCGTTTCAAATTACCAAATATTAATAGATTGGATACGTTGAACACAAGAAAAAAATTCCAATTTAATATCTCAAATGTTCATTTTAGGTAAAATTTAGGGATTTTATAATGAATCCAAAAAAAGTTGTCAAACCTATTGCTATATGATCCATATTAATCATCATATCACTGCCTTTTCTGCTTTAACCTTTTTATGATATAGATCTTTATGAACGATTGTACCCCGCAACCCATACAGAATTCACAATGAAAGTGGCATCGATCACCTTATTGATTTTGAGCTTAATTCTGCCTGCGGTCAATTATTGTTATTCTGAATTGGACCCTGCCAATCTGCATGCCGGTTTGACTTTAAGCGTCAAGCCATCGGATCCAGATGTTTCTGAATCTAATATCGTACAAGAAGAAATAGAAAATGAATCTGTCCGCTGGTACCATAGGCGGCGTGATACAGAGCTGGAAGGTGTGGCTCTGGTTATTCATGGCCTCAACTGTCGACCGGATAAAATGGAGGCCATCATCACAATGTTAAACGCCAATGGAATAGATTGTTTGAATCTATCGTTGCGCGGTCACGGCACCAATTTTTCGCCAATCGACCATATGAGCCCTGATGCGGCGCGCATGGTTGCTTTCAAATCGGTATCCTATCCGTTGTGGAAAACCGAAGCGTATAAGGCCTATCAGATGGCGAAAAAGAAAAGCGATTTATACAACAGGCCGCTGTTTTTTATTGGCTTTTCAATGGGCGGGCTTCTGGGTATCGATTTAACGGCATCCAATCCAAATGTTCGATTCGACAAATTGGTGCTGTTTGCCCCGGCAATTGCCATGCTCCAGAGAAATTATTTGATACAAATTTTTTCGCCCTTTCCGAGCCTCGTCATTCCGAGTGCCGGCGATACGGCTTATCTTGCCAATGATGGAACCCCCATGGCAGCCTACAATGCCCTGTTTGACATGCATGCGCATTTTGAAGACCATCTGGATCCCCGGAAAATAAATAGGCCCACCCTTATCTTTATCGATGAAGAGGATGAACTTGTTTCATATGCCAGTTTAAAGCAAATGCTTCAAAAACACGATTTAGATCAATGGCGGATTCATCCGGTCAAAAAAGATGAAACGGCAACAGAAGTAGGCATGCATCACCTTATTATTGATGCGGCATCGGTCGGAAACACCATGTGGCAGACGATTGTGGATGCCACCCTTATGCACCTCTTGGGCAAACAGCCTGGTCGTATTGCGGAATAACCGGCAAATTATAATTGGTTCAACGGTCTGTGTCTGAATTATTCTCCCATGGCGCCGGGCTGCCACAGATAATAAAAACCGGCCTGATAAGATGTCAGGGAGGCGGGAAGATCCAGGGATACGATTGACAGGCCCCGGCCTTCATATTGTGAGGTCGATGTGTTGTAAAGATTATCGTCTGGGAATTCAGTGCGACGATACACGATCAATTTGGCATTGTCCGGCAATTCGGCCAGCCGCTTGGCCATGCTGACAGCATCATGGATATATCCCATTCGGTCAATCATACCCAGCTTCAGGGCATCTTCGGCCAAAAAAATACGTGCAGTCGAAATATCCGCTAAGCGCTGCGAATCAATCCGGCGGTGCTTGGCAATACGATCTAAAAATCTTTGGCCCAGCCGATCGATCATGTTTTGAATAACTTGCTTTTCTTCAGCGGTCGCCTGCCGGAAGGGCGACCCCATATCCTTGTTTTCGCCGGTTTTGCTCACTTCAACCTCAATCCCGATTTTATTCATCAGCCCGGCCACATCAGGACGAATAAACAACACGCCCACCGAGCCGGTTATCGAAGTCGGATGGGCTAAAATATAATCAGCAGGAAGCGAAATGTAGTAGCCTCCGGAGGCGGCAACATCCATCATTGCCACTACCACTTTGGCGCCGGTCTTTTCTTTAAATGCGACAATTTCATTGTAGAGAATATCACTGGCCGTGATCGAGCCCCCGGGTGAATTAATTTTTAAGAGCACGGCTTTGATTTCCGGATCTTTTTCGGCCTTGCGCAGCTGTGAAACAACTTCTTGAACCATGCTGGGCCGGGTCGATACGAGCCGCCGACGGGGGACATCTGATATGGTGCCCCTGATGTGAACGACCAGTACTTTGCCTTCTGCATCACCCTCTAAGATATACTCCTGCAGCGGATCCTTGGCACTCGGAAAAAGCCTGATCTTGGGTCCTTGACAACCAATTAAAAACAGCACAACCACAATCACAACAATGAAGGTAAGTTTTCGCATTTCTTTTTCCTTTGGATTCGTTTTTACCAGCAAAATATAGGGAACACAATTCAGCGTGTCAAGAAAACGCCGGACAGAATAATGCAAGCAATCCGCAAACCTAAAGTGCTTGACAACCGATCCCAATCCCATGATAACCCAAATGCTTCAATTGCCATAATTAACGAAATTGCCAAGACTCAAATCGCGATTATGTCTCGACGCTGGATCATATTTATACTGGCCACAGCACACTTTTTCCTGTCTCAGTTTTACCGGACCTCAAACGCGGTCATTGCGCCGGAGCTGATCCGGGACCTTTCCCTGAACACGGAAGAATTGGGCCTACTGTCAGCCTCATTTTTTTACGGATTTGCACTAACCCAGATTCCGATCAGTGTGCTTTTGGACAAAGTGGGCCCCAGATTGATGATGACCGTTCTGTCATTGATGGGGGTGGTCGGCGCTATTCTTTTTTCCATAGCGGACTCATTGGGGCTTGGTTTAATCGGACGTGTCCTGCTGGGAATCGGCATGGCCTGTAATCTGATGGGAACATTTAAGCTCTTAACCGAATGGTTTGAACCGTTTATATTTGCAACATTATCCGGCCTGGTTGTTTCTATCGGCACCTTCGGAAACATGGTTTCTGCTACCCCGTTGGTCATGATAGTTGAGCAAATGGGGTGGCGCCACAGCTTTCAGTTAATCGCCGCAATTAATCTGATCCTAACCCTGACGCTTTTTTTGGTGGTGCGCGATCGGCCTGCCCGCTCCACAATCCCCACTGCAAACGGCGCACCATCGATCAGCCTGAGGCAGGCATTTTCCAATCTGGCTTTACTCTTCAAAAAAAAAGATTACTGGATTATTTCATGGGCCACTTTTGTAAGGTATGGAACTTTTGCCGCTTTTCAGGCGCTCTGGGCCGGACCGTTTTTAATCGAAGTCATGGGGTATTCGGCCATCCGAACGGGTAATCTGATACTGCTGATGAATGTGGGGCTGATCATTGGCGGCCCTTTATGGGGAGCACTGTCGGACAGGGTTTTCAAATCACGTAAAGGGCTTATTGTTTTTTGCCTGCTTGTCATGGCGCTGATTTCGTTTGTGCTGGTCACCATTTCTGCGGAGACCGGACTGCTCACCATCTCACTCATTTTTTTCACATTCGGACTGGTGTCATCCGGCGGAATGTTGATGTATCCGCACATCAAAGATCTAATGCCACATGAAATGTCAGGCGCCGCCATGACCGGCATTAATTTCTTTAACATGCTGGGTCCGGCCATATTTCTTCAGGGGTTGGGGATATTAATGCAGCACCTGTATCCGGATGCCTCGCGCGGCCCGGCTGCATTTGATGCATCGTTTGTGTTATGTCTGATTTGCCTGGTAAGCGTGATGATACTTTACTTTTTCACCAGAGAAAAAGAATAGTACATTTGATAGCGCCATTTCGCTGTGCGCTCTGTGTTCTTTAAGGTGAAAGGATGCACATCAATTAAGGAGTTCCGCTTTTTTCAGAATGGACTCAATTTCGGATCTTTCGCGCTTTGAGGAAGGCAGCAGAGGCTCGCGGGGATCACCCCCGAAGTAACCCAGCATATCCATAGCTGCCTTTAGCCCCGGCACACCGTAAACGGCAGTGACCGCCTGGTTGACCGGAATCATTTTGAGCTGCAGATCCCGGGCGGCATCCAGGTTGCCCTTTTTGACCTGATCAAAAATGGTTACGCACTGTTTGGGCGCCACATTAGCCAGGGCGTTGATGCCGCCCACACAGCCGAAAGTCAATCCACTGAATAATACGCCGGCGGTTCCCACCAGCACATTAAAATCTCCGGCAACCGCATTTAGGATTTCGCCGAGCTGAATAACATTGCCGGCGCTGTCCTTCAGTCCGATGACATTGGGGTGCTCGGAGAGGCGAGCGATCAAATCTGCGGCCATATTGATGTGGGTAAATTTGGGGACATTATACAATAAAATTGGAATGGGTGATTGATCTGCAACCGCAGAAAAATACTGAATCAAGGCAGCATCATTCATGCGGCCGCCGTAATAGTGGGGCGTGACCACCAAGGCGGCATCGGCGCCCAGCTTGGCGCAGTCTTCGGTGAGCCTTCGCGTTTCGACCGTTGATTCGCATCCGGTTCCGGCAATGACCACCATCTCATCGGCAGCGGATTGCACAACTGTATCGAAAACCGCTCGTTTTTCTTCTTCGGAAAGAGAAACATATTCGCCATTGGACCCCAGCACCACGTATCCCTTCAGACCCGTAGTATTCCAACGCTCGATATTGGCTGCCAGTTTGTCGTAAGCCACCTTTTCTTTGATAAAGGGTGTCGGTATGGGGGGAAAGATACCGTTTAGTTCAATTGGTTTCATTTTCAGTTCTCCTTTTTTATTGACTTTGACAGGATCAACTGTTTGGCTGCTGGTCACTGGCAGCTGGCTTTCGGTCACTGATCTCCGGCTCATAGCCAGTAGCCAGAAGCGAGTCGCCAGTGGCCGAAGCATTGAAACGACGAGCCTCTGATCCAAGAGATTACTGAACAAGCTCCGAAATATGACAGACTTTGGTTTTCAGGCCGTGCTTGCGCACGCCATAGGATAAATGCATAATACAGGCCGGGCAGGAGGTGACCAATAAGTCTGCTCCGCTTTCTTTCAGATGGTTCATTTTACGATCCAGTACCTGCTGGGACAAATCATAATGCGCAAATGCATATGAGCCGGCGCCGCCGCAACACCAGTCCGCTTCGGTTAATGGCCGGTATTCAACTCCCGGCAGCCGATTCAGAATGTCGCCGGGCTCGGCTGTGAGCCCCTGTCCCCGGGCCGCATGACAAGGATGATGATACGTCACAGTGACAGCAGGGCTGGCGGCAGCTCCCATGGCTTCCATTGAATGAATCAATTGCACTATATCTTTAGTACGGTCAGACACCGCAGCGGCACTTTCTTGCTGGCGCCCAGTTTCGGGAAAAAGCTGAGGATAATGCTTTAAAAAGGATGCACAGCTGGAGCAGTCCGTGACAATAACATCCAGATCATCTGCCGCAAGGATCGATAGGTTCCGGCGGGCCAGTTTGCGCGCCGCCTTCAGATCCCCATAAGACCATGCGGGCAGGCCGCAGCAACAATTTTCCAGAACCCGGACGGAATTGCCGATTTTTTTCAAAAGCCTTAAGGTCGCCTGTCCGGCATCCTGACTGATAATATCAACACCGCAACCGACAAAATAGCCAATCCGCAGCGATTGGCCGCTGCCGCTGTGCGCTCCGGTTTTGATTTTATCCCGTAGCGGACGATTGGGAAATCGATCGACAATTTGATGGGCATGCGCAAAATCACGGCCGAATATCTTTAACAATCCCAGAGCCTGCGCCAGATCGGCAATTCCGGTGTTTTTGCCCAGCGCCACCGCTCGTGCGGCCAGATGCAGCCGCTGTGGATAGGGCAATAGATGGTCAAACAGTAAACGATGAATGGATTTACGACCGACTTTTTCCAGATACTGAGCCCGGGCTTTAATGATCAAATCGGATGTGGGGATTGCCGGAAAACAATTGGCGGTGCAGGCACCGCAGAGCAAACAATCAAAAAGGGGCGCTTCAATTTCCGGACTCCATTCCAAACGCTCCTCGATAATGGCCCGCAAAAGGGCCAGACGCCCGCGCGCCACCCCGGTCTCGTGCCCGGTCGATCGGAAAATCGGGCATGCCACCTGACAGAACCCGCAACGGTTGCAGTGGGAAATTTCATCGTAATATTTGGAAATATCGGCACGATTCATAAGGGATACTTTTTATCAGCTGCTGATGGTAAACCATCTGTCCGTTGTGGGTCGTCCGTTGTCCGTTGCAAAATTTTCTGACGACACGACAAGAGCTTTGTTTAGCCGGATACGCTTTTTTGATGCTCTGCTTGAGCGACTGACGACGAACCACTGACAATTGACGCTGAGCATTTATGCTCAGATCTTGCCTGGCAGACGACCGGGCGAAAAGACATGCTGCGGGTCCAGGGCAGCCTTGATACGGTGCATCACTTTCCAATGCGGCCGGTCGGCACCGAAGACATCGTTGTGCTTCTTGAATTCAGCGGTTGCCTTTTCCATCAGCACCTGACCGCCCAGGTGAGCGCCGGTTGCGCATAGCCGTTCCCATAGGCCGTCGGGCATGTTTTCAAATGCCGCAAAGATGCGGCCGCATCCATAATCTAAAAACAGTTTGGATTGCGGCAGCCATCTGTCCAATGACTCAACAAACCCGGGCATCCGATCAAGGGGCAGGTCGGCCCGCAGGATAAAAGTCGCCGCCGACATCTGCGCATAGGTGTTCCTAAAAATGCCATCCTGTAACGAATACTCCTGCGCCGGGCTTATGGTCATACTGGCCTTTTCAAATAATTCCTGTGTTCTTTTAAGTTGTTCTGTGACGGTTTTGTCAAAACCTTCAAATCCAATCTTCAATTCGCAGCGCCGGCGCATCACTTCATCACCCTGCCCATTTGCCGGCATCATTACCATAAAAACCGGTATCAGCTGGGATGTGATCATCTCGAAGGCCAGTTCCGCACAGGCCGACAGCGGTCCTTGAGCACCGATAGCGCTGCAACGCTCTGGTATGGTCATAACGCGACAGGTCACTTCCGTAATCAGACCCAGCGTTCCGGCGGAGCCGATCATCAAGCGCGTCATGTCATAGCCGGCTACGTTTTTGACAACCTTCCCCCCGGTTGAAATTTTTTGACCGCTACTGTCCATAAAGCGCAAGCCCAGAACAAGATCCCGTGGGGCCCCGTAGTGCATGCGCTCCGGGCCGCAAGCCGCACGTGCCATCACACCACCCAGAGAATGATCCTGAACGGAAAACGAAGGCCGCACGGGCAGCCACTGATGATGTTCGGCCAATTGATGCTGGAGAGCATCAAGGGCAATACCGGCCCAGGCTGTAACGAACTGATTGTAAGGGTCAAATTCAAGAATCTCATTGAGCGCAGATATGGATAGTTTTTGACACTCACGGCTGGGCAAGTTACCGTAATGCGGAAAAGTACCGCCACCAACGGGTATCAGCCCAGTGCCGCCGGCAGCGGCGTTTTGAATCGTTTCGCCAATTTCCTTTTCGACCGCACTTAAGGCGTCTGTGCTGATAAACTGCAGGTGCGCCTGGGCTGCAGCGGTATTTTCTTCTGACGCGGTTAGCGGAATGACTTTGCCGGGATTGAGCAGTCTATCCGGATCAAATGCCTGCTGTAAGCCCCGCTGGGCAACAAAATCCTGCTCCGAAAAAACCAGGCGCATGGCCTCAATTTTTTCCAGACCCACACCGTGTTCACCGGAAATGGTGCCGCCCAGTTCAACGCAGGCTTCCATTATTTCCCAGCCCGCTTTTTTCACGCGTTTAAGCTGATCTACATCCCGGGAATCAAAAAAGATCAACGGATGTAAATTACCATCGCCGGCATGAAATACATTACCGTGCTTAAACTCATATTTAGCAACAATCTCGGCCACCCGGGCCAGCGCTTCGGGCAGCTTGGTTCGCGGCACCGTACAATCGTTAACCAGATAATTCGGTGCTAACCGGGCCACCGCGCCAAAAGCGCCGCGTCGACCTTCCCAGAGGCGGTTGCGCTGAGCGTCATCTTTGGCTTCACGAATATCACGACAGTGATTTTTTCGGCATAGCTCGCTGATGCGCGTGACCTGATCTTTGAGACCCGCTGAAAGACCTTCCACTTCGACGATCAGAACGGCCGCCGCATCCCGGGGATAGCCGCAGGCATAGCTGTCTTCGACCGCATTGATGATCGCAGCGTCCATCATTTCAAGGGTGGTCGGTAAAATACCGGCCGAAATAATATCCGATACCGATTGGGCTGCATCGCCAATATCATCATAGATAACGAGCAGGGTAATAATTTTTTCGGGCAGCGGCAGGATGCGCACGGTGACCTCGGTTACGATACCCATGGTGCCCTCGCTGCCGACCAGTGCACCGCGCAGATCATATCCCGGTGGGTCATAGGCGCACCCGCCGACACGAATAATCTCTCCGCTGGACAGAACCACATCCAGGCCCAGGATGTGGTTGGTGGTCACACCATATTTTAGGCAGCGGGGGCCGCCGGAGTTTTCACCGACATTGCCGCCCAGAGTCGCCACTTTCTGGCTGGCAGGATCGGGCGCATAGAAAAAGCCCAGCGGCGCCAGTGCATTTTGAAGCTCTAAGTTTGTCACACCGGGCTGTACCACTGCACAGCGTCGCTCGGGTGACATATCGATGATACGATTCAAACGTGACAGACAGATGACCACACCTCCGGATATCAATACGGTACCGCCCGAAAGATTGGTGCCAAACCCGCGGGGGACAAAAGGAATTCCGGCCTGGCGGATCACTCTGACAGCCCGGGCCACCTCATCGGTATCGGCAGGAAAAACAACCACACCGGGTTGCCCTTTGGCCAGTGAAGCATCATAGGAGTACAGTTCGGTTTCAGCCCGCGACACCGAAACCCGGGTTTTGCCGACAATTTGCCGAAGATTGGAAATCAATTCAGCATTCAGCATTGTTCCACCTGAAGTGCTTAATGATTGCGATGATCAAAAGGTTAATGTCTCACGCAAACCCGCCCGTCTCGCTTGGCGGGTGTGGGACTTTAAGACGTCCAATGGTTTTTATGTTTAGCTCATTTATTCTTTGTGTTCTTCGTGACCTTCGTGGTTATATCGACAGCTGGTTTCACCACGAAGAACACGAAGCCTGCGAAGTTGAAGAATTGTATTAAGTTTTAATAAATTGTTATCCTCTGCGACTTTGCGGCTTTGCGTGAGCATAATTTAAAATTAAAAAAATCCTGCTATGTATTTCAGGCCGTTGCGCACCGTTATCCAAGCAACCCCAATCAGGCATTCAGCAGTGACATGGCGGCTTCCGAGCCGGCTGACAGATCGGTTTTAGTGCCCTGCACGGCCAGAGCACGGCTGATGGCCGACAGGAAAAAGAGAACATTTTCAGCTGAAGATGAATACCCCATCAGCCCCACACGCCAGACTTGGCCGGCCAACGCCCCCAATCCGGCACCGATCTCCAGATTGAATGTCTGCAACAAATAACTGCGTACCTTAGCTTCATCGACACCGTCGGGAACACAAATCGTATTCAGCGTCGGCAGGCGATGCTCGGGTTTGACCAGCATCTCCAGACCCATGGCCTCTGCGCCGGCAACCAGCGCTTGGTGGTTTTTTAAATGGCGCTCAAAACGATTTTGCAGACCTTCCTCTTCGATCAGCAAAAGTGCCTCCAGAAGTGCATAATTTAGTGTGCTTGAGCTGGTATGATGATAAACTCGCGGGGCAGATCCCCAGTATTGATCGAGCAGGGTGATATCCAGATACCAGCTGCGAATCGGGTGTTTGCGATTACGGGCCGTCTCGATCGCACGATCGCTGAACGTAACCGGCGCCAGCCCCGGTGGCGCACCGATGCATTTCTGAGAGCAACTGTAGGCGGCATCCAGGCCCCATTCATCGACCTTGATTTCGACACCGCCCAGTGAAGTCACCGTATCCAGCATCACCATGGTGCCATGTTCCCTTGCCAGCCGTACAATATCATCCATCGGCTGGCATACCCCTGTGGAGGTTTCAGCATGAACCAGCGCAATTACTTTATAGCCTTTGTTCTGAAGGGCTTCTTTAACTCGTTGCGGATCCGTCGGCCGGCCCCATTCACCCTCAACGACCGTTACTTCGGCCTCCTGACGCTCGGCCATTTGACGTAGCCGATCACCAAAATAGCCGTGCACGCAAATTAGAACCGGATCTCCGGGTTCTATCAGATTCGCCACGCAGGCCTCCATTCCTGAAGTCCCTGTCCCCGGGGTTGCATGGGTCAACCTGTTTTGGGTCTGAAATACCCGGCGCAGCTGGTCACTGATTCGGTCTAGTGTTTTAAAATAAGCCGGATCCATATGACCGATGACCGGTGATGTCAGTGCCCGGTATACCCGTGGATGAATATCGAGTGGGCCGGGTCCCATCAGCTTTCTCAACGGCGCTTCAATCGAATTTGTTCCCATAAAACAACTCCTTCTGTTAGAACGGGTTGGTATTGACGGAAAGAAATTGAAGGACGGCGATATCTACAAGATACATGAGGCGAGTATAAAGAGATGCGACTACCCTGTCAATAAAGAGTGCCCCGTTTGATTTTGATAGCACTTAATCAGGCTGGATATAAATCGAATGGCGATCCGCCATAAAAAAAGAGCCAAATTATTTTACAAAATAGGTTAAATAGGCTACATCGCTATGATCACAACTGGATTTGGATAACTGAATTTATTGAGATGGAAATCTTAGAGAAAATACCGCTTCATATTGATCCGCACAAGGTTAAAAAAATCCTGCGCCTGGAGCACGGCAGCGATGCGCAACTTGTTGAAGATCTCATCGATAAAGCCAAGACCAGCAGCAAGCCGAAGGCGGCCTACAATTTATGCTATATCGATGAAAAATCAGACGACGCGGTTGTCGTCGAAGGCTTGCAATTGAAAAGCAAAGTTTTGCGCAAGAATCTGGATCCGGTTGAGCGGCTTTTCCCCTATGTGGTGACCCTCGGACCCGGACTCGAAGAGGCGATCAAGGGAATAGATGATCCGCTGGAAAAGTATTATCTGGATATTATCGGCAATGTTGCCTTAAATGCTGTTCGCAAACAACTCCATGATCATCTGTGTAAAAAATTTGCTCTTAATAAAATTTCGTTTATGAGTCCCGGGTCGTTGCAGGAATGGCCGATTGAAGAACAAAGCCAACTTTTTCAACTGCTAACGGATGTGGAGGGCGCCATTGGCGTCCGTCTAACCCCGTCTTTTTTGATGATCCCCACCAAGTCCGTATCCGGAATCTATTTTCAGACCGAGGTATCCTTTTTTAACTGCCAGTTATGCCAGCGCGGTAAGTGTCCGGGCAGGAAAGCCCGCTATGATGAAAATCTGGCGCGAGAATATGGAATAAAAGAGTAGGCGGGTATTGGGTATTCGATATTGGATTATGGGGGCAAGCCGATTTTTTCAAATAAAATATAAATCCGCAATCTAAAATCCACAATCGAAGGGCTATTCCGAGGCTGGTCGCTTCAGCAGCTTGAGACGCTCTTTGGCAAAATCATATTCCAACCAGGTATCCAGAAAAGAACCCAATGCTTCTCGATAGTGTTTAATCGCCTTTTGTTTGTCTCCAGCCCCTTCGGCCCATAGCCCGACGGCCGTATGGGCCGTTAAAAGGTATTCAGGACTTTCACCGGCTTGTTCTAGCAGTGCTCTTTCGGTCTGGTTGCCCAACAGATAATCGCTGATGGTCAGATACCACGGATCCATTGTTCGCGCAGCGAATGCCTCGAGACTGGATCGGGCCTCATCGGCCTTGCCCTGTTTGTTGAGTATCCCGGCCTGTAAAATTCCCAAGCTCATCCGATCTGCATTTTGGCGGCCGCCGCTATCTAGAAAGGTACCGATGTATTCCAGCGCTTTTTCCCAATCCCCATCAGCGGAGCTGTAAAAGGCTAAGGCAACAAAAACCTTGCGGTTGTCCGGATATATTTCGGCAATTTTGACGAGCACGTCACGCTTTTCTTTGATCGCAACGGTCTCATCGATGAACTTGGCCATCAATTGGGGCAACTCGGCTTTGATTTTGGCGTCTTTTTCCAGCTTTTCTTTAACGCTTTTATCAAACGCTTCAATATCCCGGTTGTAGGCTTTCCACTGGGCTTTGGTCTTCAGCGCATTTCGCCGACGTTTTTGCAGTTGATCCAGCTTGGCGCGCACCACGAAAAATTCCCAGGCATCGGGGTCAGCGGTCAGCACCGCTTCTCTGAGCAGCTTTTCAGCACCTTCCCAATCCTGTCGCTCGATCCGGATAAGGCTGACGGCATAATACAGCCAGCTTTTTTCAGCATCTGTGTGCCAGCTATCCAGGGCCGAAACTTCATCGATTAAGTCCTCCAGAACCCGCACCAAGTGACCTTGAAACTCCGCCGGGGAACGCCAATCCAAAGCCAGCAATTGTTCGCGATAAGGGCTGCGCGCCCCTTCACCCGCCAGCCAATCAATTAAAAATTGCATCAGCCGAGCTGCTGGATTTTCAGGATCCATTGAAAGGGTTTGTGAAAAGAGCTTGGCGGCCCCCTGGTTGTCCCCGGTGCAATAGTGCATCATACCGGCCGCCATGATCATCTCCGGCTGCGGGTTGCTTTTGAGCTCTTCATCGGCCACAGCCTGGGCCTCGGCCCACAGACCGTCGGAGGCCTTTTTCTTGATCTCTTCCAGGGTTTTCTCAATTGAAAAATCTAACTCGCCATTCCACTTGGCCTGACCGGCCTTTAATTCTTCAAGAAACTTTACCGCATTGGTAATGGGCAAAACCATGCCCAAATCCCAGCGGGGGGTTGCGGGCTGCATCAGACCCTGGGCAACATCCATGGCGACCCCGGCGGCGATGCCAATTACTTTACCGCGTACATCGATCATGGGCCCTCCGCTGTTACCCCCATAAAGCGAAGTGTCAACCTGGAGCACATTTTCAAAAGACCGGCGCACATTGCCACCGGTAACACTGGCATTCACCGCTTCGTCCTGGGTTCGGCTGCCCAGAGGAAAACCGATCGTAATCAGCCGTGATAGTTTGGGGACACTTTTAGCATCCATCTTTAAATCCAATGGCAGCGGTTCCAACCCTTCCGGTACCCGATCAATTTTTATGACGGCAAAATCATCTTTAAGCGGTGAGGTGATCACCTGACGGGTTTGTACCGGTGGCTTGGGCACACCGGCAATGGACAGGCGCGGTTCGGATTCGGTGCTAAACGCATTTTCAATAAAATATACATCGGTCAAATCCGGGCTTTCAATCAGGCGGGATACACGGTTAAAAGCCCGCGTGCCCTCAAACCATAAATATATGCGGTACTTCAGTTCCGGTATCTTATCAACCAGCCCGAAATGTTGAACAGCGGCCAGGAAAGTGGAGTCCTCCAGCCAAGGGCAAACCACGTGCCGGCTGGTCAGCATATAGCCATCGCTATCCACCAGAAAAGCCGTACCCTCCGCCAGATTGCGATACATTTGTTCATTCTCGATTTCCAGCCAGTACTCCACCAGTATAAAACCGACCGACGGTGAGTATTGATTGGCATAATCCTCCAGGCGGTTTTCATAACCCGCCTTTCGCTGGCTGAGCTGATACCAGGCCATAACACCGAAAAGCGATAAAATGATGATTAATACAGCCAAGATGCTGATGCGGTTCTGAAGCCCTTTGATGGTCCGCCTGCGGGCAACTGCTGTCGGGGGAGGCACAGGTTCAGGTTCCTCTTCAACAGGCTTTTCTTTAATTCGCGCCAGCGATACAGCTACCTCGGCCATGGACCGCGGGCGTATATCTGGATCATCGGCCAGCATGACTTTCAGCAGGACTTTGGCTGCTTCCGGCAAATTAAGCCCGTCAACTTTGGCCAGGTAATCAGTGGTCTCCAGATCTGCAGACAACAGCTCAACGAAGATTTTACCCAGAGACCAGATGTCGCTTCTGAAATCAAGGGGTCGATGATTGACGATATCCGGGTGCACGTTGAGCAATTTTTTCAGCATGGGCCCGGGGCGGTCGAGCTTGGGATCAAAAA
>JASFIV010000079.1:0-16481 GCA_050122475.1 Desulfobacterales bacterium | reverse complement strand
CTCAGAATCATTGCCGCGCCGGTGGCCGTGGTCTGCTTTATGATTGTTATTTCCAGACTCGACGTGCTGGATAGCGTCAATTTAACCGTCAAAAAAATAGAGACCACCGAATGGTCTCAAACCGTAGAACATAAGATTTCCCCGGTTGATGCACCTGAGAAAAAACGGATCGACCAGCCGGCGGCGACTGCTCAGAAGGATCCGACAAGCGTCAGTTCGTTTTCAATGCACGAAAACTGGTCGATAGATCCTTTTGCGCCCGCGTATCGCAACAAACCCCGGTCGGTCCCTAAAAAATCAAGACCGAGCAGCCCACTGGAAGCATTGGATCCGAGTCAGTTAAAGCTGGTAGGTGTGATGCTTTCCGACAAGGGCAACAAAGCCCTGGTAGAAGACGCATCCGGCAAAGGTTATATGATCCAGGAAGGCACCTACCTTGGCACCAACGCCGGCAAGGTCAGTCAGATTTTAAAAGACCGGGTGATTATTGAAGAAAAGATTGAAGACGCCTACGGTAAAATTAGGACTCAGAAAAGGATCCTAAAACTGCACAGACCCTAAAATCCAGCCTCCGCCATCCTGAATTTTTTGACCGTTCGTTAAAAAATGTCACTTTTGCAGTTAAGATTTCGACTACCTCTCTGAAAACGAATTCAGGGAGGTCAATTATGATAACAACTCGTCTTAAAGTCAGCACTATTTGCTGCATGGTAGTCATGTTTGCTCTATTATTGAATCCCATTTGTGAGGCCCGCACAACCGGTAAACCGTTAGTCGTTCGCAAAAAGATCATTATCCCCGCCGAAGATTATCAGAAAGAAATTATGCCGGAGCTGCAACCGGATCTGTCTGACATCGACCCGGACACAGAAGATGACACGAATATGGATATGGAGACTGCAGTTGCCGTCAATAAAGCGCCCGGGTATGACCCCGCAGGCAAAATCGATCCCTTTGAACCGCTGATTAAAGGTACCTCAAAAGATCCATCCCAGAAAGCAACCTATGCTGATACTGATACCCAAGGCGACACGCCGCTGGGAAAAATTGATTTAAGCCAGCTGAAGCTCACCGGAATCGTTCGGGCCGCCAGCGGAAACAAAGGACTGGTCAGGGAAGCTTCCGGCAGGGGTTACATCATCGTGCAGGGCACCCGAATTGGAACCCACGGTGGCCGCGTGGCTGAAGTGTTAAAGGACAGAATTATCATCAAAGAAAAAATGAAAGATGTGCTTGGTCGAATATTTTTCCAGAATACTGAGATGAAGCTTCATAATGGTTAAATGGTTAATTCGTTGAACAGTCAAATAGTCAATAGAGGTTTTTATTCAAATAACGATTTAACGAATCGACCATTTGACGGTTAAACTAAACAGGGATAGAAATCGCACACTGAGAACTAGCTCGCCCGCATGCCTCGCCGGACAAAGGCCATGAGTGCGGGCTGAGTTTTTTTGCCGGTAACCGATTATGATTTAAAGCGGATATGTTCCTTGCCATCATTCAGAAAGTCTTTGACATAAATCGGAAGAATCGGTCAGGCCAATTCTGTCGCCGCTTCTCGCATCAGGCGACCAATATCCATGCCTTGTGGACATTTTCGTTCTGCTGAACTGTAATCCACATCTGCCATGCCCAGACGCACTTTTATGGGTATGTCGTTAAAACATGTTTTGGCAGTTGCCAGCTCTCCATAGCAACGCGCATACATGAGAAAACGCATAATATCACATATCGGCACTTCATGATGAACTTCAGACTCACAAATAGATGCACAGCCAGCGCAATAATTTGAAGCCGTTTGACACGCATATTGATCCAAAAGCAGTTTGTCACGCGAAGAAAGTTTTTGATTATCACTGGCAGCGGCGACATTGGCCTGCAATATCGTCATATTCTTTATGATCGAGGCAATGCTGGCGATACGCTGATCATCCCAGACAGCCTTTAGTTTGGCCTGTTCGATGGTCAGTCCCTTTTTTAATAATTGCTTCAGTAACGCTTCCTCTTTTTCATCAATCGCATTTTTATTTGACCGTCCATACCATTGCGCAGCCTGGGTTTTAATGGCAATCAAACCGATACCTGCTTTTGCACAAACCTCAACCGCCTTTTGCATCTTTGCGGCGTGCATAATTCTAAAATTGTAGCTAAACATGATTCCGTCAATCCATTCAAATTGCGAGGCCTGCATTAAGTTTTGGGCCATATGTTTGTGGGTGCTGAATCCAAAAAATTTAATCTTCCCCTCGGATTTTGCTTTTTCGCCATAGAGTTCGGCATTCTCAGCGGATGACGCGAAATTGTCAGTCTCGCAGGCCATTCGAATCAAAAAGAGGTCAACATATGCGGTATTCATCCTTTCAAGGGATTTATCTAAATCTTTGTTCCAGTCATCCGCACAGGTTGCAGAGGACTTCGTGACCAGAAATACCTTCTGCCGGTCTTCAGGAAATTTTGAAAAATATTTACCGATGGCCCGTTCACTATTTCCGCCTGCGTAATCTGCTGCCGTATCCCACAGACACACGCCCATTTTTAGCGCCTGTTTTAACAACAAGTTTCCCGAACAGCCAAACGCTTCACCCAGGCCAAGAATGGGAACATCAACGCCCGTCTTGCCAAAAGGTCTGGTTGGAACGACTTTTGACCGGGAAGCACTAACATCATATTGGGTTTGAGCGGCGGTTAAATCATTTAGCGGCGGCCACATTGATCCGACGCCAATGGCACCGGCGGCCTTTAAAAAATTCCTGCGGGATAGGGAACCTTTTTGGATTGCCATGATGGCACCTCCTTTTTCAGGTTACAGACAAATAAGCACATTCGGTAAACTGTAAAAGGAGCACAACTCTTAGAAGAGAAAGCGGACTCGATTCTGAATATGGGGAGCTGTTTCGGAGCAGCTAAATTGTGAGAATCAAAAACAGGATATACGATATATATCCAAAGTGATGCGTTAAATCAATAAAAAAGGGCGATAATGGCAACAGGTGAAAAACAACAGCCAGACGCCTGCTTGATTTTAGCTGGCGAGGGTCACCAGCTTTTGCTCATGTCGTTTAAATATTCTTCGATTTCATCAAGATGCTGCTTGCGATGAATCGATCGATACAGTCTAAATTTTTCTCCAAGCGCTATAATTTCGTTAATGAGTTCCGTGGAGGCTTCCGCTAATTCATGATCAATTGCTTCGGCAGCTGAAATTGCCAGATTGGCGGCTTTGCGGGGCGGTATGGCCAGCCATAAAGGCAGCAGGGAGTCATTGGTAATATCAATATCGATGGGTGACTCTTCAACACCGTCTTTTTTCCATTTCCGCAATAAAAATAGGGCACGCTGGTCCCAGAATGCCAGATGCACCAGGGCGACGGCAATTGTCCAGCCATTGCCGATCGGAAAAATAAGCTCATCGTCCGTCAGTCGTTGGACCAGAGAGCGCAGTCTTTCAAGTTCTCTTTCGTTTTCAGTCACAAATGGACGATCCATACATCCTCCTCCAGTATAACATTTAATCAATTGTCTCCTTTATAAAAAGGATCTTAAACGGTATGCCGTCTAGCGGGCAAAAATATAAAAAATGAATATCAAACAAAGAAGAAGCTTTCAAGGGTGAACGGTCAATAGTGAGAGTAGCGTTTTATAAAATGATAGATAGCCGAGGGGTCGGGGCGTTTTTCTTAAATCGATCGCGGAATGAATCATCAGCGACTTCATCGTGCAAACTCATGATTAAGGGAGCGTAGCGAAAGAACAGGATTCAAATATAAAATAACGAGTTAGGCACAAATCAAATTTGCGCCCATTGGTGGCTGTGGGATTATTGCTGTTCTTTTGCAACGCTCCCTAAAGCCCTCAGACAGTGCACGATTTCGCTGCCGATAATTCATTCCGCCATTATCAGGGGTTGGATGGAAAAACTCCCCGACCCCTCAGATAGCTATCTGGAAAGCTGGTTCCCATACCATTTCCATCGTCCATTTTCTTTGATTATATAATAGCGAGACAATATGGGAATTTCGAAATACTTATCTTGTCGGACGCCTTTAACTTTGGCAAGGTTTCCATACCGTTCAAACCCGGTAAGGATTACTTTTGATTCTGAGATATAAGGAGCACTTATTTTAAAGAAATCGAGAAGACGGTTTTTGGTTACGCCAAAGCTCAGAAAATTATCGGATATGTACTCGGAGACTTTCAAAATATCTTTATCCGCAGTTGCCTGATTAAAGCCATTTAAGAAGGCCTTGACATCCTCGGGCAATTCGATGACTTTGAGCGGCTCTTTCGGCAGCCGCTCTCTTTTGACAGCGCCGGCAACTAAATCAAACAAGGGGCTATAATGAACCGACGTGGGCGCCACCGGCTGCCTTGTTTCCGATGTGACAACAACCACCAGATCCAGTTTGGGAACGACCACAATAAATTGCCCTCTTCTGCCCCAGGCCCGATAACTGTGACAGCCATCCACATCCTTCACCCACCACTGATATCCGTAACCGGTGGGCCCGTATATTCGATAAGCATACCATCGGTGGCGGGTGGATGCCTGCACCCATTGTTCAGAGACAATCGATTGGCCGTCCCAATACCCATTATTCAGGTACAAAAACCCCAGCTTGGCCAAATCCCGGGCAGTGAGACTCAAGCCAAAACCTCCGGTATAGTACCCTTGAGGATCGTTATTCCAGTGCCTTTGCCGGATACCCAGCGGTTTAAAAAGATGTTGATCCGCAAATTCCAGCGTGCTGACCTCCGTCGATTTCTCCAGAATGATAGATAGCAGATGGGATAAGGATGAGTTGTAATTAAACACGTTGCCCGGATAGTCTGCTTGCGGGCGCCGAAGCGTATATTCCCCCCAGTCCAGTGAAGTAACCCAGTCCCACAATTCCGGGCCCCAATCGTTCCACTTCAATCCTGCGCTCATGGTCAAAAGGTGTTTGAGGCGGATCTCCCTTTTTTTCCAATCCAAATCGTCACTGACATACTCAGGGAAAAAATCAAACAAGCGTTGATCCACACTCTTTAAATTGCCTTTGTCAAGGGCGATACCGATCAGGGCCGACGTGAAGCTTTTGGTAACAGAATGGATCTGGGCAATGCGATCAGGGCTGCCCTGGCGGAAATATTTCTCGAAAACCAGATAACCGTTTTTAACAACCAACAAACTGTACGCATCGGGCAGTCTGTCCTCGATGAATTCAATCGCTATCTCCAATTTAGCAGATTCCATTCCCTGCTGTTCCGGCGTTGAGGTCCTCCAGACTTCGGTGGGCCAGTAATCCCGCTCGATCGATTGGGCGCAGATTGCATCTTCATTCAACAATAAAAAAAGGAGAAAAGCGAAAATACAAAAGACTGTTTTCTTAAAACCGGTATTGTATATTTTCATGTTTTTCCTCTTATCATATGCACGGTTTTAATAAATTCCCTTCGGCTAATCTCTTTCATTTGATCTCCTGCTCAAATTAAAATACTCCGAGTTGTCGTCGCAAAACTCACGATGCCTGCTATTCGAATGGACGCGATAATCAGAGGGGAATTCAGATACAATTATGGAAACGGTGAACCGCTGCTGGTAAGCTGGAACAGGACGTTCACAAGAACTTATATGGTTTTATACTCAACTGCTGGGATTCAGTCAATAATTTAAGGACCTCGGCCGTTTTCCGGCCGACAAAATTTAGTTTAATATGTATTCCGGCTGGAACAGGCCTGAAATATATCTGGACCCGCAGGCCAGACAGAGTATGTCGGGGTTTGCGCTGGCCTCGCCGTCAAGCATTGAAAACGGACTTGCATCTTTGGGCAATCACCTGAAGTCCGGAAAATGGGATCTACAGTACGGCCATCTTCGAAAACAAAAAAATTTTGATGCCGGATTTCGCTTTATTAAATTGTCCTAAAATTGACATCAAGAGTTGTAAGTGACATAATGGCAGGCGACTCCAAGCGAAAAGGAGGTATAGTCATGAATCTTTGCACAATCCTTTTCATTGTCGGTTTGCTTGGCGCTATTTTGGGGATTAAAAAACCCTGGCTGGGTGGCATCTCAGGACTCATCATCGCCCCCTTGCTTTTCTATTTCGCTGTCTCTACCGGCATCATCCCTCTGGTTATTGTCACGCTGTTTTGTTTTCTGTTCGCTTACGCCACTGGTTTAATAAGCGCCACAATTTTTTCGGGTTTAAAAGGCAAAGGACACAAGGCCGGAACGACGTATGTCAGTGGATTTGGCGTTCATCACCCCGGTGGTATTATTCTATCAAATGGCGAACGCAAAGATCTTCGATACAAGAATATCCGGCGTGAAGTCGTGATCTCTTATTAAAAATTAGGTGACCGGTGTTCTTACTTTATCGTTAATCTATACCCGGACGCGACCCAACTCTTTTTCCTTGAATGGGTGCTTAACACTTGCACGTTTTGCACATTGACAAATTAGTATAAATTTGAAATTGTTAAGTAGTCCATGATTTTAAGGAATCATATCGAATCATCCTGTAAATCCGCTCAGGGCATCAGTGGTGACATCCACAGATAATATTCTCTGAAAGGACCAAGGACGCATCCGGCTTATAAGGCAGAGTCAGAAGTGACTCTGCTTTTATATTTTTGGTTTCGGTTTATCTACACGAAAGCTCAATTAACCAAGGAGATAATAATGAAAGAAGCCCAGGTTGGAGATTTGGTAAGCGTACATTATACCGGCAAACTAAAAAATGGAGAGGTCTTCGACTCATCCAAGGATCGTGACCCCCTGGAGTTCACATTGGGCGATAAAGAATTGCTGGCGGGTTTTGAAGACGGTGTGGTGGGTATGAAGGCCGGTCAATCCAAGTCAGTAACGCTTGAGCCTGAAAATGCCTTTGGCGATCGCCGTGAGGACCTGCTTCTGAAACTCCCTAAAAAAGAGTTTCCGCAACACATAACGCCATCAGTCGGGTTGCAGCTGAGGTTAAGCAATGCCGAAGGCAAGGAAATGACTGTTGTAATCACGGAAGTGGGTGAAGAATCGGTTACCTTAGATGGTAATCACCCATTGTCAGGTCAAACCGTGGTTTTTGACATCGAACTGTTAGAGATTAAAGAATAAACCGATTATTTTAATAGGTTATTGAGCCTTTTTTTAAAGAGGGCTTCTTTAAAAACAAAAGGCATTCCCCCGCGAAGGGCAGGAATGCCTTTATATTTAGCCTCAGTAATGATTAGACGACTGTCACATTAGCAGCGGCAGGACCTTTTTGACCCTGCTCGATATCAAAGGTAACCTGGTCGCCCTCATTCAGGGATTTGAAACCGCTCATGTTGATGGCAGAATGATGGACGAATACATCCGGTCCGTCTTCCTGCTCGATGAAACCAAATCCTTTACGATCATTAAACCACTTAACTGTTCCGTTGGCCATGATAACATCCTCCTTTCTTCAGAATTATCAACGTCTCTAACTGGAGGATGCCGGAACACAAAAACTTCCTTCAGAACGAAACTGTCCCGCTAATTGCCGGCGGGACTTTATTGACATCTTTAATCATAACCCTCCCTATGACCAAAATCAAGCGGTTTCTGTAAATAAGGCTCAAGGTTTCTGGGTTCCGGGCTAGGAAAGAAGACGGACGTCCATGAATTTATGACTTTCTAGCTGATCACGGAGCGGTCAACAGGCGCCTGATTTCTTCCACGGACTTCCAGTGCATATGCGGATATTTGGGAGCCCCTCTATATTTTGTGCGACGCAGGTTTGCATATGCCCCCGGATAGTTGTGGCGATGAATGCCCTGGACTTCATCCCGAAAGCCGAACAAAAAATATACCTGCCCATCAGCCATATGAAGCACGTTAAAATAGGGCCTGGCGGCTGCATATCCTTGACGATTAAGTGCGTTGAATTTTGAAGCACTCTTTTTAAATTCATCCATTTTGGCAACATCATTGGCCCGGGCAATATCGACGACCAGCACTTCGTAAGGGTCGGCCTGAACAGGGGGTGCAACAGCAAACAGCAGCAATATGGCAATTGTTGGTAACTGATTGTGCCTCATGCGAGTCGATTTTCTGATGCGATGAGTCTTTTCTATTGAGGAGTTGCGATTGCGCTGCATGGCGGTACCGGCAAGAATTTTGTGAATTATCGGTAAATTACAACATAGCACACCCCTTGTACTACTGCAACAAATCCAGGGCCAAGTGTGATTCTTTCTATGTTGACAAGACTCAACAACGACATCAACTTTGGGCTGACGCCTGGATACATATCCGATTCGGCAAAATGAAACCATTTTAACGCCCGGTTTACATGGGTTTCATGTCCACCAAAATCCTGATTGCAGTTTCGGCGAAAAAGGTGGTAAAAAGATATCCGGTCTGGCTACCGGTGGGCACTATGATCCTTTGGGTGCCGGGAGACACACCGGCCCATATGGAAATGGCCACCTTGGAGACCTGCCGGCCCTTTATGTAGACGGCATTGCCCAAGCAAGTCATCCCGCACTCGCCCCCCGACTTAAGCTGTCCGATCTCAAAGGTCGATCACTGATGATTCATGCGGGAGGCGACAACTACTCGGGTAATCCCAAAACGCCGGGTGGTGGCGGTGCCCGCATGGCGTACGGGGTTGTTGAATAAGGTAATTCAAATCGGATACCGGCCGCAGGCGTAACCTGTGGTCCCTTTGTTTACGGGAAGAAAGGAGCAAAAATGGTAATCAAGCGAAAACTGGGAAAAGACGGCCCCGACGTCAGTGCCATCGGATACGGCGCCATGGTTCTTGAAGGCTTTTACGGCAGCACGGACGAAAGCGATGCCATCACCACGCTTCGGCATGCACTGGATACCGGGATGTCGTTCATCGATACGGCTGATGCATACGGAAACGGCCATAACGAAGAGCTGATTGCGCGCGCCATCGCCGGGCGGCGTGAAGATGCGTTCATCGCCACTAAGTTTGGCATCGTCTTTGACCCGGACCAACAAGGGACCGAAGTGCCGACTGGATGGGGTTTCTCACTGAACATCAATGGCGGCCCCGATTATGTGCGGCGGTCATTGGACTACAGCCTTAAGCGCCTCAATACCGAACATATTGACCTCTGGTATCTTCATTATCCGGACCCGGCAACCCCGATAGCGGAAACCGTTGGCGCCATGTCAGAAGCGGTAAGTGCAGGCAAAGTAAAATTCCTCGGTCTGAGCAACGTGACGGCGGATCAAATCGTTGCGGCACATAAGGTGCACCCGATTGCCGCCGTTCAATATGAATATTCGCTGTGGCGCCGTGAGGTTGAAACCGATTTATTGCCAATACTTCGTGAACTGGGCATTGCGCTGGTGCCCTGGGCCCCATTGGGCAGCGGTTTTCTGACCGGTACTATCGGAGATTTGGCTGCAGATGATTTTCGAAACAACAACCCCCGCTACCAGGGTGAAAACTTTCAGGCCAATAAAGAACGGTTTGCTCCCCTGATAAAGGTTGCCGGGGAGCTGGGTATTACGCCTGCTCAGCTGGCACTTGCCTGGCTGCTTCACCAGGGTGAGGATATCATCCCCATACCCGGTACGCGCAAACAGAGCCGGGTCACCGAAAATGCAGCTGCAGCAGAGATTGACCTGAATGCCGAAATGGTCGAGCGCATTTCTTCACTGGCCCCTCCCGGTATCGCAAAAGGACGGACGCTGGTGTAACAACCGGGTTGCGGGTGGCGCGTTGCGAGTTGCGGGTTAAGGACACATAGCCTGCAGAACGCATTGCGTGATCTGAACTTGGCAAGAATCCTGGGAGCAAGTTGAAGTGGAAATCGATAAAAAAACCCCGTATCGATTATTGTGATGCGGGGTTTTTTATATATATAAGACAGATTTTAAATGCAGTGGTTCATGTCGTTTTTATTAGACGCGTCCACCCCAGACTGCCGGTTGTTCGTTTCGTTTTATTTTTTGGACCGGCAAACAGAATACTCCCCTTTCAGGCGAGAGCTGGGCAGGGTAGCGGCGACCGCGGGGGCTTTAGCGGCAACCTCTACTGTTGTTTTACATCGGTCATCTCAATTTCCACGCGTCGGTTCATACGTCTGCCCTCGCGGGTTTTGTTGGAGCCGATAAATTTCTGGGCTCCGTGACCGAAGGTCTGTAATCTGTCGGAGGAAATGCCTTCGCCCACCAGATAGGACTTGACCATATTGGCGCGCACCCCGGCAATCATTTCATTATAGGATTTGGCCCCGTAAGAATCGGTATAACCATTGAGAATGGCACTTGCAGCGGGATTGTTGCGCATAATTTCAACAACTCGGTGCAGCTTTTCTTTGGCTTTATCGGTGAGCTCGTTCGAATCCGAATCGAAATAAATGATGAAAATCGAATCGTGGAGCATCTCTGCGACTTTTTCCGGGCTGCGGCTCCAGGTCTGACCACCGGTTTCTACGGCAGGTGAGGCCACAGCCACCTGTTGGTCGGTGTTGTCATCGAGGTTTTCTTCCGTAAAACCCTGCATGGAGTCGCCGGCTATGCTCGGCTCCAGCCGCTCTTGAATAAAAGCATTGATCTGAGTGGCTACCCGCCTATCGCCAAATCCCACGCTGCCGGTTCTGACCGAGACTTCAGTGGAATTACGGTCGATCCGAACCACCTGGACAACAACCGGAGTGCCATCCGCACGCCGGGCCTTGAAGGTGGTTTTGAGGCCATCTTCAATGGTTTCGGTTATCGGTATTTTCAACTCTTCTAAAGTATCATTGCTGGCCTGAACCGTGGTCTTGTAATCTGATGGATAGGTCTCTACCGAGCCGCCCGGCATCGTGGCACATCCCACCAGTAGCAAAAGAACCAAACAAACGCCCCAAACGGGGGATGCACTCCCGTAACCGGCCGCACATTTTTTAAATGGCTGTCTCATCGGAACGATCACCGTCATTTCGTTAGATTTACGATGGTAATAATTAAATCTCCCATCATTATAATCATTATAGTTGCAGAGCCCCTAAAAATTCAAATGTTTTATGCTGTAAAATATTAATTCATAATAATTTCAGTATAATAAAGATTGAATCGACCACCTCGATCTTGACGAAAAAGGCCGATTTTTATATGATAAGTAAGTTGCCGACAACGAAAGATGTCAGTAAATTTTTGGCGGATAAAAAGGGACCTTCATAATGCCGACACTAACACTAAGCCTAAAAAATAAATTAATTAAAGCGTATAAGCTAAAAAAAGGGATTGCCCTGACCATTGGCCGGCGGGAAAACAATGACATTGTTATCGATGACCCGGCTGTTTCAGGACACCACGCCAAAATAGACTATCTGGGAGAACGACTTATCCTCACGGATCTGCAGAGCAAAAATGGCTCCTTTGTCAACGAGCAGCTCGTCCACTCGCACTGGTTAAAAGATGAGGACATTATTACGATCGGTGAGCATTCACTGCTATTGCATTATGATTCCAAAGAGCAGACACTGGCAGATGATGTGGAGGATTTTGATGAAACCCAGGCGATAAATACCACGCAACACCGCAGAATGATGATAAAAAGCAACCCCACCAAAAGCATCAATGTGGTCAGATTCTGGGACCAGAGCCCGAACCGCGGCAAGGTCAGAAATGTGGAGCCTTCTGCTGCCAAACCGCCTGCTGAAAGCTCACCAAAAGAGCCGGTCAGCACCCTGACTTATCTGGACGGCGGGGTTGGACGGATCAAACTGACCCAGAAAATCACGACCATCGGAACAGACTCCGCGTCCGACGTGGTGATCAAAGGTCTGCTGATGGATCCAACCGCCGCCACCATCAACAAAACTCCTGAGGGTTTTTGCTTTAATTACATCGGTGGCCGACCCCGACCTAAAATCAATGATGAGCCGGTTAAGGGTTCGACCTTCCTGGCGGTTTCCGATATCATCCAAATCGGTTCGGCCCGACTGCAGTTTTCAATCGAAGAGCAATAAATGGGTTCAGGGTTCATCGATTGCGGATTGCTGAATTTAAATTAGCACGATCCCCTCTTTGATTCATTCCAGGTTAGCAAATGTAATCGTCTGCCACCATTTCTGCCATACCTTACCGACATCGGCTGCCAGAAGTAAAAATCAAAATCTGTGATTTAGGATTAATATTGCATTCCGCTAAAAAAAAATATAACCCATAGGCAAGAAATTCGGGGAGCGATCATACCATTTATAGATTTACCAACCCTTGACAAGGAGATATCCGCATGGATCTACACCGCATAAGGTACAGGGGAGATAAGGAAGATGTTGAGCTGTTGTTCAGGGATTATAACCTGGAAGGCATCATATCCACCTCGGAAGAGCGGCAAAAACTGGAAGAGTCAAATTTTCGGAATCAACTACTCAAAGACGGCGCTTTTTTACTCAGCCAGCCGATTTCACCACGCATCTTCAACATCGTAACGGAAACCAAACAAAAGCTGAGCCTGGAAGGCGAATATGAAGTGTTTTGTCTGAATTCAAACAGCATCAATGCCTTTGCCTATGTTCAACCGGCTGAAGAGAAAAACTTCTTCATTATCGGAATTACCTCCGCGGCCCTGGAAGAGTTGGAAGATCGGGAGATTCAATTTATTCTCGGACACGAACTGGGCCATTTTTTGTTCGAGCACAACCGCATGAACTATCTCATCAATCCCAACCCAGGCAGCCAGGGCGTCACCTTGCTGCCCAGCATGGGGGAAAATATTTTCTTAAGATGGCGCAAAAAATGTGAGATCAGCACGGATCGCATCGGGCTGATTGCCTGCGGTGATTTTGAAAATGCCGCGAGGGCCATGCTGAAAACGGCTTACGGCCTTACCGGAAAAAATCTGAATTTAGACGTGGATTCACTGCTGCAACAAATAGATGCGCTCAAAGAGGAGCCCGAGGCACTTGAGGTAAACTATCGCTCCCACCCGTTGATGCCGCTGCGTCTGAAAGTCATGCAGATGTTTGCCGAGTCGCCTATTTTTGCCCAAGTCGTCAAAGGAAAATTAGATTTCTCTGAAAAGGAATTGAACGATCTTGAAGATGCCACCGATCAGTGGGTAAACTGGATTAAACGCTATCCACGCCGTCCGCTGGATTTAGCGGCCATGAAATTAGTGACGGCTGCCGGTATCAAGCTTGTCATGACCGAAGCCGTTATCATGGACGAGGAAATCAAAGTCATCATTCAAATATTGCACAAGTATTTTGCCGATGAGCCCGGCGACGTCATCCATGAAATCATGCAGGACACCGATAATATCGACAACTTAATCCGTACGAACGTCAAGGAAATTTCCGAAAAAGGCGACGACCGGCATAAAACGTTCGTGTTGTCGCGGCTGGCCGATATTGCCATCGCCGACGGAAAATTGGCCAAGCCGGAAGCCGGCATCATTTTTGACATTGCCAAGGACTTTGGCATTCAGGAAAAAGCAGCCTATTCCATTGTGGTCGGTGGCATGAGTTCGGTGGGTTTAAATATCGATTGGAAAATGAATAGCCTGGTGCGTGAGATCAAAGCACAGCTGCAGAAGAAATACGTGACCTAAACCATCAGAGGACAGAAACAGATATTGTAATTGAAACTTTTGGAGTCTGGGGGAAATTATTATGCCAAACACTGGCGCAGTTTTTATTAGCGGCTCGTCATCCGGTATTGGTGAAGCATGTGCGGTCGGACTCGACAAACGCGGTTATGAAGTATTTGCCGGTGTCCGCAATATGAAAGACGGCGAATCGTTACGCCAAAAAACATCGCAACGCCTTCATCCTGTTTTACTCGACATCTCCAAAGAAGAGCAGATCAAAGCAGCAGGGGAAACCGTCCGTCAGGCGCTGGGGGACAGGCCGTTGGTCGGGCTTATCAATAATGCCGGCATCTTTGTTGGCGGACCGCTCGAGTTCGTTCCCATTGAGCGGCTTCGCCATCAGTTGGAAATCAACCTGATCGGCCATATTGCGGTGAGCCAGGTGTTTCTTCCTCTTTTGCGCCAAACGCAGGGGCGCATCATCAATATCGGGTCAGTCGCCGGAATTTTTGCCTCGCCTTTGATGGGCCCTTATTGTGCTTCGAAATTCGCTATGGAAGCCGTCTCTGATGTGATGCGCCGTGAGCTGAGACCCTGGAACATCAAGGTTATTTTGCTCGAGCCCGGTATTATTGCCACAAAAATTTGGCAAAAGGCAAAAACCCAGGCAGAGGAAGCGATTCCAGAAGCGCCTGATGAAATGACGAAACTTTACGGTCCGTTGCTGGATGCCGTGCATGATCATGCCGCAGATGTCGAAAAAACTGCGCAATCACCGGAAGTTGTCTTCAGGGCGGTTATCCACGCCCTCACGGCCCAACGGCCCAAAATACGCTACCGCATGGGTCCGAGAGCGCGGGTCCAAAAAGTGATCTCCTGGCTCCCCGATGGTATTCAGGATCGCATACTGGCAGCATTTCTGAAATGGGGAAATCGGTAATATTCACCCTAAATTCATTCGAACTTGCGCAGAATTCATCGTGATAATACGTGACGCAAGAATTACATTTCTCTGTAAAAGCCAAGAGCACTGTGTAATAAGAAATCTAATCCTCGCCGCGTTAATTTCCCGTAAAAAACCCCGCATCTCGGAATGAGAAGAGGGGTTTGTTGTTTTCATTTCTTAATTTTGAAAACAGTATCTGGTTTTTCAGGCGGCGATCTTGCCGAATTTGCGGCGGTAAACGGCTTCTATGCGGGCCGTGGGTATGCGGCCGTTGTTGAAGCAATTCTGGCACAGCGTGTAGTAAAGAACAGGTGCTTTATCCTCCCGTTTCGGGGCGCCCGCCTCTTTTTCCGGTGTATAGCTGCCCAGAACATGCATGTAGGGATCCCCGCAGACGATGCAGGGCTCATCGCGAAGATCATTGAATAGCTTTTCTTCCGCTTCAGCCAGCATGTCATCGGTCATCATGACCCCCTTTATCTTTTCAAGGGTAATTCCGGTTGACGATAATTAAGGTATGACGAGCAGAGTTTGCGATGCGAACATTGCTTGCAAACGGCGATGTGTTTTTTGTTGTTTGCTTTGGTTTTGGGACAGGAAACGTAGCTCATAAGTCTTTGACCCTCAGTATACATTTTTAATTGATTGTATTAAAGAATTGCTGCAGCCACTCGATTTTATTTATTTTATAACAATATCTAGATAATTGTCAAATCAATTATACTACATATAGTGTATCCGTAAGAAAAATTTGCGCATAAATCGACTTTGCAGTTTGATTTTCGCCACTGAAAACAGTATATTTCACCGTAATCTAATGAAATTAATAAGGATCACTGCTGTGCCGTTGACGCAAAAAGAGCTGTTTGCCGGAGATCATATTTATGTGAAACGTAAAGGCCATTTCTATTCCCACCACGGGATATACGCCGGAGACGGCATGGTTTTGCATTTTAAAGGCGCGGTCAGGGAAAAACAAGACCCCACCGTCATCATCAGCGACATGGCGACATTTCTCAAGAATGGAAAACTAAAAAGGCGTTCATATAAACGACGCCTGCCGCATGTTGAAACCTTGCAGATGGCGCGCGCGCATCTGGCGCAAAAAGGCTACTCGCTGGTCTTCAATAATTGTGAGCATTTTGCGACCTATTGCGCCACCGGAAAAAAGAAAAGCACACAGGTTCACAGGGTCATCGGCGGTATGGCGACCCTGACACTAACTGTAGCCGGATTTTTTATCCGCAAAAAAACGAGATCAAAAGAAGGGCCGTGATCCGGGTCCTGAAAAATGGATAAAGGAAATCAACATGGAATTATCTGCAAACGATCGCGACGATCTTCAATATGCCAAAACACTTCTTGAGAATCCGAGCCTGGCGGCCAGGATTTCAAATGTTATCGGGGCGCCGATCGAGAAGGGCTTTGGCTATCTGCCGGCTAAATGGAAGGACCGGGTTCAAACAGCCACCGAAAAATCGATTCAAAAAGCCCTGACTTTTGCCGTTCAGACCATGGATGCCAAAAAAAGACCGGCGTCTTCGGATAAGACCCACAAGCTGCTCGTCATGGCCACCGGCGCCGGTGGCGGATCTTTGGGTCTACCGGCATTAGCGGTCGAATTGCCGGTGACCACCACCATCATGTTGCGCTCCGTCGCCGACATTGCGCGCAGCGAAGGCGAATCTGTCAGCCAGCTGGATACAAAGCTGGCCTGCCTGGAAGTGTTTGCCCTGGGCGGATCCACCAAAACCGATGACGGCACCGAAACCGGTTACTTTTTTGTACGCGCAGCTTTGGCGCGCACAATCTCTGAAGCCGCCCAGTACATCGCGGAAAAAGGCATTGCCAAAGAAGGCGCTCCGGTGCTCGTGCGGCTGATAGCCGTTCTGGCATCCCGCTTCGGGGTGATCGTATCGGAAAAAGTGGCCGCCCAGGCGATCCCGCTGATCGGCGCCGCCGGGGGGGCTTTGATCAATACGATCTTCATCGATCATTTCCAAAATATGGCCCGCGGTCACTTT
>JASFIV010000078.1:0-16701 GCA_050122475.1 Desulfobacterales bacterium | reverse complement strand
CTTTGCTGCATATCAAAACCATTGAACCTTTGAACCGTGAACCCTGAACCCGATGGCCGACCGCTGCAACCTGAATTTTTAAAGCAATCGGTATCTACAGTTGCTTGACAAAATATGATGATTGAGGAGCGACCATGAAAAATATTGCCAATCTACTGTTTGAAGCGAAAATGCTCAAAGAAATACCAAGATCGGGATTTCATTTTCTGGGGTCCGGCAAAGAATCCATCGCAGAACACATCTTCAGTACGACCTTTGTTGGCTATGTGTTGGCACAGTTGCAGCCTGATGTCGATGCCCTCAAACTGATCAGCATGTGCCTGGTCCACGATTTAGCTGAAGCCAGAACGGGCGATTTGAATTCGGTGCATAAAGTCTACGTTACGGCCGACGAGGCCAAGGCCCTTGAAGACACAACCAGCGGGCTTCCGTTTGGTTCTGCTATTACCGATCTGATTCAGGAGTTCAATCAGAACAGCTCTGTGGAAGCCCGGTTGGCCCATGATGCCGATCAAATAGCACTCATTCTCGAGTTAAAATACCTGTCGGATATCGGATATAGGCCCCCGGATACGTGGCTGCCGCATGTGCTCGGCCGCATTCAAACAAAAATTGCCAGAGATATAAGCCGCGCCATTATGGAAACCCATCGCGATGACTGGTGGCTCAATAATGTTGTTGACAGCGATTGAAGAAACCTTTAAAAAATATTTTTTTATCATACTTAATTTTGTGTGTAAAAGTATACACTTATGTCCTTAATTGTATACATTGGAGGTTAAATTGAGCTGGCTGATTCAAACCTTTAGCTCGTCTATCGGCAAAAAGCTTTTGATGGCCGTTACCGGTCTGTGTTTCATCGGTTTTCTGGCTGCCCACCTGGTCGGCAATCTGACCCTTTATGCGGGGAGTGCGGCCTTTAACGCGTACGCTGAAAAACTTCACTCACTGGGCCCGATTCTTACGGTTTTTGAATTGGCTCTGCTGGTGCTGGCCTTGATTCATGTGATCACCGGCATCATCCTTTTTTTTCAGAACTACAGAGCAAGATCTGTGCCTTATGAAAAAGATGAGGCCGCTGGCGGACGTACCCTGAGCTCTCTGACGATGCCCTATACGGGATTTATCATTCTGGGATTTGTTGTTTTTCATTTGATTAATTTCAGCTTCGTGGACAAAACTGATCGAACGATTTTTGAAATTGTCCGCTCCGCCTTTGCCAACCCGGCCTATATGATCATTTATGTTGTCGTGATGATTATTGTTGCCCTGCACGTACGCCATGGTTTTTGGAGTGCATTTCAAACGCTTGGAGCCAATCATCCCAAGTATATGCCGGCGCTGATGGTGCTCAGTATAATCGTCGGATTGATTATTGGTTTAGGATTTGGACTACTGCCATTGTATATGTGGACCATAGGGTAGCTCCTCAATTGAGCATAAAACGCTCAATTGAAGGTTATTTGTTAATCGTTATGGGCTATTCGTTATTGGTTATCAGTTATTGGTTATTCGTTATTGGCTGCTAAAATTGTTTAACAAAATAAATCAGAATATTTTCGTACGATTTGTCTATCAACCAATAACGAATAACAGATAACTTTCTAATGAAGGGGAAAGGATAATGCAATTTGATGCGCACATACCGGCAGGTCCGCTGACCGAAAAATGGGATCGTCACCGGTTTGAGCTTAAGTTGGTTAACCCGGCCAATAAGCGAAAATTTAATATCATTGTGGTCGGCACGGGTCTGGCCGGTGCCTCGGCTTCAGCCAGCCTCGCGGAGTTGGGCTATCATGTCAAAACGTTCTGTATTCAGGATTCACCGCGCCGGGCCCACAGTATCGCGGCCCAGGGGGGAATCAATGCCGCCAAAAATTACACCAATGAAGGCGACAGCATCTGGCGCCTTTTTTATGATACCATAAAGGGCGGGGATTTTCGGGCGCGCGAAGCCAATGTTTATCGCCTTGCTCAGCTGAGCAACAATATTATTGATCAATGTGTCGCCCAGGGCGTCCCGTTTGCCAGGGATTATGGCGGCCTGTTGGCCAACCGCTCTTTCGGGGGCGCACAGGTCTCCCGGACGTTTTATGCCCGCGGGCAAACTGGCCAGCAATTGCTGCTGGGCGCTTACAGCGCGTTGATGCGACAGGTTGGTGACGGGATGGTCACTTTAATGCCGCGCCGGGAAATGATGGATGTGGTGCTCATAAATGGACAGGCCCGCGGCATTGTCGCCCGAAATTTGATCAATGGTGAACTGGAAAGTTATGCCGCCGATGCGGTGGTGCTGTGTACGGGCGGTTATGGCAATGTGTATTATCTGTCCACCAACGCCGAATCTTCCAACGTCGGCGCAGGATTTCGGGCTTATCGCAAAGGGGCCATGTTCGCCAACCCCTGTTTCACCCAGATTCATCCCACCTGTATTCCGCATACCGGTGAACATCAGTCCAAACTGACCCTGATGAGTGAAAGCCTTCGCAACGACGGTCGCGTCTGGGTGCCGCAAAATCCCGGTGATATCAGAGATCCCCAGGATATTCCCGAAGAAGATCGCGATTATTATCTGGAACGAAAATATCCCAGCTTCGGCAATCTGGTGCCCCGTGATGTGGCTTCGCGAGCCGCCAAGTCCCAGTGCGACTCTGGCAAAGGAGTCGGCCTGACACGCTGTGCGGTGTATTTGGATTTTGCCGATGCCATACATCGAGATGGCCGAGAAACCATCGCCAAAAAATACGGCAACCTTTTTGATATGTATGAGCTGATCACCGATGATTCGCCGTATGAAAAACCGATGATGATATACCCGGCATCGCATTACACCATGGGCGGTTTGTGGGTCGATTACAATCTGATGAGTACCATTCCCGGCTTATTCGTCCTCGGCGAGGCCAATTTTTCAGACCACGGTGCCAACCGTTTAGGGGCCAGTGCCCTGATGCAAGGTTTGGCCGATGGCTATTTTATTATTCCCTATACGATTGGCGGCTACTTCGCCGGTACAACGCTTTCACCGGTAAGTAGTGATCATGCGGCATTCAAAGACAGCACCCACGCGACCCGTGAGGGCATCGCCAAGCTGATGTCTGTCAATGGCAAGCGCACCGTCGACAGCTTCGCTCGAAAATTGGGTCAGGTCATGTGGGATTATTGCGGCATGTCCCGTGATGAGCAGGGACTTAACAAAGCCCTGACCCTAGTTCAAGAACTGCACGCCGAATTCCGGGAAAACCTGCTGGTACCGGGTTTAGACCAAGATTATAACAAAAGCCTTGAAAAGGCCGGTCGCCTGGCGGACAGTCTTGAATTTGCTGAAATCATGATTTATGACGCCTTAAATCGCACCGAATCATGTGGCGGCCATTTTCGCGAAGAATCACAAACCGAAGAAGGCGAAGCCAAACGCGATGATGAGAACTTTTCCCATGTTTCGCTCTGGGAACATGCCGATCGTGATCAGAAACCCAAATTGCATAAAGAGCCCTTGGTTTTTGAAAACGTAGAGTTGAGCCAAAGGAGTTATAAGTGAAAAAGCTGCCCAAAACAATTAATCTAACCCTGAAGGTCTGGCGCCAACAGCAAAACGAAAGAAAAGGGCATTTTGAAACCATCGTCGCCCAAAATATATCCGTTCATATGTCCTTTATCGAAATGCTCGATTCAGTCAATGAACAGCTGACGATGGAGGGTAAAGAACCCATTGCATTTGATAATGATTGCCGCGAAGGTATTTGCGGCACCTGCGGTGCCGTGGTTGACGGACGAGCCCATGGCCCGCAAAAAGCGACCACATTATGCCAACTTCACATGCGACAATTTTTAGACGGAGATACGATCGTAGTGGAACCTTTTCGTGCCCGCGCGTTTAAAGTCGTTAAAGACCTGGTGGTCGACCGCGGAGCGCTTGATAAAATCATGGCGGCCGGCGGGTATATATCCGCCAATACCGGTGGCGCGCCGGATGGCAATGCGCTTCCCATCGCACAGGAAATTGCCGAGAAAGCGATGGATGCCGCAGCCTGTATTGGATGCGGCGCCTGTATTGCCGCATGCCCCAGCGCTTCGGCAATGCTATTTGTCAGCGGCAAAGTTTCGCAACTGGCCTTGCTGCCCCAGGGCAAACCGGAAGCTACCCGGCGGGCTTTGCGGATGGTGAAAACCATGGATGCCTGCGGTTTTGGAAATTGTTCCAATCACCGTGAATGTGAAAATGCATGCCCCAAGGAGCTGTCCATCATCAATATTGCGCGGCTCAACCGCGAATTCCTAAAGGCCAGTTTTTTCTCGGATGAAACCTAAGCGACAATTTCCATCTTAGACAAAATTCAGGGTATCGCCCAGTGAATGCGGTTATGCTGGCATTGAAACAGAGCATTCGTTGCCATGCATTACCGCCGAGTGCAGGTCCGATTATTCCATTTCCCCTAAAGGGACATCGGTAACCGTTTCCCGCCTACAACGTGTCAAATGATAAGACAGTTAGTGGTGTATCATGGAGCAATTGAACAGCCTATTTGCCGGGCTTGAAGCCACCTTCGGATTGCAGGCGCCCCAGCTGAAGCTGGCATTCAAGGTGATCGTGACGATTATCGCCTTTTTTATTGTATGGCTCATCCTGAGGCAGGTGTTGTCATTTGTCGAAAAGCGCATGCAAAAAATCAACCTGATTGAAATTCAGCACGCGCTTTTTAAAATTATCAGAAAGGCGCTCTTTTATGCGCTGGTGCTGCTCACCGGAACCTATCTCATCGAGCTATTCGACGTACCGCTGCTGCAGAAAATATTCCATGCCCTATTTATCATTTTGTTTGCCGAGCCCAGCAAAAATTTCCTGATCCTCACGATTCGATACCTACAGTCACGCGTGGCCCATAAGACCGACAGCAAGGTCGATGATATCCTTTTTGATCTTCTCATTCGGTTTTCGAATTTTATCATTTATACCGTGGCAATTGTACTGGCCCTCGATCTTTTGGGGATCAATGTGGTGCCGTTTGTTGCCGGTGCGGGGGTCGCCGGGATAGCAATCGGTTTTGCGGCTAAGGATACGCTGTCGAACCTGATTGCAGGCGTTTTGCTGATCATCGATCGACCGTTTGAAGTGGGAGACCGAATCGAAGTCTGGAACGCGCCGGCCGGCAGCGCAACCTGGGGGGATGTGATCGATATCGGTCTGCGAGCCACTAAGATTAAGACCACCGATAACATCGTTATTATCATCCCCAACAATGAAATCATGCTGCGGGATATCATCAATTACACCATCATTTCCGAAAAAATTCGGGTACGCATTAATATCGGAATTGCTTATGATGCGGATTTGCAAAAAGCTAAAGACATAATCCTAAAGATTGCAAAGGCAACTGAGTGGGTGGCAGATGACCCGCCCTCAAAGGTTGTGGTCCGAAATTTCGGAGAGTCTTCGGTGGAACTGCAATTGCGGGTTTGGATCCGTGATGCCCGCCAGCGGATGAACACTATTTCGCATATCACCGACAAGGTTAAAGAGGCATTTGATACTGAGGGCATTGAAATCCCCTATCCCAAACGCGATATTCACATTATTGAGAAAAGCGCCTAACATACGGCAATGATGTGATTCGCTACCTCGCAGGTAGAGCAGAGCAACTCTATCGGCCAAAGCCACTTGAATCGATTCAGTCAGCCGCCAAAATCGTTTCAACGCGTTTCACGAATTCCGTCAGATCAAACGGTTTATAAATGACGTTGTCAAAACCGAGCTTGGCGATGATATTCAGTTTGGTGTGATCCGGGTAACCCGTGGAAATAAGTACTTTCATATTGGCCAGCTCGGGTTCGTTCTTGATAATCCGGCAAACCTCAAGTCCGTCCATTTCCGGCATAAAGATGTCCAGAATCAAAAGGTCCGGCCGATAGGTGCCCAGCTTGATGGACGCTTCAATGCCGTTGGACGCCTGTTCGATTAAAAACGGCCGGCTTCGATTGAGGGTTAGTGCTTCTGTCAGCATGGCCCGAATCGTTTGGTCATCATCAACAATCAGGATTTTAGCGGATTCGCCTTTTAAGACGGTCGGCAGAGCGATCGTAAATGTGGTGCCTTGGCCCTGCCGTGTATCAAACGCAATGTCGCCGCCATGCGCCTGTACCAGTCCGTAAGTCACCGATAACCCCAGGCCGGTCCCGCCCTGGGCCTGTTTATCGGTAACAAACGGCAGAAATAACTTATCGACAATTTCCGGTGAAATGCCCTTACCGTTATCGCTGATGGCAATCAGGATGCGTCCGTTTTTGATTTCAAATCCGGTCCGAATCCGGATGATGCCGTTGTCATGCTCGATCGCTTGAATGGCATTGATACAAATATTTAAAATAATTTGCTCAATACTCTGCAGGTTTCCTTCCATTTCCGGAAGGTCCTCATCCAGTTCCAGCTCAATTTTAACACCTGATTTTCGTAAGGTGGCCTGAGCCAGGCGCAGAGCATTTTTAACTGCTGTGTTGACCTGCAGGCTTGTCTTTTCGGCAACATTGGATTGTTTTGAAAAATTTTTCAGATCGGAAACGATTTTAGCCACCCGATTGGCAGCCATATCCATATCCGCGATTAGCTGTGACAAATTATCTTCCAAAAAGTCATAGGTGAACCCCCCAAATTTCTGACCCGGATGATCTTCTTTGCGGTCAATCAAAAGGGGCAAAAAATCGGACCAGATTTTCTGAATCAGGGGCAGATTGTACATAATCAGATTAATCGGATTGTTGATTTCATGGGCAACCCCGGCGACCAGGGTGCCCAGCGTTTCCATTTTTTGAGCTTGCTGCAGCTGTTGCTGGCTTTCTCTAAGCGCTTTGCGGGCATGCCGATGCTGTGATTCTAATTGCCAGGCCTGTTCTCGCAGTTCCATGAGTTCCCGGATAAGCTGCTGCCTTGTTTTCTCCTGATCCTTCATTGTCCTTCTTTTAGATCAATGATTGCGTTGCCAGCGCATCTAAATTTTGACACATTCAAAGGTTATATTCGTCTTTAATGTCAATTGAGCTATTTTTTTGAACTGATCGGTCACATCAGATACGAAAAGGGACAGATTACCGTTTTGGCCCAGTTGCCGCTCGATGTCGTGGTTATTGTCCAGAAAATGTTTGATGCCTTCCGAAATGCAGAGTGAAGAGTCGATAAGTTCAACCCGTTTCCCGATCTTTGTCTGGATGACATTTTTCAGGAGCGGATAGTGGGTGCAGCCCAGTATCAGGGTGTCAATCTGACGGATTTTAAGCGGCTGAAGGTATTTTTTAACAATCATCGCTGTTTCACGCTTTTTGAGCCACCCTTCTTCAACCAGAGGAACCAGCAGCGGACAGGCAACAGAGTGAATACGCGCCGCAGGCCGGCTTGCAAGAATTTTTTTTTCATAGATGCCGCTGGAAATGGTTGCGCGGGTACCAATGATACCAAAATTCAGATTTGTTGAGGCTTCCAGGGCTTGGGCGACTGCAGGCGTAATCACTTCGAAGATCGGAAGCGCAAATTGTTCGAAAACCCGCTTGGAGGCAACACTGGATGCAGTATTGCATGCAATCACAATCACCTTGGCTCCCTGACTCAGCAGGAATTCAATATTGTTGATCGTATAACCGACCACTGTTGCAGCACTTTTAGTACCGTAGGGCGTATGGGCCGTATCACCAAAATAGACAATGTCATATCCTGGAATTTTATCCAGAATCGCCCTGACAACAGTCAGCCCGCCAACACCTGAATCAAATATACCGATCATAGTGGATCAAAATCTTAACAGTTTTTTCTTGGTCAGTTATAAGCAGAATAAAAGTTCATCATCAGGCGCTTTGCAATTAGAATTCAACTTATAAAATAGCCGTTGCCTTTCTGGATGACAGCACGTACGCAATTTTGAATCTGATCGTCACTGATGTCGACCCGCATGCCGGGACAGGCAGCCGCCAAGGCATGCCAGTTGCCGGGATCCACCAGGATACTTTCGATAAAAGGCCAGCGACGGCACATTTGGGGTTTAACCGGGTGAATCGTGCAGTGTTGGTCCCATAATATACAGTACCCATTTTCAGCCTGTGCAATCACGGGTTTGCCCCCGGACATCTGACAGACATCTCGTATAAAACGCTTCCGTTTCATTCCCAGATAGCGACAGATGCGATCAATTTCTAAATCTGTAAGGTAGGTGCCCCCATACCCTTTGCAACAGTCCCCACAGCGCTGGCAGGAAAACAGATCATCCGGTGTGAGAACTTCAGACATCATGGCGCCTTTCCATAGCTTTTTTCAACGTCACCTGATCCACGTATTTTAAATCACCACCGATGGGCACACCGGATGCAATCCGGGTTACCTTGAGTGGATACTGATCCAGACGCTCTTTGATATAGGCAGCCGTCGCCTCACCTTCCACCGTTGTACTGGTGGCCAGTACAACCTCTTTGACCCGGCCGCGCTCAATTTTTGCAATCAACTCGCCCAGACGAATATCCTCAGGCCCGACGCCGTTCATCGGAGAAAGCACTCCTGACAATATGTGATAGCGACCGTTGAAAGCGCCTGATTTTTCCATAGCCACCATATCCGCCGGCTGTTCGACGACACATAAAAGCGCATCATCTCTGGCAGGGTTTGAGCAAATCTGGCAGATTTCATCATCACTGAAGCCAAAACACTTTTTGCACAAGCGGATATTGTCTTTGGCTGCGATGATGCTGTTGGAAAGCTTTTCGACTTCAGCGCGGGGTGAGCGCAGTATGTGCAAGGCCAATCGTTCGGCGGTTTTTTCACCGATTCCCGGCAGTTTGGCAATATTTTTGATCAAATTTAATATCGATGGCGGGTAATGGCTCATAAGAAAAACCGTTTTGGGGGTTTAATTTGTTTGATTCGTTCAATTGTTCGGTGGATGATGATGCGATGTCCATAAACTGATGCTCACTTCAACCAACACAGTCGTAATTGGCTCGAACAAATTAAACCAATGCAACCAATTGGATCCATTGAACCGAGCTTACATTATTCCCGGAATATTTAAGCCGCCCGTTAACTTGCTCATTTCTGCAGCAACCATTTCCTGGGATTTGGACAACGCCTCATTTACGGCGGCCAGGACAAGGTCTTGGAGCATTTCCACATCATCTGGATCCACAACCTCTTTTTCGATGTGGATAGATACCACTTGCTGCCTGCCGTTGGCAATGACCTTCACCATGCCGCCACCGGCCGTTGTTTCCACGGTTTTTTCGGCCATCTCTTCCTGCAGCTTCAGCATCTGCGATTGAAGCTTCTGGGCCTGTTTCATCATATTGCCCATACCTTTCATCACGTTACCTCCTGTTAAGCCTGCTATTTAAATCGGTGTCAGCGTAATTTGACATCGATCAGTTTGCCATCAAAAATTTCGATGGCATCCGCCACTAAAGGATGGCTTAATGCTTTTTGCTTTAGGCGCTGCTCATTTTGGGATTTTTTTTTTGGGGTCTCCGCAGCGGGTTTAGTAGCGGTACGGAGCACAACCGTTTTTTCAGCGCCCCAATAGGCTGTGCAGACCCTGTTTAACGTATCTTTATTTTTTTCGCGCTCGAGCAATTTCAATGTAAAGCCATTGTCAAGCACCTCGATTTCGACGGCATCAGCTGACACCCGCTTGAGGCGGCATTTTGTCAGACTCGCTCCCAATGGGGGGTTCTCTTTGCAAATAATGTCATAGAGTTGCCGCCAGGTCGCAGTAAGATCAGAAGCGCGATCTGAGCCGGCAGAAGGCACTTCAGCTGCGGTCTGCCGCTGATTCGGGAGCGCATCCGGCTGTGGATCATCGGTTTTTGTCCCGCTGGCGGATATGGCCGTTCCTTGGCCTGGTGTTAGCGCCGGCAGACCGTCACTCGGCTGGTTATGAATTTCCTGCCTAAGCAGGTCCAGTTTGTCAATCAGCTCATCAATTGGTAAAGCGGGTTTTATCTGATCCAAGCGTATAAAAGCCATCTCAAGCGCCAGTTTGGTATCGGTGGCCAGACGGATCGACGCTTCCTCCCGAAAGAGATCGTCCAGAATCTGATTCAATCCGCTGGCAGATACGGTTTTCGTTTGGGCCATCATCTGATCGATTTCACTGGCAGGCAGATCAAGCAGCTTTTCGATGTTTTGACCCATTTTGACGATCAGTAAATTTCGGAAATGCTCAAGCACATCTTCGTAAAGCTTTTTCAGATCATGACCGCGGTTGTAGCAATCATCGAGAATGTTCAGGATTGCGCCGACATCACCCTGCAGGATGGTGCCGCACAGATCAAAAACATATTTTCGATCCATAATACCCAATAGGTCCAGCACCTGCTCATGACTGGCCGCACCTTCAGAGCACGAAAGGACTTGATCCAGCAAACTTAGGGCATCGCGCATGCTACCGGTGGCTTCGCGCGCGATGAGGACCAGGCTCTGCTCCGGTATCTCAAAATGCTCTTCCTGACAGATGGTTTTCATGTGGGCAATGATCGACTTCAGACTGATGCGCCTGAAATCGTGTCGCTGACAGCGGGATAAAATCGTTATCGGGATCTTTTGCGGCTCGGTGGTGGCAAAGATAAACATAACGTGGGCCGGCGGTTCTTCGAGCGTCTTCAGCAGGGCGTTGAAGGCCGGCACGCTCAGCATATGGACCTCATCAATGATATAGATTTTATAGCTGCTATGGGCGGGCATGTATTTGATGTGCTCGCGCAGCTCTCTGACCTGATCAACGCTGTTATTGGACGCCCCGTCAATTTCAAACACGTCCACCGCATGTCCCGAGGTGATTTCACGGCAGGAGCGGCATTCGTTACAGGGTACCGCGAGCGGTCCTGACTTACAGTTCATGGCTTTGGCCAGTATGCGGGCGACAGTGGTCTTGCCTGTTCCACGGGGTCCCGAAAAAAGCACAGCATGGGCAACACGATCGGACGAAATAGAATTGCTCAGGGTGCGGGTCACATGACCCTGCTCAATAACCTGGTCGAACGTCTGGGGCCGGTATTTGCGCGCAAGCACGAGATAGGACATCGTAAATTGCCTAAAATTTAGAATGACTAAAATGCCTAAAATGCAAAACGGAAGCCATAACTTTAGGCATCTCCAATTTTAGGCATTTTAGGCATCTTGCGATAGTGGCGGAGAGAGAGGGATTCGAACCCTCGGTACCGCTTTTGGCAGCACACACGATTTCCAGTCGTGCTCCTTCAGCCAGCTCGGACATCTCTCCGCGTTTTCAAAAGTTAACGGTTATTGGTTATTGGTTATTGGGAGGGAGACCGCATATCAGCTCCTCAAGCATGACAAATAACCAAACTGGCGGAAGGGGTGAGATTCGAACTCACGGAGGGCCTGAAGACCCTCAACGGCTTTCGAGGCCGCCGCCTTAAACCGCTCGGCCACCCTTCCGGCATGCAGATTCGTCGATTTAGGAGTAGTACTGAATAACCTCTTTAAATCACACTGTCAAGGCTCGAACATCTTCAGAATTTCCTGGGTGTAACCACCCTTGGCGTCATACATAATCAGTGGCGGTTCCAGTCGAATGCCGGGTTGCGCTCCCTTGGTCGCGCTAACCAGAATGAGTCTGGCCTCGGCCGCTAGCTGGCCGTGAATCGTGCGCATAGATTTGGGTTCAATTCCGTGCGCCCGCATTTGGACAAGTAGTTCCGTTATGCGTTCGGCTGTGTAAATCGTAACAAAACGGCCGGCCGTCCGCAACATCCGTTTGGCCGTCTGTAAGATATCTGCCAGATTGATTTTTAATTCGTGCCGAGCGATGGCCCGCTGTCGGTCGGGATTTATGCGGCCGGATTTGGCTTTATGGTACGGTGGATTGCAAACTACCAGATCCACCGGCCCGCCGATGTCATCCGGTTTTAATCCGCGCATATCCAGGCAAAGTACCGTAATTTGATCTTGTAGGTGATTGGCATTGACGTTTGAGATGGCCATTTGAGCCAACTCTTTTTGAATCTCGATGCCAAATGCGGTAATATGCGGATAGCGGTATGCGAGTATCAGCGGAATAATGCCACAACCGGTACCCAGATCAAGCACCCGTTCTTTTGCGCGCGGCCTGGCATGCGAAGCCAGTAAAATGGCGTCAATCGAAAAACGATAACCCGCAGGATCCTGCTTGATAAGAAGTTTGCCGCCAAAGAAGGTATCTGTTTTTTGTTGATTCATTTCGGTTAAAATTCTAAGACCATTTCAGGTGTCAGGTTTGCTGGCCGCCGGCTTCTCGCTGCTGGCTGCTAGCCAGAAGCCATATTGGATCTTTTGTTCTCAAAAAAACCTCAACCGGCAATCCTGAGAGAATGGTCATTCTTAGCTACTCTAAAGGTCCGATTTTGAATCTGATATCCGTTAGAAGCGGTTGTCCGAGAGCAGTGTTTAGCGCAGATATAAGGTCATTTTTTAAAAATTGCAGCTGATGGATCCAGGTCGAGTTACTCACATGCACAATCAGAAGGTTGTCTTTAAAAGCTGCCGGTCGGGCATTCTGGGCAATCGTCTCTCCCACAGCCACATCCCATAAATGCCAAACATGCCTAAGCCCGGAATCAGCTTCGGTATGGTAGGATTTTAGAACATTATCAAGGATGTTTCCAATATGAACAAAATCAGATCGCTTGTCTTGGTCGTCCATGGTCTTCAGACTATAGCAAAATTTTCTCGATAGTTGAACCACAAACGCGCTTGTCATGGCGCCGTCGTCTAGCGTGAAATCACCGGCCCCCAGATACCCTTTAAGGCTTGCCCCTGCGTTGCAAGAGGCCTATTTGCTGCGAAAGTTGTGAGACTTGTCTTCGCCCACGTTGTACTGCCTTGTTTGCTTTTTGCTTGACTTGATTGAGCGGGTAACTTATTTTAACTAAGAATTTTTGGAATTTGCAACCGCTTTAGTCGCCGGAGAGGGACTAAGGTCCAGGCAATAATATGCAAATGGTTAAATAGGTGCGACTGAGTTTATCAGACTGCATCAGTCGCTCAAAGGCTTAAATACAATTTAAGGATTAACGCTATGACCTGGGATTGGGAAAAATTAAAGCAGCAACAACATGGCAAAGGTGGGGTGCCGCCGCAGATGGACGAATTCGTCGAAAAAATAAAAAAAGTCAAATTCCCCGGCGGTCCATTGTTCATTGTGGTCATCCTTCTTGCCGCCCTGGCGATAACGTCGGTTTATACCGTTAAGCAAAATGAAGTCGGTGTTGTGCAGTTATTCGGCCGCTATACGCGCACCACCCAGCCGGGCCTTAATTTCAAATTGCCCCTCGGCATCGAAAAGGTGACCAAGGTCAATGTGCGCGAAATCCAAACCGAAGAGTTTGGTTTTACGACCTCAGCCCCCCAGGTGCGGCCCTCGCGATTTAGATCCGGTACCGAAAATACGGGGGAAGCACTGATGCTGACCGGGGACCTCAATGTTGCTATTGTGCCCTGGATTGTACAATTTCGGGTTAAAAACCCTTTTGACTTTCTGTTTAAGGTGCGGGATGTCCGTCGTATTTTGCGCGACATGTCCGAAGCCACGATGCGACTGGTGGTCGGTGATCGCAGCATCAACGAAGTCATCAGCAAGCGCGATGAAATCGCGGTGGAAGCCAAAGGTCGATTGCAGGCTGAACTGGATCAGGCCGAAACCGGCATTCACATTGTGACCATCGAAATGAAAAAAACCAACGTTCCTCCTCCGGTCCAGCCGTCGTTTAACGAGGTCAACCAGGCGGTGCAGGAAAAGGAGCAGATGATTTATCAGGCCAGAGAAGATTACAATAAGGCCATTCCGGCCGCACGCGGTGAAGCCGAAAGAACGATACGGGCAGCCGAAGGGTATGCCTTGGACCGTGTCAACCGCGCCAAGGGTAATGCCGACCGGTTTGTGGCGCTTTACAATGAATATGTGAAAGCTAAGGATATCACCAAACGGCGACTGTATCTTGAGACCATCCAACAGACATTCCCAAATTTGGACCAAAAATATATCATTGACTCCGACCAGAAAAATCTGTTGCCGTTTCTCAACCTGGGGCAATCGCTAAACCCCGGACAGCAAAGCAGTGGTGAAAAATGAAAACGAAAAGCATTTTTTTAATTCCCGTGGCAATTATCGCCTTTATCATATACGGGGCCGCTTACACGGTCGATGAGACCGAACAGGTGGTGGTCACCCAGTTTGGCCGCATTGTCGGCCAGCCCAAAACAGATCCGGGCTTAAAGTTTAAAATTCCCTTTATCCAGAAGGCCAATTACTTCAATAAGAATCTGCTGGAATGGGATGGCGATCCCGGACAGATCCCTACTCTGGATAAAACTTTTATCTGGGTGGACACCTTTGCCCGCTGGAAAATAGTCGATCCCGTGAAATTTTTTCAAACCGTCAATAATCGATTTAATGCCATTGGCAAGTTGAATGACATTATCGACCCGGCGGTTCGAAACTTTATTACCTCCCATCACCTGATTGAAGCGGTGCGCAGTTCCAACCGTGAGCTGGAATCCGAGGAGGGTCTCGACGATTCCATACGCCGAACCCGGGTCTACTTTCAGATTGATGTGGGTCGCCAGAAAATTACCCAGGGCATTTTAGAGCAGGCCCAGCCGAAATTAACGCCTTTTGGCATCGAGCTGGTGGATGTCAAAATTAAGCGCATCAACTACGTGGAAGAAGTTAGAAAATCCGTTTATGGGCGCATGATTGCCGAGCGCAACCAGATTGCGGAAAAATTCCGCTCCGAGGGCAAAGGCGAGGCTCAAAAAATTAGAGGCGAAAAGGAAAGAGACTTGCAGGAGATAGAGTCTGAAGCATTTAAAAAAGCGCAGAGAATCAAGGGTGATGCCGACGCCGAGGCAACCATCATTTATGCGGATGCATACGGCAAAGACCCTGAATTCTATTCTTTCGTTCAGACCCTGGAGATTTACCGCGAGACCCTGGGTGAAAACAGCTCGCTGGTACTTTCGACAAATTCAGAGTTTTTAAAATACCTGAAAGGCTTTTAGTCAGCCGGGCATAAAAAAGCACCGTCGAGCAGCACGGTGCTTTTACGCCATAGCTGTTGAACTGCAATTAAGCTTACTTACCCTTGCGTCTCTGATGGCGCGTTTTGGCCAAAAGTTTGCGGTGCTTGTGTTTTCTCATTTTCTTTCTGCGTTTTTTAACGACACTACCCAATGGTTTACCTCCCTCTTAAGATTTTATCAGTGACGAAAGTTAAAAAATGTAGCATAGCACAACCGATTGTTGACTGTCCATATTTTTTTGAATTGGAAATCAAAACCGGCTTATGCTATAGTTGATATCAAGCGATATGGATAGCAGCATCATTATAACCAGCATTGGCATCGGGGCAGGCTTATTTGTCGGTCTGATCATTTTCTGGTTTTTTCATTCGGTTGTCAAACGTAGACTGGGTTCCGATCAATTCCTGCAGGCCATCAATACTGCTCAGTTAAAGAGTGGTAAGGATCAGCGCCGGCACCCAAGAATAGCGGTATCCTGGTCGGCGACGATAGAAATCGGCCAACTGTCTGTCAACGTCCGGTTAAAAAATATCAGCCTTGGGGGGGCATTTATCATCTGCCAGGAACCGGTGCCTTTAGATGAAAAACTTCGAATCTACCTAAAGGTCCCCAATCAGGATCGCTTTGCACTAAATGCTGAAGTGGTCTGGTCAAATATGAATATGCCGGAGGCAAAGGTCATTCATCGGGGGCTGGGGGTCAAATTTGTTCAAAATACCGAGGCCGCCCGCACTCGTTTAGAAGAAGCCATCGCTTATCAAGAATCCTTAACCGGTGTCGCCGCTGGCTAAGACTGCTGATTAAAGCACCGGCAAATTAAAGAATGCTGCCCACCACCCGTATGCGGTGTGATTGGATCCCCCCCTTGCAAAAGAAGATGGAATCGCTTTGGCACCAACACATAAAAAGCATAACCGAATCCCATTTTCCTCTGCGGAGATTGCCATCGTCAACAAAGTCGTGACGATGTCTGAGGAGCTTGTCAGTAATCATTATAAGATGTCGGCCAACGAATGGCTACGGCCGAAATATGACGTCAAAACCCTGGTGGATCTTGCACCCGAGGAAATTGTCGATGGCCCGTTTGCCCAAATTGTCCGTTATGCGGGCCAGCGCAAAGATACGGCCCTCGGCTCAGGCGTATTTGACTACTTTAAAATTTGTCTGCAGGACCACGCAATCAAATCCGTTCTAGAGAATACCCCCGCAATCAAGCTTTATCCTTTTTGTCTGTATATCATTACGCATGAACTTATCCATATTGTGCGTTTCAGTAAATTTCTGCAAAGCTTTGATGCGTCGCCAACCGAAAAATTGAATGAGGAAAAACGGGTACATGAAAACACGCACCAAATTTTAAATCAGGTGCAGGTGGCAGGATTGTCGCCTGTTTTTGAATTTTACCACAAGTGGCGCCAGCCGATTGAAGGCCTGCGCATGCGCTGAGCCAAAAGTCAGGTGCATTTGATTGACATTTTTTCGATCCATACAACCACAGACCTATTGACAGAGGACAAAAGCGTTCAATATAATTAAAGATGGAACTGCAAATCAAATTATTAGAAAGGTTAGGCCCGTATGCCGATTTACGAATATGAGTGCACAAAGTGTGCAAAAATCGAAGAAATTTTTCAGAAATTTTCGGATAAGCCTTTGGT
>JASFIV010000077.1:0-16840 GCA_050122475.1 Desulfobacterales bacterium | reverse complement strand
TTTTGATTAAAGGGCGGGTGAAGAAAAATAAAAGCTCGCTTGGCAGAGCTGCGTGCGTGGTTCTCTGAATTGTTGACCGTTCAAAAGCTGGCGTTCGAAAACCGGAAGTGGCTTTGCCCCATCAGCTATACGTTCGTATTTTATCGGAATTATTGCGCTTTTGCGGCATTCTCCCTATTTATTTCCATGATTCGCTGATTGTATGCGTCTATACCGGCTTCATAAGCCCTCTGTTTCTCATCAAACATGCTGATGCGCTCATTGAAGTCATCGATTTTGCGATTATAATCGGCATTTTGCTCGCGGGTTTTGACCTCTTCTGCTTCCTCTGCCAGCTGCGCCTGTTCTTCTTTTAAGGCCTTGTATTCTTCGTCGATTTCCATTTTCATCTGCTCCAGGCGCGCTCTGTGATCTTCGAGGCTTTCTGGTTCATTATTTAATAAATTCGGCACATTTGCCTGCTGCTCAACCGGGCTCGTTTCTTCCGATTCAGCCTGATTGTCCACGGCTTCCTGTTGTTCGGGAACTTCTTTACTCTGTGATTCTACATAACTGCGAATATGGCTGCGTTGCGCTTCAGGCACTTCGTTGATATCATCGGTATATTTGACGTTACCGTTTTCGTCGACATATTTATAAAATTCAGCGGAAGCGCTGGCTGGAAACAATAAAAAGACAATTAATATCAAATATTTGATGGTTTTCATGGTTATTTTCTCCCCGGCTTTAAAGCCTTTGCCAATCGATGGTGTCTAATAAAAATTTATCACATGCGGCCGTTGAATGCAAATTTCCAGCTGAGTGAATTATTTGCTCGATGTCCCCATCCTGCGACCAACTATTTTTGAATCACCCACGGATCCTGATAAAATGTTGGCTGACGGATCCCTATATTTTAATTTTCGACCAAAAAAAGGTATACTTTAAAAAAATCAGTTTACTTTTTTCCCCCTTTAAGGGCATAACCTGTCCCAGAAAGGACGCGCCATGCTCAACGAGAAGGAAAAATTGGACACCCTGGCCAACCTGGGTATCGAACTCAGTCGCGTGCAGGATCTGGATATCGTCATGGAACACATTCTGATCGAGGCGCGACGTTTTGTCAACGCGGATGCCGGCTCGATCTACATCCGTGAAAACGATTTACTTCATTTCACGTATACGCAGAACAACACCCTGCAACAGCGTCTGGCTGATGGAGAGAAACTCATCTATTCGACCTTTCACATCCCCATCAACAAAGAAAGCATTGCCGGCTATGTGGCGGCTACAGGTAAACCGTTGAATTTGACAGATGTTTATTCATTAGACCCAAGCTATCCGTATCATTTCAGCAAGGAATTTGACAAAAAAACAAACTATAAAACCCAGTCTGTGCTGACGATTCCCCTGAAAAATCATCATGATGATGTTATCGGTATTCTGCAGATTATCAACGCCGAAGATGCATCCCGCAATGTGATTGCCTTCTCGCCGGATGACGAGCGTATGATGCTTCATTTTGCCAGTATCGCAGCGGTTGCGCTGGAGCGGGCGCAAATGACCCGGGCGATTTTACTGCGCATGATACAAATGGCAGAGATGCGGGACCCCAAAGAAACCGGAGCGCATGTCAATCGCGTCGGCGGTTATGCGGTGGAGCTTTACGAACGCTGGGCCCGAAGACGGAATCTAAGCCAAAAAGAAATTGATCAGTGCCGGGATATCTTAAGAATGGCGGCCATGCTGCATGATGTTGGCAAAATCGCCATTTCGGACCTCATTCTTAAAAAACCCGGACGACTGAACGAGTCGGAATTTGCAACAATGAAACAGCATACGGTACTGGGTGCCCGGTTGTTCTCAGACCGGCAGTCGGATTTCGATGAAGCGGCGGCTGAGGTGGCCCTGAATCATCATGAACGCTGGGACGGAAACGGTTATCCCGGACATGTGGTTGTCCAAACCGGTAAGGCCCATAAAGGCCAGGCGCAGCCAGACGGTCATCCGATGGGAAAGAAAGGCGAAAAAATTCCGCTTTACGGCAGAATTGTGGCCTTGGCGGACGTCTACGATGCACTTTCATCCGCGCGCGTATACAAAGATGCCTGGGATGAATCCAAAGTGCTGGATACGATCGAAAGTGAATCTGGGCGGCATTTTGATCCGGAACTGGTTGAAATTTTCTTTAGCAGTCTGGAATTTTTGCGTGCGATTCAGAGGCGGTATCAAGATAGCTAATCACCGGGAGTTAATGTTATTACACAATCCAGATTTATTATATACTACCGCGTGGTTAATATACTACAAGGCAGAGGACAGCAGTCAGAGGTCAGAAGATAGAGATCAGGGGATGGCGGACCGCTATAAATGATTCAAAGATGAAGCATTCATCTGTCCTCTGTTATCTGTCTTCTGTCATCTGATTATAAACAAATGAACCCGATACATTAATTGCTGCGATTTGAAATGTTCTATGACCATTAGGAAACAGTTACCCTATATGAAGACCAACCGAATCATTTTTTTGTTGTTGTTCCTATTGGCTATCGGTGCTTGCGCACAAAAACCACCGGTCTCCACCGGTCCGGTACCGATGGGTGTTGAAGACCAGCTTTTTGTGATGGGTGAGGCCCAGTTTGAGGCGGAAGATTATCCTGCGGCACTGGCTTCCTATCAGGCTTATGTAAATCAGTATCCGGACAGACCACTGGCAGCGGCGGCCTGGATGAAAATTGGTAATATCAATTTAACCATTGGGAATTACGCTGAAGCGCGTCAAGCTTATCGTCATTTGATTTCAGAATACCCCGAGAGCCCTTTTAATAAGGATGCCCAGTTAAATGTTTTGTTAACGTTATATGAGCAGGGAGATTACAGAGCGGTTATTGAGCAGGCACCTGAGGTTCTGTGGAGCATAGATTCGACACCCCATATTTTTCGCACCTATGCCCTGGTCGGTGATGCTTACATGGCGCTGGGTTCGCCAATGGAGGCTTTCCAATACTATGGCGAAGCCTCGCTGGTGGCCACAGAGTTCGATCAGGAAGCGTTAGACCGCAAAATCGAAGCAGCGATTGCTCAGCTGGATTCAGAACAAATCACCCGACTGCTGGAAAGCGGTGATCCCAGAATCCCACGGGGAGATCTCATGTTTCAGCTCGGTTTGAATTTCGCCATGATTGATCAATATGATGACGCGCTTAGCGCGCTGGAAGATTTTTTAGGCGAATTTCCAGGCCACCACAATGCACCTGTGGCCGAAGATTTGATGCAACAGATCAAAGAAAGTGCTTTATTTAACCGGTACACTCTCGGATGTCTGTTACCCCTCAGCGGTCCGTATCAGAAAATCGGTTTTCAGGCTTTAAAAGGCATCGAACTTGCGCTAGACCAGTTTAGTTCCCAGAATAGCGGCCCTCAAATGAATATCATCGTCCAGGATTCCGGCGGCAACCCAGATCAAACCCGGGCGGCCATGCAAGAATTAATCGAAGAACAGGTGGCCGCCATCGTCGGTCCGATCATCACTGCTGAGATTGCTGCTGCTGAATCTCAGGAAAATAGAATTCCCATTATGGCCTTAACCCAAAAGGACAATATCACCTCAATCGGGGATTATGTCTTTCGAAATTTTATCACCCCCCGGATGCAGGTCAGTAACCTCGTTGATTATGTCACCTCTTCACTGGGTTTGTACCGGTTTGCCATTCTTTATCCGGATGAAACTTACGGTATTACGTTTATGAATCTGTTTTGGGACGAGTTAATTGCAAACGGCGGCAAGATTGTAGGCGTTGAATCTTACAATCCGCAGCACACAGATTTTGCCGAACCCATTAAAAAGCTTGTCGGGCTGTACTATGATATTCCAGAGGATTTAAAAGAAGAACCAGAACCAGACAATACGAGCGATGTCGAAGATCCGCATGGCGAGCAAGATGAAGAGGAAGAGGAGCCACAAGCCATTGTTGATTTTGATGCCGTTTTTATTCCGGACTATCCCAAAACAGTGGGCCTGATCATACCGCAACTGGCGTTTTATGACATCAGAGACGTTTATCTTCTCGGGACGAATCTCTGGCATTCTGAGGTCTTGATTAAAATGGCACCCCAGTATGTTCAGGGTGCCATTATGCCGGACGGCTTTTTTGCCGGAAGTTCAGCGCCGGTCGTTCAAAATTTCGTCAGTATTTTTGAGCAGACGTATGAAGAAAAGCCCGGCTTTATTGAGGCGGTGGTCTATGATTCAGCCATGATGCTTTTTGGTGTGCTGGCACAACCCGACGTCCGATTCAAAAGTGATATCAAGAATCATCTTGTGAACATGCAGGAATTCATGGGCGTTACCGGCCCGACACAATTTGATGAAAATGGAGAAGCCCAGAAAGAGCTGCACCTGCTGCGAATAAAGGGCAGGGAGTTTGTGGAGCTCGCACGGTAGCCGGTTCTAGTCGTTTTTGAGTGATCCCTGACCGGTCGCTTCCAATGCGCTACGCCACAGCGTTCCGGTCGGATTAATCTGTTTACGTTTGCCGGCCACCGTCTTCATGGGTACATGGACAAAAAAGTTATTCCAGTGACCGATGAGCAGATTTGTTTTACCGGCCATACCGGCATGCACCGCGTTGCGGCCCAGGAAATTGCAAAAGACACGATCGTTGGCATTGGCCGGTAAGCTTCTGATCATATAGCTGGGATCGATGTATTTTATGGTGATACCCGTGTTTTTGGTGTCAAAATGGGAGATAATGGTCTCCTTCAAATAAAGGCCGATGTCTTTGAGTTTGATGTTGCCGGAGGCATCCCGTTCGGTGCTTTCATCATCGAAAAATTTTTGACCGGCGCCCTCGGCCGCCACGATGACCGCGTGCCCCCTGTCTGCAAGCCGCTTTTCGAGCGCACTCAGTAAACCTTTGGGTCCATCCAGATCAAAATCGACCTCGGGAGTAAGCACAAAATTCACATCTTGCTGCGCCAGCGTGGCGGTGGCGGCAATGAATCCCGAGTGGCGGCCCATCAATTTTAAGAGACCGATGCCGTTCGGATACCCGGCTGCTTCGTTGTGCGCGCTCATAATGGCACGGGTGGCGACGTCTACGGCTGTTTCAAAGCCAAAAGAGCGGGACACAAGGTGAATATCATTGTCAATGGTTTTGGGGACACCGACTACGCTGATCTTCAGATTGCGTTGCTGGATGGCATCTGCGATTCGTGTGGCTGCCATCAGCGTGCCATCCCCGCCGATCATGAATAGAATGCCGACATTCATGCGTTCCAAACAATCAACGATATCGGCTATTTCCTGCGGCCCCCGCGATGAGCCCAGAACCGATCCGCCCCTCTCGTGAATGTCTGAGACCTCGTCTGGTGTCAGGTCGATGACGTCATGTCCGAATTTAGGGATAAATCCCTGAAGACCATAGCGGATACCGTAAATGTTGCGGACCCTATAGCCATAGTGAAGTTCCAAAACGATTGAGCGGATAATATCGTTTAATCCCGGGCACAGACCGCCACATGTCACCAGGGCGCAGCGCAATTTGCTGGGGTCAAAAAATATATGGCTTCTGGGACCAGCCCTTTCGAAACTGGCTGGTGTCTGTCCGTTCTGAGCCTGCTGCGTCAGTATGCGCGCGCGGACATCGATCAGCACATCTTCATCGTCTGAGACAAATGAGATGCTGTTGGTACCACCCCTGGAACAGTTTGGGACCGGAGAAGGAATTTTAGCGGTGCCCAAGTTGGGTATGTTGGTTTGAATGGTCTCTGAATCCATGGTTACCTCAAGTAAAGGGCATGGGTCATAGAAACGGTTGCCGCGGGCATTTCTTGCCGGCTAGCGTGTTTCAATTAAGTTCGTCCACGAAAGTACCTAATGTGTGCCAAAATAATGGCAGATACCAGAAAGTCAATGTGCGCTTGCAATCAATCTCCGACCTGAGTGAAGCCGTCGAGCAGACGCTCCGTATCAGGTCCTGATCGCACCTTCACGGCCGAAAAAGCGCTGGTTCCTCAAATTTAGCTTAGATGGTCTTCTTTTTCTAAATTTCTATTGACAAGCGGCGGTTGGCCAACTATATTCCCCATTTTTTAAGCCTTGTCTAAACTGGCATACAATTTGCCGAAGTTTAGCCGCATATTTTTTTATCCATCATTCAGCGCCGGAAGGGGGTGATTCCAATGGATTGCGCAACAATTAAAAAAGGTACGGAGTGCGCCTTTATGACCGCAAAAGGCTGCTCTTACAATGGCGGCATCTGCCACCAGATCGTTGAACAATGTAACGGCTGCAAAAGAGGTACCGAGCTTTCCAGCGGTTGGTACTGTAGCGCCTGCCCGGATCCCTCCACTAAGTGGAAAAATGGCAATTGCAACCTGGCCACCCATATCGCAACCGAATCCAATAAGGCCAAAATGAAGATTAATCCGCTCAAAGCGTCCAAGCGTAAGAGCCGGTAAGCTCGTTCATTGTTTTCGCAAAAACCCCGTCCCTGTTCAGGGCGGGGTTTTTGTTTTACGAGCACGCTGCTTGCGCCAGGCGCTCAGTTCAACTCACCCGGATATCTTTTCAAGACTGACCAGCTGAATACAAATGGCGACCAGTTCCATGGCGGCCTTAATATCTTCCAATGGCGGAAATGAAGGTGCGATTCGAATGTTACGGTCCTGTGGATCGGTTTTATAGGGATATGTCGAACCGGCCGGGGTTAGTTTTACACCGGCTTCAGCGGCCATCTTAATGACGGCTGCCGCGCAACCCTGCAACGTGTCGATACTGACAAAATATCCCCCTTGCGGCCGACTCCAGCTGGCAATATGTTTCCCGTCCAACTCGGATGCGAGAACATTTTGGACCGCATCAAATTTGGGTTTTAAAATCAGCGCATGCTTTTGCATGTGCGCCTCAATGCCGGCCAGATTCTTGAAAAACAGTACGTGGCGCAGTTGGTTGAGTTTGTCGGGACCGATGGTTTGAAAGGCCATCTGGTTTTTTACCCAATCCATGTTTGCTTGGCTGCCTGCCATGATGGCCATGCCGGCGCCGGCAAAAGAGATCTTTGAAGTTGAGGCGAACATAAATACGCGCTCTGGGTTGCCGGCCTGTTTGCAGGCGGTCAGAATATTCTTTAGCAAAGCCGGCCTGTTCACCAGGTGATGAACAGCATAGGCGTTATCCCAAAAGATGCGAAAATCGGCCGCTTTGGTTTTCATAGTGGCCAAACGGTCGACCGTTTCATCGGAATAAACAATACCGGTCGGATTGCTGTATTTAGGGACACACCAGATACCTTTGATCAGGTCATCTTCAGCTACGAGGTCTTCGATGATCTCCATCACAGGGCCGTTATCTGTCATCTCGGTCGGTATCATTTCTATACCCAGGTATTCGCAGATAAAAAAATGGCGGTCATATCCCGGGCTCGGGCACAGAAACTTAATTTTTGGCAGCTGCCCCCAGGCTGGTGCGCCGTCCATCATGCCTTTTACCATGGCGCGTAAGATCGTGTCATGCATCAAATTGAGGCTTGAATTGCCGCCAATTAACAATTCCTCCGGTTCAACTGCCATATATTCTGAAAACAGCACTTTGGCCGGTGGGATGCCGTCGAGTCCGCCGTAATTGCGGCAATCCAAACCATCTTCCGTACGATAGGCTGTGCCGATATCGCCCTCCAGCATCCCCAGCGCCAGGTCAAGCTGTTCAGGACAGGGTTTTCCCCGGGTCATGTCCAGCGCTATCTGGCGGGACTGAAAATCCTGGTAGCGCTGCTGCAATTCGTCTTTAATACGCTGTCGATCCTGATCACTTAATTTTGTGAAATCCATCATTTCCACTATTCCTTTTGCCCGATGTTTATTCGGTTGACATTTGCCCTCAAAAACACCAACCGCCTCTATACCACTGGATTGATAAGGCATCAAGCCTAGATCTAGAAAAAACCAGAAATTGGACAGTAAGTTGCGGTTATCAGCAGGCAACGCGTACGACGACGAGGACGAGTACGATGGATACAGGAACCTTCTAAAATCTCGTCCTCAAAAATGGCTTTATAAGCCGCTTACCGATAATTAACCTTAACCAGCGTTAGCCCCTTTGCCGGCGCAGTCATACCGGCTTGCGCACGGTCCCGTGAATCCAGAATCTTTTTAAAATCAGCTGCTGCAATTTTCCCCAGTCCCACATCCACCAATGTTCCGACAATATTGCGCACCATATAACGTAAAAAGCCCTCGGCTTCGATTTCAAAGAGCAATATGCCGCCCGGGTCCTCTATGAGGTTGGCTGAAAACACTTCGCGGGTGGTATCTTGCCTGGGGCTGCCGCTGCCCTCGAATGCTTTAAAATCATGGCGGCCGATGATATGCGCAATGGCGGCTCGAATCATTTGCCGGTCCAATGGTTTGCGAATGAACCATACATACTGGCGCCCGATAGCAGCCGGAACGGATCGATTTAAAATTTTGTAATGATAGATTTTACTGCGAGCGTCGTATCGGGCGTGAAAATTGGTCGCAACCCGCTCGCAATCTTTGATGATAATATCTTCCGGCAACAAACTGTTGAGTCCGCTGAAGAATGCAGCGGGCGCCAGGCGGGTATCACATTTGAAATTTGCCACCTGGCCGGCGGCATGCACCCCGGCATCCGTGCGCCCCGAACCAACAAGCGTCACCTTGGTGGAGGTCATTTTTTCCAGGGCCATTTCAATTTCTGCCTGAATGCTATGATCTCTTTTTTGGCGTTGCCAGCCATGATAACGGCTGCCGTCGTATTCAATCGTTATTTTAAAATTTTGAGTCATAAGCGTTCTGATCTGGCCTGCGCATGTCTGTCTTAGATGAGCAATGCCAGCGATAGAGAAAAAAACGATAATAGGGTAGAGAGCGCGATCACCGCTGATGCCAGCTGCGTATCACTGCTGAGCTGAGCAGATAGAATGTAAAGCGCCGTAGACGTCGGTAATGTGAAATAGATCATGCCGACGTTAAAGGAAATTCCTGCGGTGCCAAATGTCTTCAGAAAAATATATCCGATAAGCGGTAAAATGATCAATTTAAACACGCAGGCAACCAGCGATAATTTGTAATAATGTTTAATCCCACTGAGCGTCAGTGCTCCGCCGATGGAAAGCAGCGCTAGAGGCAGGGTAACAAAAGAAGACAGGCGAAAGGTATTATCGACAAAGACCGGAAAGCTGCCGATCCAATTCCAGTAGGCGATGCCGGCCAGACAGGCAATGATCAACGGATTGGTCAGCAGCGCTTTGATGGTGAGCGACAACCGTTTTTGCAGTGATAGCTTATCTTTGGCAAACCAGGTGAGGGTGCTGACGGCCAAGATGTTGATCAGCGGAATAACCAAACCGATGAGAATGCTGAATTGCCGGGCACCATCTTCTCCCAGGGCACTTAGGATCACCGCCATGCCGATATAGGTGTTGAAGCGATAGCAACTTTGTGAAAAGGAGCCGGCTTGAAAGGCACCGACTTTGAATATTTTGATATAGAGGCTGCTGAGGATATAAACGCTGATCACCGCGCAAATGGCGGCTTTATAGAGTCCGGGATCGCCGATGCGGTCCGATGCTGCTCCGCCAATCTTCCAAAAAAGTAATGCCGGAAAAAAGATAAAGTATATGAGTTTGTCGGCCGTCTGCAAAAACGCATCATGGGTCATACCCGTCCGTTTGAGCAAATGGCCGAATAGCAGCAGGGCAAATACCGGGAAAAGATTATTGACAACCATCGTTTACAGGGGATCCAATAAATTGTTGAATTTACAATATGATCTGACTCTATTCGGATTTTGTTGTATATCCTATAAATCAATAAACAAGTTATCTGTAATAGGCAGCTGTCTTATAGCCTGTCGCAGGGCAAATTGCCCAGAGCGGATTCAAGTTCTTCATCCAGAGAATCTGAAAAATATTTTACCGAAAAACGCCGACTGCAGGCCCTGCAGCGCAGATAAACATACGGTCATGCCCTTTCAATGATGAGCTCAGCTCCGCAACGCGGGCAATCGGCCAGGTGTTTTTCAGTCATCTACCTATCTTCCTTTCGCAAGCAGTGCTCGGCCCGGCGGACCGCTGCACAGCCGCTTTCTAAATGCTGTTATTTTCACCGGCAGGGTAGCGAAAAGAAATCGGCCTGTCAAATGCCCGGCTGATAAAAGCAGGCGCAGACCGGTAACCGGATATCGCTGTAGACAGTGTTGTTGTTTTTCTATATGATAGCTGCGTTTGCTTGAAAGGTGAGAAGCAGTTAGATTTTTTTTCGGATCGCCGATCGTTCATCAGTGAGGATCGTATGTGCCAGGGATACCAATTTGCAGGCGTTGCGTCAGGATTGAAAAAGAAGGGCCTAAAAGATCTCGGGTTGATTTTTTGCGAACGACCGGCGCATGTTGCCGGCGTGTTTACCCGCAATCGGCTTAAAGCTGCACCGGTTATGCTGGACATGCAGCGCATTGCTGCAGGTATCTGCCAGGCGGTTATTGTCAACAGCGGCAACGCCAATTGCTGTACGGGGGAAAAGGGCATGCGTGATGCTGTATCCATGGGGCGTTGGATTGCCGAGGGGCTCGATATTAACGAAGACCACGTGCTGGTAGCATCTACGGGTGTTATCGGCCAGCCGCTTGCTGCTGACCGGATTCAACAGGCCGTTCCCGATCTTATCAAAACGCTCGATCCGGCTGGGATTTCCAATTTTGCCGAGGCGATTTTGACAACCGATACCGTGCCCAAAATTGTCAGCCAAAAAGGAAATCTGGATGGTGTGCCTTTTACCGTAACCGGTGTTGCCAAGGGAGCGGGGATGATCCGCCCGGACATGGCGACGTTGCTGTGTTTTATCATGACCGATGTCGTTGCCGAGCCGTCGTTATTAAAAGAGGTGCTTGTGAATGCAACCAACCGCACTTTAAACCGCATCACCATCGATGGCGATACGAGCACGAATGATACGGCCCTGTTGCTGGCCAACGGCCTGGGCGGGGCGGCGGTTAAAGGTGATGCCGCCCAAAAAACATTTTTTAATCTTCTGGAAAGCGTTTTAATGTCGCTGGGCAAATTGCTGGTTAAAGATGGCGAAGGCGCGACCAAACTCGTCGAGGTGGTCGTTCAGGGAGCCGAATCCGAGCGCGATGCGCGTCAAATTGCCGATACGGTTGCCCATTCTAATCTGGTTAAAACCGCGCTGTTCGGCGAGGATGCCAACTGGGGAAGAATCCTGGGCGCTGTCGGCAGGGCAGGGGTGCCGGTGGAAACAGAGCGGATTGATGTTTTTTTTGGGGATGTGTGTATGGTTCGAAATGGGTTGGGGTGCGGAAAGAAAATAGAGAAAGAAGCAACCCGGGTCCTCAAAGAGCCCGAATTTTCCATTCGCATTGATTTAAAGTCCGGCAAAGCTGAGGCGTCGGTGTTTACCTGCGATTTTTCCATCGATTATGTGCGTATAAACGCCGACTACCGCTCTTAATGGTTTCCCTTTATAAATGGCTATTTTCACGCTGAGCTGCGTTCTCCGCGGGTTTATGACCTCAACGTACTACAAGTACGCCTCGATCATAAACCCTTGTGCGGCCTTGCTCAGCAAGAAAATATCTCATTTCTAAATGGAAACCATGGGTTTTTTTATTCGTTCTACGCTTTATTGAAAAGCATAATGCTTAGAATTAAGAAATAAAATCTGTATGCGAGGCTGGATCCGCAGAGGAAATCTAATGGTTTAAAAGCAATTTTACTATGTCAGATTATTCTTTTTGATATTCTCTGCTATGCTAAAGTTAATGAATTCTATCATTATCCTAATGGGTGTTCATCCTTACAGTAATTTTAAGTATTCCACGCCCGCTTTGCGAGCAAGGCGAGGCAGGCGGGTTAGCTCATTCTAGGCATATGTCATTAGTGGCTGTAGGGCCCAGTGATTGAAAAGCCAACTTGCTTTTAATTTATAATTTTTATTTTAAATCATGGCTGAGATGCGGTTGCAAAAATTTCTTTCCAAAGCGGGAATATGTTCCCGGCGTAAGGGAGAAGAGTACATTAAGTTCGGCTGGGTAAAGGTTAATGGAAAAACCGTCAGCGAGCTGGGCGTAAAAGTTGATCCGGAAAGAGATTTTGTTGAAGTCGATAGTGAAGCCATTGAATTAAATACCGCCTCGATAACCCTAGCACTCAATAAACCCAGGGGGTATGTTTCCAGCTGCCATCAACCCGATGAAAAAATTGTACTCGATCTGGTGGACATATCCGAACGAATTTACCCCATCGGACGGTTGGACAAAGATTCGAGCGGGCTTTTATTGCTGACCAATGACGGTCTATTGCATCATCAACTTTCGCATCCATCTTTTAACCACGAGAAGGAATATGAAGTTAAAGTTGCCAAGGTGCTGCCCGAGGGCGCATTGGCAAAGCTGGCCAAGGGTTTACCGATGATGGGAACCCGGACGCGCCCGGCGGGTGTTCAACGAATTTCCGCCCGTAGATTTAAAATCGTTTTACAGGAAGGCAAAAATAGGCAGATCCGGCGCATGGTCCGAAAAGTGGGCAATCAGGTGGTGAGTTTAAAGCGAATTCGAATAGCCAACATCAAGCTAGGCGATCTGCCATCCGGCAGCTGGCGGCACCTGACCCCCAAAGAATTAGAAGGCCTGTTAAAGGCGCGCTAAAACAAATTCAGTGCGCTCTGTGATGCTGGCCAGGGGAACGTGAATAAGCTTATAGCCCAGAGATTGATAGCTTTCTTCGATGAGACGACCCAAGCGGTCGGCGGTTTTTTCATCCTCCGAGCGTGCCGGATCAGTTAGAAAAGCGAGTCTTTCAAAAAGAAAGATTTTTCGATAGCGTACCGTCCGGCTCTTCTGCCGGGGTTCGACAGGGTCCAATCCACACAATTTATAGTAGGCGATGCTGTCAGGTACGGCCCGATCCAAAAAAGTTATGTCATCGCGCGCCAGCCCGGCTTCAAGTTTAACTTTGGCCATAAGGATATGGCGCTCAAACGCCCAATCATCTGCTTTTATTTGTTCCAGGGATTTGCCCTGAGCCAACTTGGCATCGATGTAGGCCCGGGCGACTTCGTGAACGACAGCATAGCCTCGTTGCTCCAGCTGCTTGATGACAGCTGTTTTACCCGAACAAGGCGCTCCGGTTATGACATACCAGTTGGTCTTGTGTGCGGGAGCCTTCATCAAATTGCGCTGGCACCGCCGTCTACATTCAAGGTTTGGCCTGTCATAAAATCCGATCCGGCTGAGCACAAAAAAAGAGTTGGATGGGCGATATCTATGGGCTCGGCAATTCGACCCAGTGGAATGGTATTAACAATGGCGTCATGCAGCGCTTTATCCGACCAGAAAAGCTCGCTAAAGCCTGTGCGAACCATACACGGGGCGACTGCGTTTACCTGAACATTAAAAGGCGCCAATTCCTGAGCCATCACTTTGGTCAGCATCTCGATGCCGGCTTTAGCCACGCCATATATCCCCATTGCCGGGGCGGATCTTTGAGCGGCTATAGAAGATATGTTAACGATTTTACCTTTTTGCTGCTCACGCAGTATTTGACCGGCTTTGCGGGAACATAAAAAAGTGCCGTTTAGATTGGAATCAATGATTTTGCGCCACAGTTCGGGGTCGGCATCCACCACTCCGCTAATGATGTTCATACCGACATTGTTGATCAGGCCGTCAATTCGGCCGAAGCGCTCCAAAGTTTGATCGAATAATATATCGACCGCCTCGGATTTGGCAATATGGGCGACAAGCGGCAAGAGATCCTTGCCGGCCTTGAGCTTTTTAGCAGCCCGATCGAGACCATCCTGCTTGCGACTGCAGACCACCACCCGGGCCTTTTGTTCGAGCAAACATCTGGTGATTTCAAATCCGATACCGCGGCTGCCGCCGGTGACCACAAAAACTTTGCCTTCAAGGCCGTAGTTGATGGGGTGCATGCCTGACTCCTTATACATTTGAACGCATTGTAATTTGTTCTGGCAATGAACGCGCTGCCAGTGTCAACTCCCTGATGTAATGCACAATAAGCAGAGGGGTAGGATCCTTACGTTGTTTTTGTAAATAAAGCCACTTAAATCCCAAATGACAATACTCAAATTTCAAATGATACTAGGTCCCTGACCATATTATGGGGGAATTGAGCAGGATGCAAGTCAAAATGGGAACCTTTAGAATGCGCAGGGGCCAGTCAGCGGCAGCTGCCGGACTAAAGCATAACTATAGCAGCAGTCAAGCCGCACCCATCTTTAATGCTGATCTAGGGGAAGGGGTTTTGGGGCTTAAGCTTATTCGACGAAAACAGTTTGTCCGGGATAAATTTTGGAGCTCGGCCAAAGTTGATTTATGGATAGAAAGCGATTCAAGGCCATATTGTGCCGCTTGGCAATCAAAAAAGGACTGTCGCCTGATTTTACTTCATAGGTCTCCAAACCCTCAACTTTAGAGAGCGTTTTTTTACCATCAAAGATAATGAGTCTCTGACCTTTATGCAGGCTGGTGGATGACAGATGATTGATCTGCTGGATTTTTTTAGTTGTCGTTCCGTATTTTTTGGCGATGGTCCAGAGCGAATCACCTTTTTTAACCACATGCACAACCCGGCGACCGTCATGAGTTTTTAACGTTTTATGCGAATGATAACGATAACCTCTGCTGGGTATTTTAAGTAATCGCCCGGCAACGATATAGTTGGATTTGCGCAAATTATTTGCTCGCATAATTTTGCCGACAGTGGTCCGGTAGCGCTTGGCGATTAACGAAAGGGTTTGACCGGGACGAACCCGGTGATAGACATAGGCACGCTGCGGTGGGCGCGAAACCGGGATCTTATCCAGTTGGGCTAACAGAAATTCACCTTTATAAGGTGGCACTTTGAGCGGATATTCATCCTCCGGGCAGATCTTATACCGCAATTCAGGATTGAGTTCGTAGATCTCGTTTTCGCTCACGTCAATCGAACGGGCGACATCCTTCAGGTGCACCTGCTTTGAAATCGTAACCGTTTCATATTGGGGCGGCATATCCACAGCTGCCAGGTTCAGTCCATACTTTTCCGGTTGATCTAAAATATGCAAGGTTGCCAGAAATCGGGGCACGTAGCGTGCGGTTTCACGGGGCAGCCGTTCGTAAAGATCCCAGAAATTGTCCAGATAGTTAAGGTTCTGGCGCCGAATAACATTTAACACCCTTCCTTCACCGCAGTTGTATGCGGCCAGGACTGTCGTCCAATCACCAAAAATAGCATGAAGCTCTTTAAGATAATCAATGGCGGCCCGGGTTGATTTTTCCGGATCCATGCGCTCATCGATTAATTTGTTTCTTTTGAGCCCGAACTTGTAACCGGTAGAAGGAATAAATTGCCACAGGCCTAATGCCCGTGAGCGCGAAAGCGCCTTTACCTTGAAACCACTTTCGATAAGCGGCAGCCATGACAGTTCCTCAGGCAGTCCGGCCTCTCTGAGTGCGGCCACAATATGCTGGCGGTATCGACCGGAGCGCTTATAGGATTGGACAAAAAACTCCCTTTCAGGGCCAATCGTAAATCGATCAATCTCAACCTGAACATGTTTATTCAAGATCCTGGGTATCTCATTATAGCTTCCGTTTACAACAATATGGCGAGAGGCATATATTTCCAGTATGCGCTTTGATATCATAAAGCGCAGGTCTTCTTTTTGTTGTATGAGTTTGGCATGGTCGGATGTATCAGCCGTCAGGATTAAGGCGTAGGCCTGATCCAGCGCGTCAAGTGCGTTCTCGAGTTCACCGTTTTGCCAGAACTCCTGCGACACTTGGCAAAGATCAAGTGCTTCGTCCAGCACACCTTCACTCTTTTTCGCCAAAACCGCGGTCTTACCTTCTTCGTAAGAACCCAACTCTTGCTCGTCCAACGGTGAACCGTTGATTTTAAAGGTGTTGACCGTGCGATTAAAGCCGGCACCCTCATCGGAATTTTCGGCGGGGGCGCTTGTCGCAGCGGTTTCTTGACGCTGGTTGTCTGCAGACTCGGATGGATTTTGGATTAAATGTCCGCAACCTATAAAGAAAAACCACAAGCAGCACGCGAGAAAATAAAAGCCTCTCTTCATCAGTTCAATTCCTATTTTTTAATTTTTTTTTGTTATATCACCATTTCCTAAGTTAGTAAAACGAAATGCAGAATTCTTTTTATTTTGATGATATTCAATATCGTCAATTTTTATAAAAACTTAACTCCGTACGATTACCGCCGGGCAAAAATGTCGAAGGCGGTCTGTGACAACTGGCGGCATGCACCTGATGTTGACTTTTTTGGGATTCGATTCGAAAAAGCTTGAAACACCCTGGAATTAATCGTAGAATGCTATTTTATAGTGGATAGCATTCGAATGGTGAATCATGGTTTTATTGATATATTGATATGTTATCAAAATTTTGCCTGAATGAATACCTAAAATTAATTTTAACTAAGGACACCCTCTCTTTCAGCTTAAGCCATCAGGACTGAAATAAGGATCATGCGTTTAACGCAAGGCCCCTGGCTTAAGGTTTCTGATCCAAATTCCACCTGACCACATTAACTAGAATATCATAAAAATCAATAAAATAGTTAAAAAATATGAGAAAAGGTAAGAAAATAACCACATATTATAATTTAATCACTAATAGATAACGATAATAGATTATAATAGTGTTTGCTATTTTTACATTATCTATCTAAAAATAATAGTTTTAGGTGCGGGAAATCATCTCATTCTATATCTATCAATTTAAAATAATTTTAAGCGGTTAAGTTGTTAGGCCAGCGTAGCTCAGCTGGTAGAGCAACTGATTTGTAATCAGTAGGCCGGGGGT
>JASFIV010000076.1:0-17023 GCA_050122475.1 Desulfobacterales bacterium | reverse complement strand
GGGTGCCGGCCTTCAAAGTGCGCCCGAAAATATTTATGCAACTTTCGAAAAATATGACCCTCGCCCAGTTTCACACCCAACTGGTCGGCGAATTGCCCCAAAAGCGACATTATCGCATAAATTTACCTGTAACTGAGGCCACTGAAAGCTTAAAGGTTAATCTGGCCAGCTTTTTAAAACCCAAAAATCAGCTGATAGAGCTCCTCCCGCCGGTCCGCATCAGCGCCCGAAGCTTTGCGTTGGTATATGTCCCTTTTAACGAAAAACATCATGAATATATCCAACCCGATTTACACTTTGCCATTAATAAAAATACGCTGAAGCTTTCTGAGCATTTCTAGTCCCAATTGAAAAAAATGTTGAAGCATGCGATATAGGAGGTATGGTTAAACCTCAGTCGCCCACTGCGGATACCCTCATCGACCAGTTTTGCAATTTTTTAGTGGTCGAAAAAGGATTATCAAAAAAAACCCTTGAGGCTTACAGCCGGGATCTAATCCGCTACCGGGATTTTCTGGCTCAGCAAAAAAAAGGGTCTTTCACGGAACAAGATACCCCGTTGATCCTAAAATACTTAATTAATCTCAGAAAATCTGGTTTAGCGGCACGCTCGCGCGCACGGCATCTGGTGGCCATCAGGGGGTTTTATCGATTTCTGGTTCAGGAAAAATTCCTGCGCCATGATCCGGCCAGACTGGTTGATTTACCAAAGACCCGCTTAACATTGCCCGATGTTTTGTCGCGAGAGGATATTGAGCGTTTGCTCCAGGCGCCTGACACCGACAAACCGCTTGGCGTCAGGGATGCCGCCATGCTTGAACTTCTCTATGCTGCTGGACTGCGTGTATCGGAACTCGTTCATGTAAGGCTACAGGATATCAATCTGGAGGCCGGTTTTGTGCGCATCTTTGGTAAAGGTGCCAAAGAAAGAATTGTGCCGATCGGCATGCAGGCCAAAGAAAAAATTGAAAATTATCTCGAGACCGTCAGGCCAAAACAATTAAAGCAAAGCTCAAGTCCCTTTGTGTTTATTGCCCGGTCCGAGCGACCGATGACCCGTCAGGGATTTTGGAAACTGCTGCGGCGTTATTCGTTGAAGGCGGGTCTTCATAAAAACATTACCCCTCATAGCCTGCGACACTCTTTTGCCAGCCATCTGCTGGAAGGCGGCGCCGATTTGCGGGCTGTACAGGTCATGCTGGGGCATGTGGACATATCGACGACCCAAATCTATACACATGTCACCCGTGATCATCTTAAACAATTGCATCGCAAATTTCATCCCCGAGGCTAAGATCCCTGGCGAGTAAAGGCCGAATCAAAGCGTTGGCCCATATATTGAGCGTGTAAAGCTCTAGAAGGATATGCCGTATGTTGAATTAAATCGGTCGATGATGTGTAAGAGGGCCTCGGGTAGTCGTTGGCGAACCTGGACAATAATATCGGCGGGAATCTGACCATAATAGGCCTGGGCAATACCGCCGGCAATGCAGGCCATGGTATCACTATCTCCTCCCAGCGAAACGGCCAGGCGGATTGCATCTTCAACATTCTTTGATTCCAGAAATGCGATAATTGATTCGGGAACCGATCCTTGGCAAGAAATATCAAAGGCGTAATGCGGTCGGATTTCCGCAAGTGAGCGATCCAGATTATAGTGGAATCGATTACGGATATCGCGTCGAATGTCCGATTTGGCGGCGCCCTGTCGTGCCAAAAAAATGGCCAGCGCCGTTGCTTGGGCCCCTTTAATCCCCTCAGGGTGATTGTGTGTGACCGCAGCCGAATTTCGGGCTTCACGTAAAACCCCCCGGACGGAATCAAAGGCAAATCCCACCGCGCTGACCCGCATGGCTGAGCCGTTGCCCCAGCTATGATAAGGCTTTGGGTCGTCGGATTGCATCCAGCTGAAAAAAGACATGCCATATCCAGCAGTTGGATACATGCGTCCAAAGGTTTTTAAAACAGTCGCATAATCCGTCTGGTTTAAAATTGCATCGGCAACCGCAACGCTCAGGACCGTATCGTCAGTAAAGCGGGAAGTTTTTGCAAAGAGTGGAAATGTGGTTGTTTTAATCGGGTTTTGCTCAAATACCGACCCGATAATATCTCCGGCAATAGCCCCAATCATGCTTAGTCGACGCGGCTATCCACCAGAGTCGGCATCGCGCATAGATCAACGTGTTCGATGGATGAAACAAAAATTTTACAGGGTGGACAAAATTTTTTGGGTTTGCCCCGTCCGGTCCAAATCAGCTTCATTCGATGATTGCTGCCGCATTTGGGGCAGACGCAATTAACCGTAAGGGGTTCTTTCAATTTGATTGGATGAACAACGGCTTCCTCGTCTTTTATCAACTGTTTTCTTTTGGATGCGGCCATTTTAAGTTCTCCTTAAGTTAGAAGATTTAAAATTTGTTGAAATGCCTTTTTTAAGGCCCCCCTTTTGTTGGACCGCTCCTTTCCGTTTGCTTTAGTTTGTTTGTTTGGCCTCTTTTGGCAGCATATTTCACAATGACAGCCCGATAGGGTGCCCACCTACTGTTGGCCCTTGCTTTAGGTGGTCCGATACTTCTTGAGAAGATCCTTAATCGCTTCTTCGAGTAAAGCGCCCAGAGATTTATCCAGATCGACGGCAAGGTGTTTGAGCGCCTTGAGAATTTCCTGATCGATCCGCGTTGAAAAGGTCTTCTTCTTGCTCATGAAATAAAACTTATAATACATTAAAATAGAAATCAAGAAAAAAATAATTCTTATTTAATTAATTTCTTAAATATATAATGCTAGCATTATTATTGAATTTCGCTATCGGGCCGCAGCGAGGTTGCTATGGGTTGGGGTTTGGGGATGATGCATTCAGAAATGCATTGATGTTGATTTGAGAAAGGCGAGATCAGCGATCATGCAGCCTGGCGGCGGATCAGGTGGTTGTGATGCAAGGGGTCAACTTCAAAATACGATGTCTAAAATTCAAATGGTTAGCATTATTTCAACAGGTCTACAGGTATGATCCTGAAGGTTCCCTGCCCCATGGTCAACAGTTCGCCTTCGGAATTATGGATATCGGCGCGCACAAAACTGGAACGACCCGTTTTGTGGGTACACCACGCGGTGCACAAAAACACGTCACTTTTAGCTGGTTTCAAATAATGAATATCTATGTTAATCGTGGTGCAATTATAACCGTCATCCAGCAGAGACCATACTGCCCATGCCATTGTGGTATCGATGAGCGTGAATAAAATACCGCCATGGGGTTGCTCCGGAAAAGGCCAACAGACAGCCGATTTAGGTTTTAGACGAGATTGTGATTTACCGCCGGCAGCTGCTTCAATCTGAATCCCCAGCGTCTGATAGAGCGAATTGCTGTTCATTCGGTCTAAAACGGCGTTTGATATTTCCATCGGGTTACCCTTTCTGATTCAGTTCGGTAGAAACACGCTTCGGTTCCTATTGGAAACGTTAGTATATCCAAACAAGGCGCCCGACCAAATTACAGCATACCTGCTACATGACTGCAACCCCAAAGCTCCGTATGTCGCAGTTTATTTCCTATTGATCGTCATATTGACAATTCCATTGTGCAAGTGTTACTGGCAGCTCCGAAACCGGCACGGCAATTTGCTGCTAAATGCTCTGAGCAACATATGACAAGATAGGCGGACAATTTGAATGTTTTTTTCATCATCATTGGATTAATTTTAGCCATAGCAGGTATGATCGGCTGTATCCTTCCAATCCTGCCTGGGCCGCTATTGAGTTTTTGCGCCCTGATACTTTTATCCTGGATTAAAAATTGGCAAATCTTCAGCCAGACCTTTTTGATTTTCATGGGCGCCGTGACGGTCTTATTAATGCTGTTGGATTATGTTGCCCCTGCACTGGGGGCAAAAAAATATGGCGCATCCAAAGGCGGCATCTGGGGATCAGCAATCGGCATGATCATTGGCATTTTCTTTATCCCGCCCTGGGGCATGATTGTGGGCGCTTTTATTGGCGCCCTGGCGGGCGAACTGGCATCCGGAAAATCGGGTCGTAAAGCGTTGCGTGCAGGATGGGGCATCCTGATCGGAAATGTACTGGTTGTCGGGCTAAAGCTGGCTTTTACTGCAGTTGTTTTATTTTATTATATCAAGGAGATGTTTTAAGCATACAGGACTTGCTTTTATTGGCAAGCCTCAATAAACGTCTACACGCCGGTATGCATTTTTTCTTGACCTTGAATATCCATCTGTTTTAAAATTTTAGCCCAGGCTATCTACCAAAGCATAGCAGGCGCTTGAACCCATTATCACAAATAAGAGAGAGGAGGATCACGTTTTGCCGAACGGAGTTGTAAAATGGTTTAGTAATCGGAAAGGATATGGCTTTATCGAACAAGAAGACGGTGACGATATATTTGTGCACCACTCAGCAATCAATATGTCCGGATTTCGCACGCTCTCTGAGGGCGATCGGGTGACATTTGAGATTGAAGTGGGCGAGCGAGGACCGGCTGCAAAAAATGTAGAAAAACAATCAGACTAAATCGAATTTAAATTTAGAGGCATCTCGAAGCACAGCGTCGAGATGCCTTTTTTTTGCAGTGTTTTTGCGCAGGAATCCTTGATGAATTTTGCTCTTATGCATTTGCACCGAATTTAATAAACAATCGAGAGTAGCTAAACAAGCAGCTATAAAGCAGCGACCTTAATTGCGATTCAATCTAAAAAATAAAGCTATCGTATTTTTTGGATTGTCTATGAATGCTGTAGTTGGGCGCGCTGTTTCACCCTTAACAATCCCGGGCTGTTATGCATATACATCAATGGAGAAGAATAGCCTGCCCTGATAAAAAGCGTTTCGATTGTATCAAAAATCACCGGTCTATCCGGCCAGGTAAATTGCTTTTTCATAAGTTTTAATGCTTCCCATTCTTTCCGGATTGCGGGTGTAGGATCAAATACCTGCTTTAGTGCCGGCTCACAGATGAACATTTCACAGACGATTGGTTTGAGTTGCCACCGGCAACCGTCAGGTCCGAGATAAATGCATTTATACCCCCTGTTGGGCACTTGCAGGGCATGTATGAGAGCACGAATTTGGTCCGTGCTTGAAACTAGTGCATTGATCACCACATCCGCAAAAAAGGTGATAATCCCCTCTTTTGAACAGCAAGCACTTATTCGGCTCTGATAGCACTTTTGTGTGCAAACACCGGCCAGATGGGTCTTTAAAAATGCGTTGACCTCTTGACGATACGCACGGTAATCACGCGTCATATCTGATAGTAGTCGTCGCTCAGATGCCGGCATGGATTGCAGGTGCCTGCGGACCATCTCAAGTGCTTCTAACTGTTCCTTCTGATATGTGCTCATTTATCAACCCCGACTCGATTCAAATAAATGTCTTGCCGTAACTAAAAAGAGATCCTTCATAAATAACGCTTGCATTTTGTGAACCACCTGATCTTATAAACCATTAGGGTGAATTTATCAACTCAGCCGGCAACTGCCTGTGCATTGCACAAAAAAGAAGAAGCAGCTTAAAAGCAACGCTGCTTTTAACTGCTTCTTCTAAAAAGTTGTATCCAAATATGATAGCGTTCTTATTATGCGCCGACGTAGATCCCTCTGCCGACTTTTTTTATTTTACCTTCTTTTGAAGCTCTAAAAATGATATTTCTAACCTTTTTATCCTGAAATCCTGTTTTCGCTTTCAACGTGGGAACATTTACACCTTTTCTGGATCTTCTGACAATCTTGAGAATTTGTTCTGTTGCCGTCATCTGCGGCGCCCTTTTGCGCCTGGTGGTTTTTTTGGCAACCGCTCTGGGTTTGGTTTTGGCTTTTACGGTTTTGCGCTTTACTTTCCTGGCTGCTTTTGCTCGTTGCGGTTTTTCATAGGCCTTCAACAATTTTTCCAATTTCTTCTCAAGTGCTTTGATGTCTCTTTTTACGGCTTGCAAATCTCTTTTTAAAATAGCCATAATATCCTTCCTCCTTATAATGATTTGTCTGATGTTTTTCTTCTACGACCTGCATATTTTAACAACAAAATTAAGAAAAACAACCTTTACCGAACGTACTCTCTAAATTCTTATTGCTAGTAGTTAAGTTAATTTCTGAAATTTTATCTGCCGAACACTATTTTGTCAAGGAATAAACAAAGAAAAGAGAAAAAGATAAAGAGCAATATAATTACCTTCATGACAGCGAAGAAATACAGCCGGTGCTATCGGTGCAACGAATGCACATTGTCAGAGTATGAGCATTTTATAATTTTTCAATAACGACGCCTTTGTGCGGCGGTGCTTGACAAACGTATTATTTTATGAGGGACGAGTAAAATTATGGATAAGGAGATTGCGATGTCTCAAATAATAGCATGTAAAACCAAAAACGAAATTATTCTGGCAGGCTATTCCGCCGCACGCCCGATGAATCCATTTCAGTTATATCTAATCTGGACCAAGAAGAAATTGCCGCAAATAGATGGTGATGAAATATCAACTGCTTACTCCGCTCCCCGCCTATTGGCGCTGGAGTATCAGCTGAACCAACACTGCAGAAAAAATGATCCGCTTAGCGAAATTGTGCCTTTAATCCGCAAACATCTTGAAAAACAGAGTGCCGTCAATGATGATATTGCCGGACCATTTTCTGTTGCGTCCATAACGCCAGATGGTTTTCGTGAGCTGTCCGATTAAGTACCTTGCAAAAACCATCGATTTTGATATATATGCCCCTTCCGAGACTGCCGTTATGATAGACATGGGTGTCTACTTAAATGGTCGATAAAAATCATCCTCGATTGAAATATCGCTCTGCAGGCAAAGTTAATGTACAGGGAGGCAATTGATGCGATTAACAGATCTGGCACCGCTGGAACGTTGGACTGAACTTGAAAAAGATATCCATCAAAAATCCGGGTTGGATGTCAATGTTTTTGATACCAAAGGTTATCGAATCTCTGAATTGAAAAACTGGGCCAATCAATTATGTCCGGCAATCAAAGCGACCGATAAAGGCCAAAGCTTTATTTGTGCACCGGCACATATGAATATCGCCACCCTGGCAATGCGGTCGAAACAAGTGGTTATCGAAGAATGTGATGCGGGCATGCTCAAATTAATCGCGCCAATTTTCGCGGGCGAGGAATTTGTCGGTGCTGTCGGCGCATGTGGTTTTCTTCTCGACGATGGAGAAGTCGATAGCTTTCTGGTCAACAAAATGACGGATATCAGCGAATCCGAAATTGAAAGTTGGGCTACCGGTATAGAGCGCATATCAACGACAAAGGCGCAGGCTCTGGGGCAATATATCATGAATCAAATTAATGAAATCGTTAGCGCCGAATGGCACCCGCACAAATAGACCTTGGTTATGGCCGGCCAAATGGATGGTTTGTTGTGCAGGCTAAAATTCTGGAAAACCTTCTGGTGTTTACTTCGGTTGACAGATGCCTCCGGTTTGATAATGATGACGGGGCACACTAGTATTCATTTCACCCCCAACCGCCAACCGGTGTAACTTTCGGGGAGCCAATCTGATGGATAAAGCGATCATCGCAATTTTAGGGCAGGACAGGCCCGGTATCGTCGCTGCTGTCTCCAAGACTCTTTTCGAACAAGATTGTAATATTGAAAATGTGAGTCAAACAACACTTCAATTTGTTTTCGCCGGTATTTTCATCATTTCAATGCCGGCTGATCTTTCCGCTGAATCTTTACACCAGAATTTAGCCGCAGCGCTAGCACCGCTGGATCTTGAAGTCCATATTACCCTGTTTGAAGCCACGACAACACCGGTTTCACCGCCACAAAGCGAAGCTTATATTGTAACAACCAAAGGACCGGATCGTAAAGGACTGGTGGCCGGTATCAGTGAAGTCATTGCTCGTTTCGAGGGTAACATCACCAATCTGCAAGCGGTTTTTAAAGGCGGTGACGATCCCGGCGATAATATTATGATTTATGAAGTGGATGTCCCTCCGCAGACCGATCAACAGGCCCTATACCAAGAGCTAAAAAAACGCGCGCATGAATTAGCGTTGGATATCGATATCCAGCATCGCAATATTTTTGAGGCCATCCACCGCATCTAATTTTGTATGAAAATTAATGAGAATATGAAAGCCTCCGGTTCGTGCAATATCTATGTATTAATGACAAAAGTTAGAGAAAAGCCATGCTGACACAAAGAGAAATTCTTTCAACGCTTGAGATGCTCAAAAATGAACACCTGGATGTGCGCACCGTAACTCTGGGCATTAATCTGCTGGATTGCGCCAGTCAAAATTTGGAAAATCTGACCCAAAAGATCCGCTCCCGTATCACACATTATGCAGCCAATCTGGTTAGTGCCTGCAACCATATCGGTCAAAAATACGGCATCCCGGTGGTCAATAAAAGAATAGCCGTCAGCCCTATAGCTGCGGTCGCTGCGGCTATGTCGTCATCTCAAATGGTGGCTGTTGCGCGCGTATTGGATGAAGCCGCCGAAGCGGTTGATGTCGATTTTATCGGTGGCTTCAGCGCTCTGGTTGAAAAAGGAATCGCCCGCGGAGATACGGCCCTTCTGGAAGCCATTCCCCATGCCTTAGCGGAGACACAGCGGGTTTGTTCTTCGGTTAATGTGGCATCAACCAAGGCCGGCATCAATATGGATGCGGTTCTGCGGATGGGCGCGGCTATCAAACAGGCGGCGCAACTGACCGCCAAAAATGATGGGATTGCCTGTGCCAAGCTTTGCGTGTTTGCCAATATTCCCCAGGACATCCCTTTTATGGCCGGTGCCTATCTGGGTATCGGCGAAGCCGACGCGGTCATCAACGTTGGGGTCAGTGGACCGGGAGTTGTCAAAAATGCCATTGAACGCGCACTTGAAACCAATGACCGGCTGGATCTCGGTCAAATTTCCGAATTGATAAAAAAGACCGCTTACAAAGTCACCCGGGTCGGAGAGCTCATCGGCCGAGAGGTTGCCGATTATCTTAATATTCGATTCGGTGTTGTTGATCTGTCGTTGGCTCCGACGCCCAATGTCGGCGATAGTGTGGGCGAAATTTTTCAGAGTCTGGGTCTGTTGAGTATCGGTGTGCCCGGTACGACGGCCGCTTTGGCACTCATTAACGATGCGGTCAAAAAAGGCGGTGCATTCGCCAGTTCCCGGGTGGGGGGCTTGAGTGGTTCCTTTATCCCGGTGAGCGAGGATCTCAATATATCAGAAGCGGCCCGCAAGGGGTATATCGGACTGGATAAACTGGAGGCCATTACGGCTGTGTGCTCGGTCGGACTGGATATGATTGCCCTGCCGGGTGATACCACCGCAGAAACGATTGCGGCCATTATGGCTGATGAAATGGCAATCGGTGTTATCAACAACAAAACCACTGCGACGCGCCTCATACCGGTTCCCGGGAAAAAAGCCGGTGATAGCGCCTTTTTTGGAGGGCTGCTGGGCCAGTCCACTATTATTCCGGTTAATAATGGAAACAATTCGAATCCATTCGTTCGGCGCGGCGGGCTCATACCCGCTCCTTTGCAGAGCTTGACAAACTGAGTCAGCGATTAAATGCAGCGCACTTATTTTCAAATTTTGCGCCGAAAGCAGTAAAAACAATAATGTAAAAACATGTCCTTCGGCAGGAAAGAAACCGGGTGCAAGGCACCGGTTTGATAACACTTGATTTAAGATCACCGATCATCATTGTTCAACACAATCCAGTGTCTGGAATTTAAGAGAGTTGACGATGCCACCTTCCGCACAGATAAAGCGCCCTGCGGCAACACCCGGTTTAAGACGCAAGGTATTTATCGACGTATTTAAGTACTTAATTGTCATGGCTGCTTTGGGCTTGTTGATGCTAAATGGAACCCAGCAACTGGGTTATAACTGGCAGTGGTACCGGGTGCCGCAATATATTGTTGCGACGGTTGACAATCAGGCTGTGGCCGGGCCATTGATTCAAGGGTTGCAAATAACGATACGCATTACGGCCATCAGTTTGCTGCTGGCGTTTGTCTTCGGATTAACGAGCGCCCTGATGCGGCTTTCGCATTCATTTCTGGCGCGAAGTATTGCCCGGGCGTATCTTGAAATGATTCGCAACACCCCCCTGCTGGTTCAACTATTTTTTATATACTTTGTCCTGGGCCCGGTATTGGATATCAGTGGATTTACATCAGCCGTGCTGGCTTTAAGCCTTTTTGAAGGCGCCTATGCATCCGAAATATTTCGCGCCGGGATTGTCTCCATTCAGCGGGGTCAATGGGAAGCCGCTTTTAGCATCGGCCTCAATACCTACCAGGCGTACCGTTTTGTAATTTTACCCCAGGCGCTGCGACAAATTTTGCCGCCTTTGACCAGCCAGGCCATTTCTCTGATCAAAGATTCTGCCTTGGTGAGCACCATTGCCATTTATGATTTAACTATGCGCGGACAGACGATTATTGCTGAAACCTTTCTGGTCTTTGAAATTTGGTTTACCGTTGCTGCGATCTACTTATCCATTACCTTGCTTTTATCGGCAACCGTTTCTTATATGGAAAAGCGATTAAAGATCGAGGCTTAGTAAAAACATTATTTTACCTTACGATGAAGTTATGCTGAACTTGCATTTTCATCAATTAATTTATCCTCTTTAAAAGGGAGGTCATCTATGCAAAAAGATACTCGTTTGCTGGCAATCGCTATGATCTTATCTATCATCATGGGTTTGTCTGGCCTATCTTTGGCCGGAGAGCTCCAACAACAGCTGGTTCAGGAAAGTACAATCGAGCAGGTCATAAAACGCGGGACGCTGCGGGTGGGCATGTCGACCTTTGTCCCCTGGGCCATGAAAGACAAGACCGGCAAACTCATCGGTTTTGAAATCGATGTCGCCCGTCAACTGGCTGCCGATATGGGCGTGAAAATCGAATTTGTCCCAACCAAATGGGCCGGAATTATTCCAGCACTGCTCACCGGCAAATTTGACGTGATTATCGGTGGGATGAGCGTGCGACCGGATCGCAATTTAAAGGTCAACTTCACCCTGCCCTATGATTATGCTGGTCAGTCTATTGTGGCCAATAAAAAGATGGCAGCCGGCTTCAGCCGTATGATGGATTTCAACCGGCCCGACGTGACCATTGCCGCCAGACTGGGTTCAACGGCTGCCGACGCTGCCAATAAATACATGCCGGCTGCGCAAAAAAAATTCTTCGATGATGAGGCCCAGGTGATCCAGGAAGTGGTAAACGGTAGGGCTCATGCAGCCGTTGCTTCCGCTCCTTTACCCGCATTTCAGGCCATCAAGTATCCTGATCAGCTATTCTTACCGATAACAGGCACTTTCACCAAGGAACCCATTGGTTTTGCCGTCAGAAAAGGAGATTTTGACAGCCTCAATTATTTTAACAACTGGATCCGCGTAACAGAAGCCAAAGGATGGCTTGCTGAACGAAAGCACTACTGGTTTGAGACCAAGGATTGGGAAGATAAGATAAAATAGGCAAACCGTGGTAACCGGCAGACCCAAAATAACCACCATTGATATCATTTTAGGCGGCCTGATGGGGGCGGCTGTCGCGTTTATCGTTTATAAGGTATGGATCGGCCTGAATTACACCTGGAACTGGGATGCCATGCCCCAGTATTTTATTCGTTTCGATCCGGATACCCGTCAGTGGGTTCCCAACGTACTGCTGGAAGGGTTTTTGACCACGATCCGATTGAGCATCTGGGCCACTTTACTGGCAACGCTTATTGGGATCGTGATGGGAATGCTGCGTGTCAGTCGCAGTCTTTTCAACCGCCTGCTGGCAGGCAGTTATGTCGAATTGACCCGCAACTTGCCGCCGTTGGTCTTGATTTTCATATTCTATTTTTTTGTCAGTGACCAGATCCTGCCAGCCTTGGGCGTGGAAGCCTTTATCCGTTCCCGCAGCGAGTCGACCCAGACTTTGATGACGTTTATGTTTGCCGCCCCACCGCTATTCAGCGCCTTTATTTCAGCCCTGATTACGCTTTCGATATTTGAAGGGGCCTACATGACCGAGATCGTCCGTGCCGGCATCCAATCCATTGAAAAAGGCCAATGGGAAGCTGCAGACGCGCTGGGATTGTCCAGATGGCACCGAATGCGCTTGATCATTCTGCCTCAAGCCATCCAGCGCATTCTGCCGCCACTGGCCGGACAATTTATTTCAACCATCAAAGATTCGGCCATCGTCTCGGTCATTTCGATTCAGGAATTGACCTTTCAGGGTATGGAGCTCATGGCGACAACTTATTTTACTTTTGAAATTTGGATTATCATCACCGTCATGTATTTATTGCTGACGCTGGCGTGCTCTCTGGGGGTGGCTAAACTCGAAAACACCCTTAGCAAAAACACGGCATAAAAAACCCGTAATATGGATACATCACGGGGTTGTCATCGGATGACGCCTTTCGGTCAATGCCATCAGGAATTAAGCACATTTAAATACAATTTTATTTAACTGTGACCACCGGGCAAGCGGCTTGCAAAACGACATATTGGGCGGTGGAGCCCATCAGCAATTTACCGACCTTTGAGCGGCGCTTGACGCCCACGATAATCTCGCCAATCTGGTTCTCGTTGGCGAATTCCACCAAATCTTCACCGGCAGACAGGCCGCGAATCAGCAGGTGCGTGTTGCAGGGAATATCAGCTTCTTCAAACAAGGATTTGGCATATTCCAGGCCCCGCTCGGCCTGTTCGATTTCTTTTCTTTCAGACTCTGTGCCTTTTTGCATGGACGTAACCACCTGAACGGACGCACCGAATGCCTTTGCATGGGATTTTGCCAGACTTAAGGCGTCTTTTGCCGAGTTGGTTCCATCATACCCGACCAGTATTTTCATCTCCTCCTCCTTTACTTGCGGAAGTAAACCTGCCAAAGGCAGTACCTGTTAAACCATTGCCTTTAGGCGATAAAACCAATTTTGCTATTCCTATTAACACGGGCAAATGCAAACGTCCACTAAAACTGCATGACACTATCCATGTGAGGTGACTTTATCAAGTTTACCCGGAATCTTGTATGGCACCGATAACAGCCCGCATAAAGGCCGGCAGATCATCCGGCGTTCGACTGGTGATTAAATTACCATCGATTACCACCTCCTGATCGACCCATTCCGCACCGGCATGCACCAGATCATCTTTAATCGCAAAAAAGGATGTCACAGTTTTACCTGCTAGTATTTTTGCCGACGCCAGCATCCAGCCTGCATGACAGATGGCGGCAACCACCTTGCCGCTCGTAAACAGATCTTTGACCAGTTGCACCATTTGGGGATATCGTCTCATAATGTCCGGGGCATAGCCACCGGGAATAACAATGGCATCAAAATCGGCTGCTGTTACCTTATCGATGCGGGTATCCACCTTAACTTCGGTGCCTGGCTTTCCCGTATAGGTTTCGGCGCTACCCGATCCCACAACGACGACCTTGGCACCTGCTTCTTTCAAGCGGTAATACGGATACCAAAACTCAAAAGTATTGAACAATGATTCCACTGGAATGGCTACTTTTTTACCGTGAAGCTCCATAATTTAATCCTTTATATTATATGTTATATCAAATATATATGGTTATTAATAAAACTTTGACATTAACTATTATTTGTTAGATACACTTTAATGAACATAAAAATTTCATATAATTGAATCAAATATAGGCATGATTCCATGTATGTCCATTTGAATATATTTATGCCATCGCATATGATATTAATTTAAACAAATATATGCAAAAACCAATTTATAGTGCTGATATCTCATGAAATACACTACAAAATGTGTTTTCACGTGAAACTTGAAAAATGTTGATCCTGGCATAGATACCTATCCGGCATTATCATTTTTTAGCTGGTGTTCGGTTCAAATATGGTGTACCCATTTTGAGGCCCTGATGATACGCATAACTGACACCTTGTTTATCGATGAATCCGACATTCAGTTGGATTTTATCCGCTCCTCCGGACCGGGCGGTCAACACGTGAATAAAGTGTCCACCGCTGTGATGTTGCGTTTCAACATTAGACAATCAGATGCTCTGTCTGAAGACATTCGGGATCGCCTGCAGCAAATTGCCGGCAGAAAAATGACCGAAGAGGGGATCCTCGTCATTAAGGCCAACCGTTTCAGGAGCCAGGACAAAAACCGCAAGGACGCGATTGAGAGACTGGTAGCCCTGATCCGCCAGGCAACCGTCAAACCCAAACCCCGACGCAAAACCAGACCATCCCGCGTCGCCAAAGAACGTCGCTTAGCGGCGAAAAGAAAGCGCAGCGAAATCAAGCGCCGCCGCCGCGGGGTAAAAATTTCCGATGATCCCTAAAATCTAGCCACAGACGATAACCGGCTATCAATTGGAATTGCGGTATGTGAAATCCCCTTGACATCCGGTTTCCGGTTCCCGTAAAACTCAATTTCCTGAGGCAGTGAATTCAGATGTGGGTTGTGCTTTTGGCTATGCGCGCTTTTATACTCAGGTCACGCAAAAGGTTAATTTCGATGAAACCGATATCCTGGCAGGATTTTAAAAAAATTGAACTGCGTGCCGGAACCATCAAACAGGTGGAAGACTTTCCGGAAGCCAAAATCCCAGCGTACAAAATCTGGGCCGATTTTGGTAGGTTCGGCGTCTTGAAATCAAGCGCACAGATTACCAAACGATATTCCAAATCAGATCTCCTTGGGCGTCAAGTCATCGGCGTATTGAATTTTCCCAGCAAACAAATTGCGAATTTCATGTCGGAATTTCTGGTGACCGGCTTTATCCTTGAAAATGACGAAGTCATCTTGGCAGAGCCCCAGCAAAAGGTTCCCAACGGCTCTCGCCTCGCCTAGGGTGCCCAGTCAGCCCATATGGTCCCAAGCCTTGACTACAAAAAAGCGGTCAACGTAGTGATTGCGTTAGATCCAAGGTCCCAAAATGGTCATAAAATTAGATCCGGCTGAACCCTATTTGATCGGCGTGATTTCCGACACCCACGGTCACCTGCCGTCCGGTGTGGCAAACGCCTTCAAGAAGGTTGACCTCATCGTTCATGCCGGTGACATCGGCGATAAAAGGGTTTTGGCTAAACTGGAAAAAATTGCGCCGGTTTTGGCGGTGCGGGGAAATATGGATTATGGAAACTGGGCCAACCAATTGCCGGCAACTGAAATCATAGAGATCGGCCATATGGCGCTGGCTGTGACGCATATCGCTAACCATCTGAAAGAAAACCCGGTAAAAGCCGGCTATACGGCTGTCATCAGCGGTCATACGCACCGCCCGGACGTCTATAAAAAAAACGGGATTACCTTCATCAACCCCGGTAGTGTGTCATATCCCAAATTCGGTCATCCGGGTTCGGCCGCTGTGATTCACATCAAAGGCGCAGACCTGAGCGTAGAATTCATCCGCCTCAAGGGCTGAAACCATCTGAAAGGAGACTTTTGTTATGGGGGGATTGTTTGGCTGTGTGTCTAAAAATGACTGTTTGAGTGATCTATTTTACGGAACCGATTATCATTCTCACCTCGGCACCAAACGCGGCGGTCTGGCGGTGTTGAATTCAAAAGATTTCTCGCGATCCATCCATAACATCGAAAATGATTATTTTAGGTCTAAATTCGAGCCGGATCTGCCAAAACTGCATGGGCACAAAGGTATCGGCATCATTAGCGATCATGATCCACAACCGCTGATTATCGGCTCTCATTTAGGGACCTTTGCGATTGTAACAGTCAGTAAAATCAATAATATCGACGATCTGGCTGCTAAAGCCCTTCACAGTAAACGCCATTTTTCAGAAATGAGCGGCGGCGAAACCAGTCCAACCGAGCTGGTGGCGATGTTGGTCAGCGAGGCTGAATCCTTTGAAGCCGGAATCCAGAATGCCCAGGAGGCCATCAAAGGCTCTTGCTCGATGCTTTTGCTCACCGAAGATGGTATTTATGCAGCGCGGGATCAATTGGGCCGCACACCCGTTGTGATCGGCAAAAAAGAAGGGGCTTATGTGGCAGCATCGGAATCCTGTGCCTTTCCCAACCTAGGCTATCAGATGGAAAAAAATCTGGGACCCGGTGAGATTGTCTTAATAACGGCCGAGGGCATGGAGCAAAGAAAACCACCGCAGGACCAGATGCAGATCTGCGCTTTTTTATGGGTTTATTACGGCTATCCGGCGACCAGCTACGAGGGTATCAATGTGGAAGCCACCCGCAACCGTTGTGGCAGGCTCCTGGCCCAAAATGACAGCGTCGATATCGATTTTGTCGCCGGTATCCCGGATTCCGGCATCGGGCACGCCATCGGGTATGCCCATGAAAAGAATATCCCTTATGTCAGACCTTTTGTTAAGTATACACCGACCTGGCCTCGCAGCTTTATGCCCCAGATTCAGAGCATCCGGGATCTGGTTGCCAAAATGAAACTGATCCCCATAAAAGAGCTGATCAAGGACCGCAGAATTCTTTTTTGCGAGGACTCGATCGTACGCGGCACCCAGCTGCAGGACACCATTCAAATTTTATATGAATACGGTGCCAAAGAAGTCCATATGCGACCGGCCTGCCCTACCCTCATCTATCCGTGTGATTTTTTAAACTTCTCGACGTCCCGCTCAACACTGGATTTGGCCGGCCGCAAAGCCATCGCCGCGCTGGAAGACACAGAGGATAAACATTTAGCTGAATATGCCACCGCCGGTTCGGAAAAAAACCTGGCAATGGTCGACAATATCAGACAACGACTGAAACTGACCTCCCTGCAGTACCAGAAACTGGATGATCTGGTTGCGGCTATTGGCATGCCCAAGGAAAAGCTGTGCACCCATTGCTGGGATGCCAGCAGTTATTTTTAATTATCTGCCTATCAATCATATAAAAAGAGAAGATATCATTTACATATCTGAAGTTCTATCGAATTTCAGGTATTCTCAATATACATGTACTTCAGAAAAAGTTGTCATACCGGAAAAATAGAAAAGGAAACGAAAAGCACGGAAGATAAAAAAGAAAGTTGATTAATAGCAATAAA